>CAYVAM010000012.1:0-40200 GCA_964449275.1 uncultured Anaerolineales bacterium
GCAGTACGCTCGTGACCATGATGCTCGACGGACTCACCCGAAAGTACGAATTGAACCTGCGCAACGGAGACCGCGGTTCGTGAATGCGAACGTAGGCTTTGGCAATCGTGCTGGCGCCGGCAGCCCCCCGGCTTGCGGCCGTCACGGCAAGGCGGGCCAAACGGCGGCTGCCCGTTCTCGACTGGTTATCGCCGAATCGCCGACCGAACAGCAGATCCCGCGATTGTACAAAGAGTATATGAATGGGGAGGAGAGCCTGTTGCACAAATCCCCGGCGCTGCCACTGGTTGCGGAAGGAGCAAGTTATGAACCGACGTGGTTTCCTCAGAATGGCGGGACTCGGCGCGGCTGCGATGGTCATGCCGGGTTGTACCGGCCAGGCTCGCGGTGCTGCAACGTCGCAGCCGGCAGGCAAGCCGAACTTCGTCATCCTCTTCACCGACGACCAGGGCTATGCCGACGTGGGGTGTTTCGGGTCGGAGACGATTCGCACGCCACGCCTGGACCGCCTCGCGAAGGAAGGCCTGAGACTGACGAGTTTCTACTCCCAGCCGGTGTGCGGGCCCGCCCGGTGCGCGCTGATGACGGGCTGCTACCCGCCCCGCGTGGCCAGGCAGACCGGCGGATGGTCGCTGTCCACCGACGAGGTCACGGTGGCCGAGGTGCTCAAACAGGCCGCCTATGCCACGTGCTGCATCGGAAAGTGGGACATCTCGGGACGTCGATACGTTCAAGACCGCGTGCCGAACTCGCAGGGCTTCGACCACTACTTCGGCACGCTCGGCGCCAACGATCGTGGGAAGGTCAAACTGTGGCGCAACCGTAAAGCCCTCCGCGAAACGTCCGACATGGGCGAACTGACCGGCCTGTACACCGACGAGGCGATCGCGTTTGTCAGGGCAAAGAAGGACTCGCCGTTCTTCCTCTACCTCGCCTACACCATGCCGCACGTCAAGATCGGCGCGTCGGAGCGATTCCGCGGCAAGAGCAAGGGCGGTATCTACGGCGACGTGATCGAGGAGATCGACCACAACGTCGGCCGCCTCATCGATACGCTTAAGGAACTGGAAATCCACAAGAATACCATCGTCCTGTTCACCAGCGACAACGGTCCGTGGCTGAGCAAGGGCCCGCGCGGCGGCAGCGCCAAGCCGCTGCGCGACGGCAAGGGATCGAGTTGGGAAGGCGGGTTCCGCGTGCCGGCCATCGTCTGGGGGCCGGGCCGGGTGCCCGCGGGCAGGGAGAGCAACGCCATGATGGCCACTCTGGACGTCCTGCCCACGTTCGCGGCCCTTGCGGGCGCCAAGGCGCCGCCCGATCGCGTCATCGACGGCGTCGACCAGAGCGCGTTGATCGCCGGCAAGGCCGACGCGGGCGCGCGCGAGACGTTCCTCTACCATGTCCGCGGCGACCTGCACGCCGTACGCAAGGGCAAGTGGAAACTCGCCCTCCCGGACCGGCGCAGATCGTACGGCTATGTCGTCGACAAGAAGCCCGTCACCAGGCCGGAACTCTACGACCTGGAGGCCGACGTGTCCGAGACCCGGGACGTCGCCGACGTGCACCCCGACGTGGTCGCCGACCTTCTCAAACTGGCAGACCATGCCCGCGCGGACATCGGCGACGTCGACAAGCCGGGCGCCGGCGCGCGCAACGTCAAGCCGTCCAATCCCGGGAAACCGGCCACGAAGAAGAAAGTGAGATGACTAACATGCGCAGACGCGACTTCCTCAAGTATGCGGCGTTCGGCGCGATGGCGCTGGGTGCGAGACGCTTGCCGGCGTCGGCCGGGTCCGGGGCCAGGCGGCCCAACGTGGTCCTCGTGCTGACCGACGACCAAGGCTTCGGCGACCTGAGCGTCCATGGCAACACCAACCTGCACACGCCGACCATCGACTCGCTCGGCCGCGATGGGGCCACGTTCGACCGGTTCTACGTCTGCCCGGTGTGCTCGCCGACGCGGGCGGAACTGCTCACCGGTCGCTATCACCCGCGCGGCGGCGTGTACAGCACCTCGACGGGCGGCGAACGCCTCGACCTGGACGAAAAGACGATCGCCCAGACGTTCAAGGCCGCCGGCTACGCCACCGCCGCCTTCGGCAAATGGCATAACGGCATGCAGTGGCCGTATCACCCCAACGCCCGCGGCTTCGACGAGTTCTACGGCTTCTGCTCCGGCCACTGGGGCCACTACTTCAGCCCGCAGTTGGAGCACAACGGCAAACTGGTGCGCGGCAAGGGGTTCATCATCGACGACCTGACGGACCACGCCCTGAAGTTCATCGAAGCCAATCGCGACCGCCCGTTCTTCTGCTACCTGCCCTACAACACGCCGCACAGCCCGATGCAGGTGCCCGACCGCTTCTTCAAGAAGTTCGACGGCGCCGAACTCGGGATGCGGCACCGGGACCCCGCCAAAGAGAACCTGCCGCACACCCGGGCCGCCCTGGCGATGTGCGAGAACATCGATTGGAACGTGGCGCGCATCCTCAAGAGCCTCGAAACGCTCCACCTGGCCGACGACACGATCGTGATCTATTTCAGCGATAACGGCCCGAACGGTTGGCGCTGGAACGCCGGGATGAGAGGCAAGAAGGGCTCGACCGACGAAGGCGGCGTTCGGTCGCCGTGCTTTGCACGTTGGCCGAAGCACATCAAGCCGGGGACGAAGATCCCGCAGATCGCCGGCGCAATCGACCTGCTGCCCACGCTGGCCGATATGGCCGGCATCCAGATCGTCGGCGACAAAACGCTCGACGGCGCCAGCGTCAAGCCGCTCCTCCTGGGGGCCGCACGCGACTGGCCAGACCGCATGATCTTCTCCCATTGGAGGGGCCGCGTGAGCGTGCGCACCCAGCGGTACCGCCTCGACGCCAAAGGGAAACTCTACGACATGGTGGCCGACCCCGGCCAGAACCGAGACGTGGCCAAACAGCACCCGGACGTCACCCGCCGGTTGTCTCAGGCGGCAAAGAAGTGGCGGGAAGAACTGCTGCCCGGATTGGGCAAGGACAACCGCCCGTTCCCCGTCGGCTACCCGGAGTTTCCGGTCACGCACCTGCCGGCCCGCGACGGCGTCCCGCACGGGGGTATCCGGCGAAGCGCCCGGCCGCCCAACTGCTCCTTCTTCACCCACTGGACCGGCCCCGACGACCGCATGACGTGGGACATCAAGGTCGCCACCGCCGGCCGGTACGAGGCGGTCCTCTACTACACGTGCGCCAAGGAGGACCTCGGGTCCACGGTCGAGTTGTCCTTCGGCCAGGGTCGTCTTCGCGCCAAGGTGACCGAGGCACACGACCCGCCGCTCGTCGGCAAAGCCCACGACCGGACGCCCAGGGGCGAATCGTATGTGAAGGACTTCAAGCCGCTTCGGCTGGGCACGATGCGCCTGAACGCCGGCCGCGGCGACCTCACGCTCCGCGCCGTCGATATCCCCGGCCGCCAGGTCATCGACGTCCGCTACATCGTCCTCACCCTGCTGGACGCACAGTGAACAACCGGCGGCCTTGGACGTGCCCCGGCAATCATGCTACTGCCCGCGGGCGGCATCGAAGCGGCTCTTGATCCACGCGTCGCGCTTCGGCCGCAAGGACGCGTCCTTCTCGTCGTCCAGGGAAAACGCCAGCCGATTCGGCAGAATCACACTCTCGGTATCCAGGACGTTGCCGTTGGCGCCGACGAAGGCCTTCAGGGCCTCGCGGTAGGACCGGTCTTCTGCGATCGTCCAGTGGCTGTTCCGTCCGATCCGGAACTTGAAGTGGCGACCCAATTGCTTCTCGGCGTCCTCGGCCGGCAACGACTTGGGCAGCGCCAGACTGGGGTACCTCGACGGTTCCTTCAGGACCTCGCACAGGAGCATCGCCCCGACCGCGCGTCGGCATCCGGCCAGCGGACCTTTGCCGTATCGGTCCAGGAAGGCCGCCAGGTAGATGTGCAGGGCATACCGCCGACCCGGCGGGCCCGAGTGGTATAGCGAGGTCACGTTGCCGCGGAACGCCAGGAACCGCTGCAGACGCATCTTGGACCGCTCGTCCGCCTTCCGAAGCGTGTCCATCGGAACCGACGCGTACACCTGGGCGGTTCCGAGCAACCCCCAGACGCTCATGTTGACCATGTCGCCGCGGAGGAAGCCGTACTCGCCCTTCTCGCGGCTGTCCATCTCCGTCCCGTTCCACTTCAGCGTGGCCGTTCTCTCGGATCGCCCGAAACGCATGTTCAGCCCCTGCTTGGCCGCGGGGTCGAACGTGGCCGGGAACGGCTTGCCCCAGAGCGTGTGGCGGATCTCGGTCTTGCGGTCCGACTTGCACGACAGCCACCAGGCGGGTCGACACTCGGCCAGGGCCTGACGGACGTAGGCCACATCCGCCCGCTGCGACGCGGTCAGCGACGCACCGCTCCTCTCGGCCGCGACCAGGGCCGAGGCGAGTTCCTCCCACTGTCCGTCCATGTAGGCCCAGGCGATTCGCTCGTACAGGCCGGCCGGCCTCCCGGCGCCCGCCGCGGTCGCCACCACACCCACCGTGACGAGGAGCCAACTCAGACACACCGACTTCATCGGCCGCTCCTTTCCGAGCGAGGCGATTCCGGGGATACAACGCCCTGTCCGCTGCATGTCCCGCGCCTGTCCTGCGCCTGTCCTGCGCCTGGCGGCAGGTCTCAGCGCCTGCGCCCCAACGCGCCCCCGCACGAGAAGGACGTTACCACGCCACCCCCACGCCGTCAACCCGCGCCGGGCGCCACCGGCGGCCGGCCCGCCGGTGCGCCTCATGGATCATCGAGACGCGAGCATCGAGCCGGGAGCGGAACTCCCGGTCATCTTCCCTGCCGTGGCACCCAACAGCCTCAAATTCCTCTTGACGCGGGACGGATATTACCGAAAAGTACAAATGACGCGGGGGAGATCCGGCAATCCTGGGAGGCGAGGCAGCCATTCCTGCACCGCTAGCAGTGCGCGCCTCTGACTTGAAGCCTCATCTGAGGGCGTGTGGATACAGTGCGCCCCTCCTGAAGGAGCGCTTCCGTTTCGGCGAAGGGCAGGAGGTACCCTTGGTCGCTTTCGCCGAGCGCCCCGCTGATGCGCGCTCAGCCTGCATCGCCGTACTGGAACCATCGGATGGCCCAGCAACCGCCGTCCGCAAATGCCGACAGACTGGCGCGCCCATCGTCTTCACCTGCTCCACAACGGGCATCGAGCAATGGATGCAGAAGGTTGACGAACCCGAAAAAATACAAGCCATCGATGCCTCGACAATTCAAAGATTCTTCGCCAAGAACCGCGGCGATCTCAGGCCGTCCCGCGTTTACGAGGCCAAGACGCGCGGGCTCTTCCAGAGGTCTTACCAGTTGGACTTTGTGGACGTTGGGCTCATGGCCGTGGTCGAGAGCGAGATCGGCGACCGGTTGACGAGCCTCATTGAGCGGGGTGTCCGCGATCTCAAGGGCACGCTTGGGCTGGATGAGATAACGGATGAGAAGGGCCACTGGCTTCTCCAGACGGTCTTCTGGCTCGTGGCGGCCAAGATCCTTCGCGATAAGCAAGTGCCCGGTTTCTCCGACGTGGCGCTTACTGACGTTGACCAGGTCTTTTCATCTCTGGCGCAGCACTACGGCGCGCGGCCGGTCTCAACGGGGACAGCGCGCGAGCGTGAAGCACTTCAGGGAGTCGCTGAAGCCATTGACGAGCACGCCTCCCTCAGCCACGCCACAACCGAGTCGCTGGCCTACGTGTACGAAAGCGCGCTCATATCGAAACAGACGCGCACGCACCTGGGAACCCACAGCACCCCGGCCTACATTGCGGACTACCTCGTGTGGCAACTCCTCCCTTGGATTGAGAAGATTCCGCCCAACGACCGCCACGTGTTCGAGCCCGCCTGTGGCGCGGTGGTGTTCCTTGTGTCCGCCATGAGGGCCATGAGGGAAATACTCCCAGACAGCCTTGATGGCCCTGCTCGGCGCCATCGCTACTTCCAGAGCAGGCTACATGGGATTGACTTGGACCCGTTCGCCCTGGAGATCGCCCGGCTGTCCTTAACGCTTGCGGACATCCCGAACCCCAATGGATGGGACCTACAACAAGAAGACGTGTTCCACGGACAGGGCGTCCAAGAACGCGCAACGCAGTGCACGATCCTGCTGGCGAATCCGCCCTTTGAGAACTTCAGCACGTCGGAGCGGAAGGGGTACTGCGGGCTGCAACAGAATAACAAAGCCGCCGAGGTGCTGGCGCGTACCCTCCCCCACCTGAGACCCGGGGCAGTGTTTGGGCTTGTCGTTCCGCAGAGCCTGCTGCATAACCCTGCCGCGTTTTCTCTCAGGCGGCTGATTGCCGAAGAATTTGAACTGCGGGAAATCTGCCTGCTTCCCGACAAGGTGTTCAAGTTCTCGGGCGCCGAGTCAGCCCTTCTCCTCGGCCGCAGGCCGCCACGAAAGCGAAGCGCCCAGGTGTCCCTGCGCTATCGCCGGGTTCGTGATTGGGATATGCCAGGCTTCAAGGCCCGTTATGAGGTCTCGTCGCAAGCGCAGATCCGGCAGCGCTGGCTCGCCGAGGATGAATCGTGCGGCCTCTTCGTGCCCGAACTGCATGCCGTCTGGCAGTACCTGAGTCACCTTCCAAGGTTCGGGGATGCTGCCGAGGTGGGAAAAGGCCTCTCATTCAAGCCAGAAGCGAGCCTCCCGGAGGGTGTAATCCGCTGGAGTCGGCGTCGTTTCGCCGGCTCCCGGAAAGGTTTCGTCTGCCTTGGTAGGGATGTGTTCATCCATAAGCGTCCGGAGGAGGTCTGGATAAACGTCTCCCCTGAAGTTCTGCGCGATGTGGGAGCAGGGATTCCCGAGGAAGGCCGTGAACAGATACTCCTGAACTATGGCCGTGCTAGCAGGGGGCCATGGCGCGTGAAGGCCTTTTTGGATCCAGAGGGGCACGTCGTAACAAGCAGGTTCGTGGCAATACGCTCCCTCTCGGAGGACCTGCCAATCGATTTCCTTTGGGCCTTGTGTAACTCGCCCCTTTTTAGCGCCTGTGTGCACGCCCACACCATGAAGAGGGATAACCTTGTGCGGCTGGTGCGTTCTGTTCCGATCCCCAATGTTTCGCAATCGGAAATCCGGCGCGTGGTTACTGCAGCACGCGCATACTTGGACGCGGCACTCCGTCCGTCAGGGACTCTCGCCCAGACCGAGCCAGAAGAGCACAACATGGTCCACCTCATCACCCGCCTGGACGCCGAAGTGCTCCGGCTATACGACCTTCCACCGAGACACGAGAGACAAGTGCTGGACCTCTTCCGAGGCTGGCAAAGGACAGGAGTCGCATTCGGGTTCTGTGAGTATTTCCCGGATGACTTCGAGCCTTGCATCAGCCTGCACGAGTACCTTTCGGAGGATTACCAACGGTCAACGGCCGGTGCCCTGCGAGATCGATACGAACCGGCTAGGGACCCGGCCCTGCTCCGGGCATTACGGCGCGCTAGCGAGGACTTTGGCGAGTGACGCGCGGATACCTCCTCGACACGAATATCCTCAGCCTGTGGTTCGACAACCACGATGAACCTGGGCATAGCCGGGTTATCGACCATGTGGACGCTCTTGAAAGCAGCGACCTTCTGAGAACCTCCGTCATTGTCCTGGGAGAGATCGAGTTCGGCCATCGCGCAGCATCGCCACGTGCGGGCTCTCCCATACAGCAGACCTATAAGAAGTTCCTCAAAGAACATGTCCCCATCGCGTACGATGTGGGCAAGGCAACGACGCTGTACTACGGTCCCTTGCGAGCCAGGCTTTTTGAGAAGTTCGCTCCGAAGAGGAAGAAGGGCAAGAAGCTTCGCCCAGAGCAACTCAAGGACCCGGTTACGGCCCTTGAACTAGGAATCGACGAGAACGACCTCTGGCTGGCGGCTCAGGCCCTTGAGCGCAACCTAGTGCTTGTAACACACGATAAGATGAAGCGCATCCAAGAGGTGCTAGGGGGCGACTTGGCACTCACCATCGAGGATTGGGCGGCGTAAGAACCCGTCCTGAAACCCGGGAAACCTGGAACCTCGGGACGCACCCATGTTTCTGGTCGGTCCTCAAGGCGGCGAACCTTTCGGCGGCAGGGCTGCATGGCTCGGAGCCAGGAATCGGCGGCTCAACGCTTGGCCGACGACGCCGCTGGAGAGGTAGCGCGGGGGGGAAGGTCGGAACATGGTCACCCTTCGGGATGACCATGCCACCCGCCGAACGTGTCCAAACCCGTTGCCGTTGAATCCGCATTCCGCATTCCGCATTCCGAAATGCGCTCGCCCTACTCCTTCTTCCCCTTCGGCGGCTCGATGATCGTTACTTCGATGGCGTCGCGCTTGGACCAGGGGAGGTTGATGTCGAACCATTCGATGTGGCTGTTGTATTTGGAGCGGACGTGTTTGGTGTAGTCGGCCATGCCGCGCGCGCCGTAGCCGGCGTTGTCGGCCACGGCGACGGCGCCGGGTCGGAGTCGGTCTTCCAGGCCGATGAAGCACGGATAGTAGTTCGGCGGATGGCAATCGAGAAAGACGAAATCGATGGGCCCTTTGATGTCTTTGACCATCTTTCGGGCGTCGCCGATCTTCACCGTCACGTAGTCCTCGAGGCCCGCCTTCTTGAGGTTGGCCTGTGCCTCGCGTGCGAGTTCGGGCAGGATTTCCATGGTGATGAGTTTGCCGCGCCCTGCCGCCTTGAGTTCCCGCGCGATCCAGAGCGCCGAGTAGCCGATGGCGGTTCCGCCCTCGACCACGAGGCGCGGTTTGGCCTTCCGGACGAGTTCGGCCAACCGCCTGGCCTTCTCGGGCGCGAGCAGCCGGATGCGGCGGTCGATACTGCTCTTTTCCACCGCCTCGATGACCGCCTGCACCGGGTCGTCGGTCTTGGCCTGCGGCAGCGCCTTGATATAGATGTTTCGGAACTCGATCGGATTGCCGTGCCGCTGCAGGGCGATCTCGCCTTCGGGCGGCACACCCGGCAGTTGGGCGTTTCGGATGACGACCTCGCCGTTGAGTTCAACCGTCAGACGGTCGCCCTTCATGGTGATGACGAACGTGTTCCACTGGCCGACGGGCTTGTCCATTTTCTTCAGCGGCGTGCAGGCCTTCCGGACGGCCTCCGGCTGCTTGCCGTCGGTCCGGTATCCCCAGACTTCGCCTGAGCCCATGTCGTTGCACCAGATATTGATCTGGCTCTTCGAGTTGCCACGGATGAAGACGCCGCTGTCGCCCGGTTTCGGGAACCGCCAATCGACCATCAGGACGAAGTCCTTGAACGTCTTGCTCGTCCAGAGGTTGGGGCCCTGGCCGTCGAACCGGATGATGCCGCCTTCGGCCTTCCAGTGCTGCAGCCACTTGGCCCTGTCTGCTTCGGACTCGGGCTTGCCCCGTTTGGCCTGCCAGTTCGTGAAGTCCTTGCCGTTGAACAACGCTTTGAACCCCGCGGGCGGTGCGTTGTCGGCCGCCAGGACCGTCGCCGACAAGACACTCGCCGCCAGGGCGGTAAGCAGGATCGTGCGCATCGGTTCGTCCTCCTCCCGGAGACTCGGATTGGCCGCTTGCGAAGCGGCCCGCGACCACCGCCGGCCGCTTCGATGATTCTATCCTGCGGGCGGGCCCAGGCAAGGGCGTTCCGGCTTCGCCGCCTTGAGAGCCGGCCAGAAACACGGCTACCGTCCCCAATGGCCGTCCCCAGGTTTCCAGGGTTCAAGGGCGGTGATGGGTGTGGGCGGAGCGGCCGCGACATTAAAGGCGAATCCTGTCATCACCACGGCGGCCGGAGCCCAGAGGGTTTTGATGGTGCTGCTGGTCACCATGAACATCTAACGCTTTCTCGCCATCCGATTACCGTCGTGTCTTCCCTCGAACCGATGAGGGATGCGCCCTGAACTCGCTTAGATCCAACACCGTTGGCGAAGTCGTTGCGGCTTCGATCTCGGCCAAGCGCTTGTCAAGGAGCTTCACCTTCTCGCTTTGCGCCTTCCCGCGTTGGGTTTTGACGAGGCCCCGGCGAAGTTCCTGCAACTGAGGCAGGACCTCTTTGGCGTGGACGCCGTAACGCCCGAGGTACTCCAGGCATTTCGCCATGCGCCGCCCCTCGCCCCACCGGTCCACTTCGATCACCGACACGCACAGGGGCATGCCCTCACGAATGTGCAGCCGCGACACCAGATCAAGGCCTGCCAACCGGATGACGTCGCCGAACATTTCATTGCTCGGAGCCAATTCCCGAATCGCCTTGATGATGGCCGGCAACAGCGCCACCAGGTCGCGATCGCTCAACTTGCCATAAATCCGACCGAGCGATCCGCGGGCGGCGCCGTCGTCATTCTCCAATGCCGACTGGATGGCCGGATACAGCAACTGGCGATCGACGCCTTCCAGGGATTCGGCCAGGATGCTCTTGGGCCCGCCGGAGCCGGGATACGGTGAGAACAGCGCCATGCAGGCCGCACGTTGGGCCATTTGCCGTCGGTCGGCCGGATTCGAACCCACCGTCATGCGAAGCAGGTCCGAAACACTGGCTTTGCGCGCCTCCGGCCCCAAAGCCGGCAGCGCCATGCACGCCAGACTCTGCATCCACGGGTCCGGATCCTTGAGCAACGCCCGCAACTGAGGCGCCGCCGCATCGGCCCGCGGCCCCAGATAGCCCAACGCTTCGCAGGCACCGTAACGGGCGTCGCGGTTGGAACTGGCTAGCAGTTTCACCAGCGTTGGCACAAAATCCCCATCGCGCCGGCCCAGCGCCTGGGCCGAGCGCTTGCGTACCGCTGGCGACCAACTCGACAAACCGGCCAGCAACTGGTCGGTCTTGCGCCCATCGTAACAGTTCCTCTTGGTCTCGGTGCTGTAATCGCGTCCCGCGGCAATGACCTCCGCCACCTCCCTGGAGTTTAATGCCGGCACCGAGCACGGTCTCTTGCCTGTCAAATAGAGGCTCTTCGGCGGCAGCGCGTAGGCCAACAAATAAGCGCCGGTGCAGTCCCAATTCGTATACTTTCGATGCTCCTCCTCGCCAACCGGCGAGCCCTGATAACTGAAGCCGCCTTCCCAACCCCGCGCCAGGTCATAGTACCACACCTGCTCCTTCCAGTAGGCGCCCGTGGCCAGCGGACCGCACCGGGCCACTCCGGGCAATGCCCACAAGATATTGAAGAAGTTGCCCGTGTGCCCACGCTCCCGCTCGGCGTATCCGGCGGTGGCCATCTTGGCGAAGAATGACGCCGCCTCGCGATCCCCCAGCAGATCGAACAGCACCGCCGCGCTGGAGCATTTCCCGTTGTCCTCATGCCCCGGCCACGGCCGGTGATCGCCGTAGGGAATGGCGCCCTTGTTGACATACCAGCGCAGGAACGCGCTGGCCTTGGCGATAGACCGATCCACATCGGGATGCTTCACCCCGGCCTCGCGCGCCACAACCATCGCCAGCGTCAGCACAATCCCAGGCTGGTTCATGCAACCATAACCATTACAGTTCCCGCTCGGCCTGGCAAACCGGTGTCCCCAAGTGCCCACCGCACTTGCACCTTGGGCGATCTCGGTGGCGAGCCGGCGCAGGCCCGCCATCACCGACTGGTCATGCGTCGCCGCGACATACTCCGCCAGAAACAACGTCGCGTAACCGTAATACCACGATGCAAAGCCCTCCGCCTTGAAGACGGCCACCTTGCGGGCATAGTCGGCCAATAGCGGCCGATATTCCTGACGCCCCGAGGCCAGCAGGGCCAGGGCATTCAAGTCGTTCGGAATGCTGACGCGATCCAGATTCCGCTTCGCAATGGTCCGACATCCCAGATCAAAGATCCGTTTCGATTTCGGACAATCATACGGAGCCGTTTCGCTGTAACTGCCCATCACCGCCAACTTCAATTGCACGTTTCGAGTCTGGGCGTCGCGCCAGCGGATCAGCCGCAGCACGCCACCGCCTTTCTCCTGCTCGGCTGCCGTGATGGCCCGGGCAAATTCGATGCGGGCATCATTGTTGAAACGCTTGTCACCGACACCCAAAACGACATCGCCGCTTTTCAGAATCCCGTCGGCCGGCGAACCTTTGGCCACCGCAGTCACCAGGATCTGACGAGCGTCGGCCGTGTGGCCTTTACGCGCATAAATCCAGCCACGCGCCCCGGTCGCCCCCAGCGTCCAGTCGTGGCTGTCATCCGTTTTTCCCCCCCGGGTGAAATCGGGAACGGGCGGTCTTTCGGCAGCGCCGGCGGCCGATATCATGCCCATCCACCCAAGCATCAAACCGCTCAACACGATCACCGCATTCGAAATCAACGTCACTCGCTTCATCGTTCCATCTCCTTCGCCGATCAAACTGATCTCGGGTTCTTGATCCGGCATCCCCCAGATCCTCTTCGCCCGACAACCGCCGCCGGCCGCTTCGATGATTCTATCCTGCGGGCGGGCCCAAGCAAGGGCGTTCCGGGTTCGGCGCGCAGCCTTGGCCGAGACGGGTTGCCCGGCCCCGTGCGGTTCCTTCCGGGGCCGTTTCCCCTTCCCTGTTCGCCAGATGCCCCGCTGCTGCCGCAGCGGGCTCGGCGTTCGACGTTGGCTATCCTCCGTCCCGTGTCGGCCACTGCCTGTTGTCAGATGCCCCGCTGCTGCCGCAGCGGGCTCGGCGTTCGACGTTGGCTGTTCCCCGTTGCCGGTTTCGGCCATTTTGTTAGAACTCTAACTAAATCCGGCTCGTCTCTCGATTTTGTTAGAGTTCTAACAACTTTTCGGGCCTCTTCGGGCCGCCCGTCCGGCCTGCCATTTTGGCATGGGTGACTTACATCAATTTTGCCTCCCGAAAACGGCCTCAAAAACGGATCAAAAAGGAGCAAAAAGGACGAAAAACGATGAAAAAGGACGAAAAAGGACGAAAACGGCGAAAGTTTTGCCTTACCTATCTTAACAAAAAATGGCCAAATCGCCCCTGGCGGCCCAGAAACGCCGATTCGGACACCAAAAAGCGCGTTTTCGGGGGGTGCGGCGAACGGTGATTTGACGTAAGTCTTATGGAGCAGGACGAATCCGAGCCAACGACGAGACCCAATCGAATGCGGAATTCGGAATGCGGAATGCGGAACGAACGGCAAAGACAACGGCCAGACCCGTTCGACTCGCTGCGCTCGCTCAGGATGACAGCATGGAACCGAACCCGCCTTCGCCAAGATGATCCGCGTGCGTGCGAAGCACGCACCCTACGACTCCGGTGACAGATGGCAGGCGGAATGTCAGCGAACCCGCCTTCGCCAAGATGATCCGCGTGCGTGCGAAGCACGCACCCTACGACTCCGGTGACGGATGGCAGGCGGTATGTTGCGGCGTCACGCCGGTCCCCAGACGGTTGGACTACCCGCCGTCCACGGGTATAATGGCTCCATGACGACGCCCGCAAACTCGATCGCGACCCACCACTGCCACGAAGGAGAAAGCCGTGCCTAGGCGCCGGACAGCACCCGTGTATCTCACCCTGATCTGGCTGGCAGCCTGGGCACCCGCCGTCTTTGCCGCCGACTGGCCCCAGTGGGGCGGCAACCTCGGCCGCAACATGGTCTCGGGCGAGAAAAACCTGCCCGAATCCTTCGTGCCGGGCGAAAAGCGGTCCGGCGGCAAGGGGATCGACCTCAAAACGGCCAAGAACGTCCGATGGGCCGCACGGCTCGGCTCCTACATCTACGGTAACCCGACGGTCGCGGGGGGCAAGGTCTTCGTGGGCACGGACGATTCGCTGCTCGGCGGCGGACGGCTCAAACGCACCCGCTCCGGCATGGTCAAATGCCTCGATGAGGCCACCGGACGGCTGCTCTGGCAATTGGTCGTCCCCAAGCGGCTAAAGGAACGCCTGCCCGAGGGGGCCCACTACGGCCAGCAGCAGTTCGGCGTCTGCTCGTCGCCGGCCGTGGACTCCGGCCGCGTGTATGTCGTCACGAGCGCCGACGAGGTTGTGTGTCTGGACGCCGACGGCCTGGCCGACGGCAACGACGGGCCGTTCAAGGACGAGGGCCAATACATGGTCGGCCCCGGCAGGAAGGTGGTCAAACTCGAGCCCACCGACGCCGACATCATCTGGCTCTACGATATCGTCGGTGAACTCGACGTGTGCCCGCACGACGTGGCGAGTTGCTCGGCGCTGGTCCACGGCGGCTTCCTCTACGTCGGCACCTCCAACGGCGTGGACGGCCCGCACGCGAAGTGTTTGCGCCCCGACGCGCCCAGTCTCATCGTCCTCGACGCCGGCAGCGGCAGGCTCGTGGCGACCGACAACGAGAAACTCGGCCACCGCCTCTGGCACTGCCTGTGGTCTCCCCCCTCGTTGGGGAAGGTGGGCGACAGGGACCTGGTCTTCTTCGGCGGCGGCGACGGTATCTGTTACGCCTTCGAGGCCCCGACCGAGGCCAAAGACAAGCCGTTCCACCTGAAGAAGGCGTGGTCCTACGACTGCAACCCCCCGCACTACCGCCTCCGCGACGGCAAACCCATCCCCTACTACGAGGGCGATAGACGCAAGAAATACTCGACGAACAAGAACGACGGCAAGTACGTGGGTCCCAGCCAGATCATCGCCACGCCGGTCTTCTACAAAAACCGCGTCTATGTCGCCATCGGCCAGGACCCCGTCCACGGCCGTGGAAAGGGCATGTTACACTGCATCGACGCCACCAAGACCGGCGATATCACCGAAAGCGGCAGGGTCTGGGCCTACGACGGCCTCGAACGGAGCATGTCGAGCGTCGCCATCGCCGATGGCCTGCTCTACGCGGCTGACCTGCCCGGCCGGCTCCACTGCATGGACCCCGACACGGGCAAAGTCCACTGGATCCACGGACTGAAGGCCGAGACGTGGGGCACACCCCTTGTGGCCGACGGCAAGATCTACATCGGCACGAAGAAGTCCGTCCACATCCTGACAGCCGGGAAAGAGCCCAGGGTTCTCGCCAAGGTCAGCCTCGGCGCGCCGTCCTACGGCACGCCGGTGGCGGCGAACGGCACGCTGTTTGTCACCTCGCAGCGATACCTCTGGGCGGTTCAGAAGGGTGCACGGTCGCCGCAGTAGGGCGGCGGCCTTGCTGGAAGGTCTCATAGCGTTGTAGGACTAACTGCCCAGCAGTTTGCCGAAGAACGCCTTGATACCCTCGTAATACTGTCCCTGGGCCGCATACACGAGGTACGCCAGGGTTGCCAGGATCGCGAGGCTCATGCCGATGTTCCAGGCCCAGCGGCGGCCGCCGGTCGGCGTATCCGCCCCGAGGTACGCCCGCCGGTTCTGCATCACGAAGAACGCGATGTACGCAATCGGCAGCATCAGTCCGCAGATCGCGCTCGTCCACACCGCCACCCAGAACCCCATGTGCTGCCACAGGACTACGCCCAACATGCCGACGCCGGGGATCAGGCACGAGATTTTATACTTCCAGCCCTTCGGCTCGATCTTGAAGATCTCGCACGCCGCAAACCCCGCCACAATCATGTGCGTCGTGACGGAACTCAGGACCATGCCCAGGATGCCCAGGCCGAAGATATAGTGGCCAATCTCTTCGCCGACGCCGGCCTCGGCGATCATCTTGGCCGCCGCCACCGGCGACACGCGCCCCTGCACGGCCTCCGTGCCGTGAATCGTGCACGCCGCCGCAACGACCATCAGGCTCGTCGCCAGGACGAACGGAATCAGCATCCCCGTGATGAGATCGTACCGCGCGAGGCCCCGATGCTCCTTCCCCCAGCCGCGGGCCAGCAGCGAATACCCGTACAGGAACGTCATATTGATGCCGACGGCCGCGCCGAACATCCCCAGGACGGTCCCGACGCCGGCCGCGTCCGTCGGCACGGTGCTCGGCCATGGCACGAACCCGCTCAGCAGTTCGCCCCAGGGTATCTTTCCCGCCACCGCCGCCTGCACGATGACGACCGCGAACGAGGCGATGATGATCCAGACCATCAGTTTCAGCGCCCGCTCGTACAGGCGGATGCCCCGCCACCCGCTCCCGTAGTTCCACGTGATGACCGTCGAAATGACGAGCACCACGACGCCGATGCTCAGCATGAACCCCGTGTGGCTCCATGTGCCAAGCGCCGGCGCCCACCCGGTGGCGGTCTTGATCATGTCCTCGGTCATGCCGGCGGCCAGGGCGTACTGCGGAAAGTGCCAGATGACGGTCACCGCCAGCGTCGCCAGCGCCCACGCCCACGCGACCGACGGGTGCACGAACTTCTTCATCGCCCCGAACGGGCGCGCCCGGGTCGAGAGCGTCTGGTACGACATCGCCGACAGCATGATGATGCCCAGGATCATGGCGATGGGCTGGACCCAGAGCAGTTTGTATCCGAACAGTGCGCCGGCCGTCAGCGACGCCGCCGCGCTTCCGCCGCCCAGCGTCATCGCGCTCTGGAGCCATCCGGGGCCGGTCTTGCTGGCGTAGCCCCACCACCGCGCGGGCGCCGGCTTTGTGGCCAGTTGGGCCAGTTCCGATTTCTCCCGGGCCAGCGCCTCCGGGTCGCCCGCCGAGAACATCGGCAGCCCGTGTTCCAGGTCGGCTCCGCCGTCACCGGCCGGCGGTCCATTCGGACTTGCCTCGCTCATGTTGCCTCCGATGTTTGTGAACAGGGCCAGATGATGCGCCGCCGCCCGGCCGAATTCAACAGAATCTTCGTGCAAGGCACGCCACGGGCGTGATTGGCGGCCAGCTGTTGAGCCGTCGCCGCTGCAGCGACGGGGCCTGGCGCCAAGCCGAACAGCAACGACCGGTGCCGGACGCGGCGGGCAAACACACTTGAGGCGTACCGCAGGCGCAAAGCACGGCATGTGGAGGACGGTCGGCTACAAGGGGCTCTCGACGACGCGGGCGGGCACTCGCATGCTTCCCCCCTTCCCAAGGCAGCAGGAGTTGCCGTGAATGGTCGGTCGCTGCGGCTACTCCCGGAGCCGCAACGGGCAGGTCTCTCATATCGAGGAGTATAGCACAACTTTGGACGTTGTCAAAGCCGAAATGTCCTGGCAGGTCCGCGACCTATGTAGGCCACGGTAGGGTGGGCTCGCGCGCCGTGCCACACCAACATCCCTGCTATGCCCGGTCCTACTCATGCGAGATTCGCTTCTTTATCTCGCTTACAGCATGTCCAGCTTCTTGGCGCACCAACCCTCTGGGATCCCTCGAGGCCACGTCAGATAGTGGTTTCAGTGCTCTGCCGTCACCGACCACACCGAGGCATCCTGCCGCTTCCCAGCGCGCTCGCCAGTTGCTGGAGTCAAGCGCCTTGATCAAGAACGGCACAGTTGGCTTGCCCATGAGGCGCAGCACCATAGCAGATCGCAAATGAAGGCGGGTGTTGGGGCCGCTCCACGTGGCGATCAGGGCCTCGATCGCGCGAGCCCCGCCTATCTGCCCGAGAGCATCTACGGCGACTTGCTGGGTTTGGGAATTGCCCGTCTCCAGCGCTGCCACAAGCGCCGGAACAACAGCCTGCCCCTTCGCTGCCAAGGCACGTGCGAGAGTGTCGCGCGAATAAAGGGCGCAGTCCGCGCAGAACTCGATAAGGGCAGCCGTGGCCTTCGGATCATCGATTGCGGCCAACGCGTCTATGCTGTTGAGATACACCAGACCATCAGGGTGTCTGAGGGACTCGGCAAGCGGCTTGATGGCCTTGGGGTCACCGATCTCTCCGAGGGCCTTAGCGGCTTTCGCCTTAAGGAACGCGTCCGCATTCTTGAGTGCTTCGATGAGCGGATCGACGGCGGATGCACCAATCGACTGCAGGGCGTGAAGGGCCCAGGCTCGCAGCCGCCAGTCGAGGTGTTCGTCTTTGAGGACGGCAGCTAAGGGCGCCACTGCCTTCGGGTCGCCGACCTGCCCCAAAGCCCGCGCTGCGCTGAGTCTCACGTACTCCCCTTTGTCCTTCAAAGCTGCAATGAGAGGCCCGACGGCCTCCGAAGCCTTCATCTCTCCCAATCCGACCGCTGCCACTTCTCGCACGATGGCATTGGCATCCTTCAGGGCTCCGAGGAGCGGACCACGGGCCAGTTCGCCCATGCTGCCCATCGCCCTGCCAGCCGCGGCACGTTGCGAGACCCACTTCAGATCAGGAAGCGCGGCCAAAAGAGGGCCAACGGCGCGCTCACCCACTCTTGACAGAGCCTCGCCCGCGCCCCACTGCAACGCCTCGTCCTTGTCCCGGAGCGCTGCTACGAGCAGTCGCACGTCATCGGCCCTCGAAAACGCGGCGATCACTTCTGCCAGCGAACCGACGTATCCGGACCGGCCGAGCGCTTTGGCAAATGGCGCGTTCCTGGGGGAGCGGTAGCGATCATCCAGAAGCCAGTTCTCGTCTGCGTAGTCGTCCGCCTGCCCTTTGAACCTGGTGCGCCACGTCGTCTGGTTCGCCTCCAAGGCGCAGAATCCTCCCACTTTCGCGCCAGTGTAGACTGCGGCAGAGCGGTACTCATGGCCGATGGGCTCGCCATTCACCTGAATCCTAAGCGCCGCGTTGGCAGGACCGTTCGCACCCCCAATCACACTCAGACCCGCCGCATTGAGCATCACCCGCGCAGCCTCTTCGACGGCTGGAACGTGCAGACCTTCTGCCCTGGAGTACCTCTCATCCACGATAAGGCGAAGGGAGCGCGGGTTAGGAAGCGAGGCACCTTGATGCGCAACGTCCGCACTCACGGCTCCGCAATGCATGGCTGCAGAAATGGCTAAGACCCACAGCAAAAGCGAGTTGACAGGCCGCATGTTCAAAGACCCGCTCGCCCGCATAGCTCCAGCCGCTCCGCCATTAACTTCCATGGCCACTCCAAAGAGGTCCATGCACGAGCCGCAGCGCAACAGCAGGTTCGAAGGTTCGGGGGACACGAGACTTATCTCCGTCGGGATATTCCGGAAACACAATACCCTTTTCTCGTCGCTCTTGGACGGGCTCAAAAAACCGTTCCCTGTCCCGGGAATACTGCTACTCGGTGTGGGCGTCGCCCGCGCCGTCCTTGCGTTCCTCCACCACCTGCCACCCTGGCACGGCAGGCGTGCCGTGGCCTGACGGCGACTCGTTGTAATAGTAATCCTTCGACTCGCCCTGTGCCAGAGCAATCGCAGAAACCGTGGCGTGCCTCAGGCCGTCGGCTACAATGCCTCCTCAGCCGAACGACGCTCCGAGCATTTGCGGGACGCGAACGGCCATCACTGCTCCAACGACAACGGCCGTCGGCGCGCCGCCGACGGCTAAACATGGCGCCGGCGTGCCGCCGACGGCTAGACATGGCGCCGGCGCGCCGGCGAAAACTGTGGCACGGGCGGCGGGGCGGGGTACAATGGTCGCTCCGTCGCGCCAGAGGGCAAGTGAGCCGGCAGGAAGTGTGGAACCCGGACGTCCGCAGACCGTTTCAGTCCATAGCGATTGCAGGAGAACATGCCATGTCAAGACAGACTCGCGTGTCGCGGCGGCGGTTCTTGAAGGGGACCGCAGCCGCTGCGCTCATCGGACCCTATGCCATTACGTCGCGCGCCCTCGGCGCGGCGGACAAGGCGGCGGCCGGCAACCGTCTGACGCTTGCCCACATCGGCATCGGCAACCAGGGGCGAGGCCACTTCGGGTCCATGCTCGGAAACCGCGAGACCCAGATCCTGGCCGTCTGCGACGTCAGAAAGAACGTCCGCGACGAGCGGTCCAAGATGGTGGACGACCGGTACGGCAAGGATTCGCCCGCCGGCTCGTACCGCGGGTGCGCCGCCTACAACGATTACCACGACGTCATGGCCCGCGACGACATCGACGCCTGCGTCATCGCCACACCCGACCACTGGCACGCCATCATCTCGTGCGCTGCGGCCCGTGCCGGCAAGGACATCTACCAGGAGAAGCCGCTGACGCTCGATATCCGCGAGGCGTGGACGCTGGTGGATACTATGCGCCGGTACGGCATCGTCTTCCAGACGGGCAGCCAGCAGCGGTCGGACAACCGGTTCCGCTTCGCGTGCGAACTGGTCCGCAACAAGGTCATCGGCGACCTCAAGACGGTGAACGTGGGCGTGGGCATGCCGTCGGAGGAGAAGCACCTGCCCGAAGAGCCGATACCGCCGGGCCTCGACTGGGAGACGTGGCAGGGCCCCGCCGCGTGGAAACCATACAACTCCGAACGCGCCAGCGGCAACTACGGCGGCGGGTGGCGGAGAATCCGCGACTACTCCGGCGGCATGATGACCGATTGGGGGGCACATCACTTCGACATCGCCCAGTGGGGAATGGGAATGGACGGAAATGGGCCCGTCGAGGTCCTCGCACCCGACGCCGAGCACAAACAGATCCGGTACCGCTACGAAAGCGGCGTCATCATGTACCACGGCGGCGCCAACGGCGTCCTCTTTACCGGCACCGAGGGCAAGGTCGAGGTCAACCGCGGCCGCATCCAGACGTGGCCCGAGGACCTGATGAAGGTGGAACTCGGTCCGAACGACATCCACCTCTACAACAGTCCCAACCACCGGCAGGACTGGCTCGACTGCATCAAGACCCGCAAGCGGCCCATCTGCGACATCCTGGTCGGCACCAGCAGTATCACCGTGTGCCACCTCGGCAACATCTGCTACTGGCTCAACCGGAACATCAAGTGGGACCCCGTTAAGCATGAGATTATTGATGACCCCGAAGCCGGCCGGTGGCTGGATCGGCCGAAACGCGCACCGTACCGGATCGCCTGACCGGACCCGATGAAAGGAGAACCCCCATGAGGTCATTCGTCTTACTGTGCCTTGGAGCCGTTCTTGCAATCGGCGCCGCTGCCGTTTCGCCGACCGCCGCAGCCGCAGCGTCGGCCGCCGCAATCAAGGCCAACTTCGCGAAGGAACTCGACGCCCTCCTGCCCGACATGTCGAGCGACGACCTTGGCAAACGCAAGGCGGCCCAGGACAAGTTCAGCCTGATGTGCCTGGCGGCGGGCCGACCGGGCGCCGAGGCCGAACGGGCTGCCATGTGTGCCGCGATCCTGCCGAAACTCGGCGCCGACACGCCGGAAGAAGCGCGGGCCTGGCTCCTGAGGCAACTCCAGTACATCGCCCGGGCCGAATCGGTCGCCACCGTCGCAGCGCTGCTGACCGACAAGAGCCCGCGCGTCCGCGAGTGCGCCCGCCGCACCCTTCAGGAGATTCCGGATGAAGCCGCCGCCAGGACGCTCCGCGATGCCCTCGCCAAAGCCACGACGAGCGACTGGCGCGTCGCCATGATCAACGCCCTGGCCCAGCGCCGGGACACCCCGTCGGTCCCAGCCATCGCGAAGTTCCTGACGGGCGCCGACGAACCGTGCGCCCTGGCGGCCGCCGCAGGCCTCGGCAAGATCGGCGGGCCGGAGGCCGCCAACGCCCTCGCCGCCGCCAGGAGCAAGGGCAAGGACAAGGTTCGCAGCGTCGTGCTCGACTCGTATCTCCTGTGTGCCGACAAGTACGTGGCCGCAGGAAAGAAGACCGACGCCGCCGCCATCTATCAGGAGGTCTACGGCGCAGGCAACCCGGCGAGGATGCGTGCGGCCGCCCTGCGGGGCCTTTGCATGGCCCAGGGAGAGAAGGCCATCCCGGCGCTCAGCCAAGTCCTCATGGGCAAAGACGAGGTGATGCGCCGGCTGGCCCTGGCGTTTGTCAATGAGATCCCGGGAGCGGCCGCAACCAAGGCGTTCGCCGCACTGCTGCCGAAACTCGACGTGACGATGCAGGTAACGTTGCTCGGCCTGCTGGCCGTCCGCGGCGACACTGCCGCCAAGCCCGCCGTCCTGGCGGCAGTGAAGCGTCAGGACGAGGCCGTCCGCGTGGCCGCCCTTGCGGCCTTGGCCGGCGTGGGCGAGCCGGGCGACGCCATGTTCCTTGCCCAGACAGCCGCCGCAAGCGAGGGCGCCGTCCAGAACGCCGCCCGAAGCAGCCTGGCGATGCTCAAGGGCGAGACGGTGGACCAGACGATGCTCGCCGCCTTGTCAAGGGCGGCGGTGCCCGTGCGACTGGAACTCATCGGCGCGCTCGCCGCCCGCAAGGCCCGTGCCGCCACGTCAACCTTCGTCAGGCTTGCCGAGGGGGCGGACGCGTCAATCCGCAGCGCTGCCATCCAGGGCATCGAGAGTGTGGGCGACGCGCAGTGCATCCCGCTGCTTATGCGCCTTATCAGGAGTCCGAAGCAGGCCAGCGACCGCGAGGCGGCCAAGAAGGCCCTGTCGGCCGTCTGCAGCCGCGCGACCGACAAAGACGCCGCCGCCGCAGCCGTCGCGAAGGCGATAGCCACGGCGAGCGGCGAGGTCAAGGCCACCATGCTCCCGCCGCTCGGCAAGATCGGCGGCGAAAAGGCGATCCTCCCCGTTCGGGCCGCCCTCAAGGACACCGACAAGAAGGTCCGGAGCGCCGCCGTCCGGGTCATTTCCGAGTGGCCGGACGATGCAGCCATGGGCGACATGATCGCCATCGCCAGGACCGACCCCGAGACGTCGCACCAGGTTCTGGCGCTTCGCGGATACATGAACCTGGCAAAGCGGAGGGACCGGCCTGCCAAGCAGAAACTCGAGATGTGCCAGGCCGCCATGGCCGCCTGCAAGCGGCCTGATGAGAAGCGGCTGGTGCTCGGCGTGCTCCGCGACCTGCGGTCCATCGAGGCATTCCGCCTGGCGGTCCCGCTGATGGAGGAGCCCAAATGCCGGCGAGAGGCCGTCAGCGCCGCCGTCGGCATCGGCCGAAGTCTCGGGGGCAAACTGCCAGACGACGTGGGACCCGCGATGGAGAACGCCCTCAAACTCACCAAAGACGGCCGCACACGCCGCGACGCCGAGGCCGTCCTGAAGAAATGGCGGAGCCAGCAGAAGAAGAAGTAGGCCAATTGTAAGCAGACTACCGAGAGCGCGGTGGGTCTCCGGACCCACCGCGCTTTGCATGCAATGGTGACCTTGCCGCTCCTCCGGGCGCGAAATGACACACTTCCCGCGCGGCGGCCTTCCCAGGCCGCCGCGACAACCGTGCACAGGGCGTGGTGGCCTGGGAAGGCCACCACGCGGAAGCAACGCTGACTTGGGCAACAGCCCCGCAAGACCCGCCGCGACAGCAACTGCAAGAGACTTACCTCTCCCCTTTCAGTCGCTCGCGCGCGATGCCAGTTCGTCGGCCTCGGCGCGGGTCGGCAGGGCGGGGATCGCGCCGGCCCTGGTGCACGCCAGGGCGCCGACCGCGTTGGCCCGGCGGCAGAGGCGCTCGAGGGCCGCGGGCATCAGGCCCTCCAGCGTGCCGCCCGTCTCAAGATGGTCGAGAAGGTCAACCAGAATGCTGGCGACGAACCCGTCGCCCGCCCCCGTGCACTCGACCACGGGCACGTTGAACCCCTGGACGCGTCCGGCGCCCGTCGCATGGTGGAAATAGCATCCCTTTTCCCCCATGCTGACGATAACGAGCCGGGGACCGTCGGCCAGGATGCCCTCGGCACCCTCGGCGAGGTCGTCGGTGCCCGTAACCAGGCGCCACTCTTCTTCGCTGACCTTAACGACATCTGCCAGGGCCAAGGCCGTCCTGATTTCCAGGTGTCCGCGCTGGCGCGAGTCCCACAAATCCGGCCGCCAGTTCGGGTCGAACGAGACCAAGCGGCCTGCCTTCTTCGCCGCACGCGCCGCCTTGAGCGTTGCGGCCTTCGGCCCGGAGTCAATGAGGCTGATGGAACCGAAATGAAAGCACGCGGCCTGTTCCACGTAGGATTCGTCGATATCCTGGGGCGCGAGAAGCATGTCGGCGCCCGGGTTGCGGTAGAAGAAGATTTCCTTGCGGCCGTCATCGTGGACGCCGACAAAGGCCAGTGTGGTCCGCGCCTCGTCTGTGCGTGCCAGATGGCTGGTGTCAACGTCGGCGTCGCGGAGGGTTTGTTCGAGGAAGTCGCCGAAGGGTTCAGAGCCGATTTTCCCGATGAAACCGGCGGTTCGCCCCAGGCGAGCCACGCCGCACGCCACGTTCGCCGGCGCCCCGCCGGGGGCCCGGCGGAACGTCGGAACCTGGCGCAACGGCCGGTTCGATTCGACGGCCACAAAGTCGATCAACAGTTCGCCGAGGCATACAAGATCGGGCATTGCCATTCCTCCCTGGCGCACGGCCGGAGGCGCCGGACACCGGACGGCGCATCGGCCGTCATCCTCGGATCGGCCGTGATTGTAGAAAGGGCGGCGGCGGACAGCAACGGGTAAAGGGCGCGGCACGGGATTGGAGTGCGGGCGGGGCCGGTTTGGCCGGCTCCGTCATCCCCGGCCGTTGCCGTCAAGATGCCGCTTGTAAAGCGTCGATTGGGGCCATAAAATAGGTTGGGGAGGGGTGTTATTACGGCTTGTTATAGGCCCGTTTTACGGAGTCGAACCGTCATGAGGAAACAAACCTGGTTGCCCGCGCGGCGCCGGCCCGCATTCACGCTGGTGGAGTTGATGATCGTCATCACGATCATTGCGCTGCTGGTGGCGATTTTGCTGCCGGCGGTCGGGGGCGTTCTGAGGTACGCCGACAGCGTCCGGTGTCAGAGCAACCTCAAGCAAATCGCCGTGTCCGTCCTGAGTTATGCGACCGACTACAACGGCGCGATTCCACCTACGAAGGTCAAGAGGCAAGACGGGACGATCTATTATTGGTGCAACCTGCTGGCGATGAGAGATCTCGGAGTGGAGAACACCGCCGGAAAGACAGGCCCCGGCGGCGACCCGCTGCGCACGTCGCAGAATAGCGTCCTATTGTGCCCGAGTTCGACGCTGACGTACGTGGAGGAAGGAGACCGTTTCGACAGGCCGGACCACGACATGGCCCAGGGCTGGTGCCGCCTCGGCAACACCAAGTTCGCGACGGACTGCTCCTATTACTGGAACGGCTACACCGGCAATGCCCCGGACCTGAAGCGCCGGATTCCATCTCTGTATGTCGATGAGAACCTACCCAACGCCAGGGAGAGTTACCATAACATCGCCGAGGTCCCCCAGCGAAGCCACCTGGCGATGGTGATGGACGGTGTGTTCTGGCTCGACTTCATGGGCACCTCAAAACAGCAGCGGATCGCCGCACGGCATGGCGGCGAGTACGGGCGCCGTTTCTTGACCAACATCGCCTTCTACGACGCCCATGTCGAAGCGTTCGACCGGTACGCCCCCGGCACGCCTCGGAAGTGGAATCTGGAAGAGGTCGTTGAGGAGATGCACGTGGAGGACTTGACTAAGCGGCACAAGATGCCTATCATGCCGCGCCAGGACCTCGCAGGCGGTCCACCATACTTCCTGCTGCCCAAGCGGTAGTCGCCGCAGGCAAACGAAACGGCGCGACCCCACTTGACCCGCCGCGCTTTGTCCTCTTGCGACAACAATCCGTACCGAGCGCACAGGCTGCACGCACAGCCGGTTCGCATCAGATGTGGCCGACCGTCTTGAGGTGGGCGAGGATGCGGCCGGCGGCCTCATCGGGGCCGAATCGGTCGGTCTGGATGCGGTAATGGGAGGCGGCGTCGTACTTTTCGCGGCGCTGCTGAAGCACGTTTCCGATCTCGGCAATGCCGCCGTCGTCGGTCAGGTCGGGCCGCTCGGCCGGCGTCTTGGGGTCGGCCTTCATCCGCTCCCAGATTGTCTCGGGCGCAGCGGTCAGCAGGACCACCTTGCCGCCCGTCCGCAGCGCCAGCGTGTTGGCGTCATCGAGGACGGCGCCGCCGCCGGCACTGACGATCTGCCGGTCGCCGGCGGCCACGTCGGCAATCACTTCCCGTTCGATGCGGCGGAACTCGGGCCATCCGCCCTCGGCGACGATCTCCTTGATGCTTCGGCCGGCGCGCTGTTGGATGAGCGTGTCGGTATCGACAAGGGGCCAGCCAAGTTTCTCGGCAAGGAGGCGGCCGATCGTCGTCTTGCCGGTGCAGCGATAGCCGATTAGCACGAGATTCATTGGATGCACCCCATGCGCGCGGCGCAAGCGCGGCGGCTAACCAAGTTACTCTTTCGATTCGACCGCTTTTCGCCGGGCCAGGCCCTGAACCTTCATGGGCAGACCGAACAGGTGGATGAACCCTGTGGCGTCGGCGGGGTTGTAGCCCTCGCCCATGACGAAACTCGCCAGGTCCTCGCTGTAGAGGTTGTGCGGCGATTCAGCCCCGGCGTAGAGGGCATGGCCTTTGTAGAGTTTCAGGCGAACCTTGCCCGTGACGGTGTGCTGCGTATGGTCGATGAAGGCGTCGAGGGCCTCCCGCAGCATCGAGAACCACTGGCCGTTGTACACGAGTTCCGCATACCGCAGCGCCGCGCCCTGTTTGTAGTGAAGCGTCTCGCGGTCGAGGCACAGCGCCTCCAGCGCCGCATGAGCCGCATACAGGATCGTGCCGCCCGGCGTCTCGTACACGCCGCGCGACTTGATGCCGACGAGCCGGTTCTCCACGAGATCGATCTGTCCGACGCCGTGTTTGCCGCCGAGCGCGTTGAGCGTTTCGACGATCTCGACGGGTCCGAGGCGCTTTGCGTTCACGGCGACGGGCACGCCCGCGTCGAACTCGATCTCGACGTACTCGCCCTCGTCCGGCGTTTCGGCGACGGGCGCACTGATGACGAACACGCCGTCGCTCGGCTCGTTGGCCGGGCTCTCGAGTTCAGCCCCCTCGTGGCTGATGTGCCAGAGGTTGCGGTCGCGGCTGTAGATGCTCTTCTTTGACTGGGCAATCGGGATGCCGTGCGCCTCGGCGTAGTCGACGGCGGCCTCGCGGCTGGTGAGCGTCCAGCGCGGGTCGCGCCAAGGCGCCAAGACCGTGAGGTCCGGCGCCAGGGCCATGAACGTCAGTTCGAACCGCACCTGGTCGTTGCCCTTGCCAGTGGCGCCGTGGGCGACGGCATCGGCGCCCGTCTTGCGGGCGCACTCGACCTGTTTCTTGGCGATGAGCGGCCGCGCGATGCTCGTCCCCAGCAGGTACTTGCCCTCGTAGACGGCCCCGGCCTTGAGCATGGGCCAGAGGTAGTCGGTCACGAATTCCTCTCGCAGGTCCTCGACGCAGACCTTGCAGGCGCCCGAGGCTTTGGCCTTCTCGACGATGCCGTCGAGTTCGTCCGGCCCCTGTCCGAGGTCAGCCACAAAGGCCACGACCTCGCAGCCGTACGTTTCGCGGAGCCATGGGAGGATGACCGAGGTATCAAGCCCCCCCGAGTAGGCGAGGACGGCCTTCTTGACGTTGGGCTGAGTCATGGGATGTCACCTTTTCGTGTCAGGTGCGCGCGGGGCAAGCCCGGCGGCTAACGGGATGATCGCTTTGCCTTGCCCGACTTCGCCCTCTTGCGTTTGGCGGCGGCTTTGGGCCGCCCGGCACGTTTCGTTCGGCCGGCACGGTTGAGGGCGCGGTTGATCGCGCTCAGGTACGCTTTGGCAGAGGCTTCGAGGACGTCGGTCGAAACGCCCCGGCCGGAAACGGTCTGCTTGCCGTAAATGGCCTCCAGCCGCACCTCGCCCTGGGCCTCCTTGCCGCTCGTCACGGCGCGGATCTGATAGTCTTTCAGCCGCAGCCCGACGCCGGTGATGCGCTCCATCACACGGAAGATGGCATCGACGGGCCCGTCGCCGGTAGCCGCGTCGCGGACGGGCTCGGCCTTACCCTCCTCGTGCAGTTCAACGGTGGCGGTGGGCATGCCGCCCGTCCCGGTGGCCACCTGGATGCCGCACAGGCGCCACGTCTCGGGCACGGCCACGATCTCGCTTTCGACGATGGCCTCGATGTCTTCGTCGAAGATCTCTTTCTTGCGGTCGGCGAGTTCCTTGAAGGGTCCGAAGAACAGCCGGTCGATTTGTTCGGGCGATAGACGGAACCCGAGTTCCTTCAGGCGGCGGCGGAACTGGTGACGGCCGGAGTGCTTGCCGAGCACGAGTTTGCTCCTGGCCACCCCCACGGCCTTCGGGTCCATGATCTCGAAAGTCGTTCGCTCCTTGAGATAGCCGTCGGCGTGGATGCCGGACTCGTGCGCAAAGGCGTTTTCGCCGACGACCGCCTTGTTCCGCGCCACAGCCAGGCCGGTGACACGGCTGACCAGTCGGCTGGCAGCGTACAGATGCCCGGTCCGGATGTTCGTCCAGCAGTCCTGGAAATCGTCGGGGCGTGTTTTCATCGCCATGACGATCTCCTCCATAGCGGCGTTTCCTGCCCGTTCGCCGATGCCGTTGATCGTACACTCCGCCTGCCGGGCGCCGGCCTTGATAGCCGCAAGCGTGTTGGCCACGGCCAGGCCCAGGTCGTCGTGACAGTGGACCGCAATGACGGCCTTCGAGATGTTCGGCACGTTCTCGAAGAGGCGCCCGATCAGGCGACCGAACTCGTCGGGCATCGCCCAGCCGACCGTATCGGGGATGTTGACCGTCGTGGCGCCGGCGTCGATGACGGCCTCGACGACCTGGATCAGGAAGTCGGGCTCCGTGCGTGTGGCGTCCATCGGTGAGAACTGGACGTCGTGGGTGGCGGCCTTGGCCCGTTCGACGCTCTCGATCGACATCTGCAGGACCTGCCGCTTGGACTTCCGCAACTGGTGCTTGCGGTGGATGGGACTGGTTCCCAGGAAGACGTGGATGCGTGACTTTCGAGCGTCGCGCAGGGCCTCGGCGGCGCGGTCGATGTCCTTGGCCACACAGCGGGCGAGGCCCGCGACGACGGGCCGGCGGACCTCGCGTGAGATCGCCCGGACGGCGTCAAAATCGTCGGGCGAGGTAATCGGGAATCCCGCCTCGATGATATCCACGCCGAGGGATTCCAGGGCGCGGGCCACTTCGAGTTTTTCCGTCAGGTTCATACTGGCGCCTGGCGACTGTTCGCCGTCGCGCAGCGTCGTGTCGAACACGTACACTCGCTTGCTTGCCTTCTTTGCCACGGTCCTGCTCCTTCGCTGAAACGCCCTCTTATAGTGCGTCACCCGCCTGCCGCAACGGATTTCTGGCCCGACCGCGCAGCGGGGCGCCGACGGGGCTCGTCACACACTGCCGCGGAGCGAAAAAAGCAGCCCCGGGAACCGTTTCCCGAGGCCAATTCTTCCTGTCGATGCGCGCGCAACGGCCCCGGGGGTTTTACCGCCTAAGGCCCAGGGCGAGATTCCCGTTACGCGCTTTCATAACACCGATACTCTATCGTCAATCCGCCCCGAAGTCAAGAGAAAAACCGCTTCTTGCGAAACCGCGCCGGAGTGTCTATCATGGCGTCCATGGCAAAAGAAGCGGTCTTCTCCATTGCGAAGCACAAGCGCCTCATTATCGTCGTCGTGGTACTCGTGTTCCTCTACTGGGCGGTCGGCAAGATCGCGGTTCTCTACGCCGACTACCTGTGGTTCGACTCGCTGACGTATGCGAGCGTTTTTTCGACCGAACTCTGGACCAAGGTGACGCTCGGCGTCTGCGCCTTTCTCGTCACAGCCGTGTGGCTGGCAGGACACGTGATCCTGGCGACCCGCCTGTCGCCGACGCACGGTTTTCAGATCAAGGGGCTGCCGTGGGTCCTTTCGGGCCGGCGTATCCGGCTGCTGCTGCACTTGGCGGCCATCGTGTTCGGTGCGATCGTCGGTTTCGGCTTCGCTCAGGGTGCGGCGGCACAGTGGTACGAAGTGCTTCAGTTCCTGCACCGCGCCCCGTTCGGGTGGACCGATCCGATCCTCGGCCACGATGCGCAGGTCTATGTGTTCGTCCTCCCGATCCTCGGCCAACTCAAGGCATACGTCATGGCGATGGCCGTGCTGGGCGCCGTCGCTGCGGCCGCGGCGTACTTCATCAGCGGCGCCATCGGATGGCAGTACGCGCGAATGACCCGCGCCGCGACGACCCATCTGGC
Source organism: uncultured Anaerolineales bacterium (assembly GCA_964449275.1). GTDB lineage: Bacteria > Planctomycetota > Phycisphaerae > FEN-1346 > FEN-1346 > JAUVZF01. Next base: position 29,778 of record CAYVAM010000012.1, read on the forward strand.
CGCCCTCGTGGCACTGCTCTTCATCGCCGTCGGGTTCGGATACTGGCTGGATCGCTACGACCTGCTGCTGTCGTCGCGCGGTGCCGTGTTCGGCGTGGGGTACGTGGACGCCCACGTCCGGATGTACGTGTTTGCCTTCATGGCGGCGGTAAGCGTTGTCGTGGCGGTGGTGGTGGTGGCGGCCGGGATTCGGATGAAACCGAAGGCGGCGGGGGTGGCCGTCGGGCTGCTCGTCGCGATCCACGTCATTACCGTCTGGAGTTACCCGTCGGTGCGGCAGCGGTTCGACGTTCAGCCGAACGAACTCGAGCGCGAGAAGCCGTACCTCGAGCACAACATCAAGGCGACGCGGTTTGCCTTCGGCCTGTCGGATGTGGACGTGCAGGAGTTTTCCGCAGGCGGGTCGCTCACGCCCGAGGCCATCCGCATGGAGCGCGGCACCCTGGAGAACATCCGCCTGTGGGACTGGCGCGCCCTGAGACCCACCTACCAGGAGATTCAGGGCCTGCGAACCTACTACCGCTTCAACGGCGTGGATATTGACCGGTACCACGTGGGCAGCCAGTACCGGCAGGTGAGCCTCGCGGTACGCGAACTCGAACAGAGCCTCCTCCAGGAGAAGAGCCGCACCTGGGTCAATCTGCACCTCCTGTACACACACGGATACGGCCTGTGCCTGAGCCCGGTCAACGCCGTGACCGGGAGCGGCATGCCGGAGTTGTGGATTCGCGACATTCCGCCCCAGGCAGCGGGGCCGCTGGCCGGGCCCGACCCGGAGGTCATGTCCAACCAGGAGGTCATGCCCAACCCGGCGGTCTATTTCGGCGAATCGACGCAGAACTACGTCTTTGTTCGGACCGAGCAGGAGGAGTTCGACTATCCGGGCAAGGACAAGAACTTCTACACGCGGCACAAAGGACGGGCGGGCGTCGCGGTGGATTCGTGGGCCCGGCGGCTGTTGCTCGCCTATTACTTCGGCGACTGGAATATCCTGCTGACGGACAGTTTCACGTCCGAGACCCGCGTGCTGTGGGCCCGGCAGATCCGGCAGCGTGTCCGCCGCCTGGCGCCATTCCTGGTATTCGACAAGGACCCCTACCCGGTCATCAGCGACGGGCGGTTGGTCTGGATCATCGACGCGTACACCCGCACGGGCCGGTTCCCGTACTCCGCTCCGGCCGGTTCGGTCCAGCCGCGGACCAACTACATCCGCAACGCGGTCAAGGTGGCCGTGGATGCCTACGACGGCGCCGTCACGTTCTACGTTGCCGACCCCGACGACGCCATCGTGCGCGTGGCGCGGCGAATCTTTCCGGCCCTGTTCCGCGACATGGCGGAGATGCCCGAATCGCTCCGGGCCCATCTGCGGTACCCCATCGACCTCCTGGACATCCAGGCCTACCAGTACCTGACGTATCACATGACCGACCCCCGGGTCTTCTACAACCGCGAGGACCTGTGGGAGAGACCGAGGGAGCAGTACGGCAGCCAGACGCTCCCGGTCAAGGCCTACTACATCATCATGACACTGCCGGGCCAGACGGAGCCGGAGTACCTGCTGATGCTCCCCTTCACGCCGCGAGGCAAGGACAACATGGTCGGCTGGATGGCCGGCCGATGCGATGGAGTGCATTACGGCAAACTTCTCGTCTACCGGTTTCCCAAGGACCGCCTCGTTCTCGGGCCGAAGCAGATCGAGGCCAACATCGACAAGAACGACGCCATCAGCCAACAGATAACGCTCTGGGGACAGGTCGGCAGCCGCGTCATCCGCGGCAACCTGCTCGTCATCCCCGTGCGCGACGCCATCCTGTACGTCGAGCCGCTCTATCTGGACAGCGAGCAGACGCGGTTCCCGGAACTGAAGCGCGTGATCGTGGCGTCAAAGGACCGCGTCGCCATGCGCGAGACGCTCGACGAGGCGCTCGCCGCCGTGTTCGGCGCCGCGCCGCCGCAGGCGAAGCCCGTCGTCAAGCCACCGGAAGCGCCGGCGCCCTCCGCCTACGGCCGGCAGGCCCACGAACTCTTCGAGAAGGCCCAGCAGCAACTCCGCCAAGGCGACTGGGCCGGTTACGGAAAGACGATGGAAGAACTCGGCCAACTCCTTCGCAACATGGCCCGCGAACCCCCCGAGAAGTGACGCGCCGCCGGCCCCCCGCGCAAAAGCCCTTGAATCCGCCGACCGTCTGCCTATAGTGAGCCAATCCCCGACACGCGGGTGGCACGGCCACGCGCCGTTGCGTGACCGTGTTCTTCGCTGGATGCACATGGCCACCCGTATGGGTAACCATGCCGGCCGGCCGGTTCCCGGGTGAGTGAGAGGTGCGTGCAGTCATGGCGAAAACCGATCTCGACAACCTGCCGCAGGCCGTCAAGACGGAAGCCGCGCGGCAACTGGATTTGCTGCGGCGCGGGGCTGTTGAGATCTACACCGAGGACGAGTTGCTTGCGAAACTCGCCGCCGCCGTCCACGAGGAGCGCCCCCTGTGCGTCAAACTCGGGATGGACCCCACCGCACCGGACATTCACGTCGGCCACACCGTCGTCATGGGCAAGATGCGGCAGTTCCAGGACCTGGGGCACAAGGCGGTGCTGATCATCGGCGACTACACCGCCCGCATCGGCGACCCGAGCGGCCAGGACCACGCGCGGCCGGTCCTTTCGCCGGACCAGATCCGACAGAACGCCCGGACGTACTTCGACCAGGCCGGCAAGGTCCTCGACACCAGCCCCGACCGTCTCGAGGTCCGCTACAACAGCGAGTGGCTCGAGAAACTCACCTTTGCCGACGTGTTGAAACTTGCCGCCCGGATGACCGTCGCCCGCATGATGGAACGCGACACGTTCGAGATCCGCTACAAGGCCGGCGACCCCATCGGCGTCCACGAGTTCCTGTACCCGCTCATGCAGGGCCGCGACTCGGTCGCCATCCGCGCCGACGTGGAACTGGGCGGCACCGACCAGACGTTCAACTGCCTGGCCGGCCGCGACATGATGCGCGGCGCCGGCCAGGAGCCCCAAATCGTCCTGACGATGCCCCTGCTGGTGGGTCTCGACGGCACGGAGAAGATGTCGAAGTCCAAGGGCAACACCGTCGGCGTGACCGATCCGCCGAAGGAGATGTTCGGCAAACTGATGAGCCTGCCGGATGACCTCATGGAGAACTACTTCACACTGCTGACGGGCGCGCCGGCGCCCGAGATCCAGGAACTGCTCCAGACCTCGCACCCGCGCGACGCCAAGGAGCAACTTGCCAAGACGATCGTCACGCGGTACTACGACGCGCAAGCCGCCGAGAAAGAGGCCGAGGAGTTTCGCCGCGTCTTCGCCGAGAACGAGCAGCCCGCCGACATCCCGGAGGTTCGCTTGTCCCCGAGCATGTTGCACATCGACACGGAGACCGGCCGGTACGGCGTAGCGTCCTGCATGACGGCTTCTGATCTTACACAGACCAACAGCGAAGCCATGCGGTTGATCAGGCAAGGCGCCGTTTGGCTGGACGATGAGCAGATCACCGATCCCAAAGCGACGATCGACCCTCAATCAGCAAGCGGTGTCGTATTGCGGGTGGGCAAGAGAAAGTGGGCCAAACTCTATTTCGAGGGTGAATCCGACCGGCCGTAGCCGGTGCTGCGGGTTTGTGGCCCGCCAAGGTCGGCGGCGTTTCACGAGCCGTCGACGGATTCCGCATTCCGGATGGGTGTTCCATGCCGCTGCCTAAGGTTGCCATTATCGGACGCCCGAACGTCGGCAAGTCGAGCCTGTTCAACACGCTCGCGCGCCGGCGGATCGCCATCGTCGAGCCGACGGCCGGCGTCACGCGCGACCGCGTCTCGGCCGTCGTCGAATCGGACGACGCCTGGTTGGAACTCGTCGACACCGGCGGTATGGATTTCCGTACGTCCGAGGAACTTGCCGCCGACGTCGCCGGCCAGATCGAATACGCCATTCGCGAAGCCTCCGTCATTGTCTTCGTCGTGGACGTGCAAGACGGGCGGCAGCCGCTCGACGGGCAGATCGCCGAACGGTTGCGGCCGGTCGAGGTTCCTGTCATCATCGCGGCCAACAAGGCCGACAACGAGCGACTCGCCCAGAACGCGACCGAGTTCCACACGTTCGGTTACGAGCCGGTCGTCCCGGTGAGTGCGAAACACGGCCGCGGCCGGCGCGACCTGATGGCTGCCGTCCGCCAACGCCTCCCCGCCGACGCCGCCGAGGCGCCCGACGAGGTCGCCATGAAGATCGCCGTGGTGGGCAAGCGCAACGCCGGCAAGAGCACGTTCATCAACGCGCTGGCCGGCAGTGAGCGCGTTATCGTCTCCGAGATTCCCGGCACGACGCGCGACGCCGTGGACATTCGCTTCGAGAAGGACGGTCTGACATACGTTGCTATCGACACGGCGGGCGTCCGCAAACGCAAGAGCATCAAAGACGACATCGAGTTCTACAGCCTGACCCGGGCCCTCGGGTCCATCCGCCGGGCCGACGTCGTGCTCTTGCTGATCGACGCGACGACGCCCGTCAGCCAGGTCGACAAGCACCTCGGCCGCGCCGTCAGAGACGAGATGAAGCCCGTCGTCCTGGTCGTCAACAAGTGGGACCTGGCGAAGGGCAGGGCGACGACCGGCGACTTCGCCGACTATCTCGGCGAGATGCTGCCCGGCCTCTCCTGCGCGCCGCTGTCGTTTACGACGGCCAAGGACGCGCGGAACGTGCTGGCGACGGTCGACCTCGCGCGGAACCTCTACAAGCAGGCGCAGTCGCGCGTGACGACCGGCGAGTTGAACCGCGTGATCGACCGGGCCGTGAAGATGCGGCAGCCGCCCTCGCCGCGCGCTACGCTCCCCAAGATCTACTTCGCCGCGCAGGTGGCGGTGGCCCCGCCGACCGTCGTCCTGTTCGTCAACAACCCGGACCTGTTCCACGAGCCGTACCGCCGGTTCATCGTAAACCGTTTCCGCGAGGAATTGCCCTTCCCCGAGGTGCCCATCCGGCTGATCCTCCGCCGCCACCACGAAGAGCGTCCTGGGCGGCAGGGCCGCCGGTAGGCAAGACCGCCGGGTGCGGCACGGTCGTGGCGCTTGACGGGAAGGCGCGCGTTTGCTAGTGTTTTGTGGGTGCGCCTGCGCGGCCGGCGACCGCGTACCGGAGGGGAGGCTGGTCTATGAGCGCCAGAATTGCCATATCGAAAGATGAGATCGCGGCATTTTGCCGCCGGCACCATATCTGTATGCTGGCACTCTTTGGGTCGGTGCTGCGGGATGACTTCCGCCGCGACAGTGACGTGGATGTGCTTGTCGAGTTTGAGCCCGGGCACACCCCTGGCCTTGAGTTCTTCTCGATGCAGGACGAACTGTCCGGGATCGTGGGACAGAAGGTGGACCTGAACACGCCGAATTTCATCAGCCCGTACTTCCGCGAGCGGGTCATGGCTGAAGCCGAGGTGCTCTATGACGCAGCGTGACCCTGAGGTCAGCCTGTGCCAAATGCGTGACCACGCGTGCGAGGCGATGGCACTGCTCAAGGGCAGGACTCGCCAGGACCTTGATTCCGACCGCCTGCTCGGCCTCGCTCTCGTTGCGGCCGCGCAACGGATGGCGCGGCCCTCCTGAGCGGTCCGCCGCACGACTTGCCAGATCGGGTTTGCGGCTCCGGGGTCGAACCGCTCCGCCCTACGTGCTCTTCAGGTCGCCTATGGGCCTCAGGTTCTCCAGGCCCTTTCCCCAGACGCGCTTCGCCTCCTGGACGTAGTGGACGTAGCCGGCAAGCGTGACGTCGGCCGATACGCGGTGGTCGCAGTGCGGGATGAAGGCGCCTTGCTCGACCAGCGGCGCGAGGCGCTGCACCTCTACCGCGATCGCATCCTTGCCCCGCGCAAGGATGTGCTTGTCGAACCCGCCGCGCATCAGCAGGTCCTTGCCGAATCGCTTTCGCAGGTCGAACGGGTCGCACCAGTCGCCGATTTCCAGTGGGAACATGATGGCCACGCCCGAGTCGAGCCAGATCGGGATGAGGTCGTCGATCCTGCCGTCGCAGTCGAGCATCAGGAACCCGCACCCGTAGGAGCGCAGCAGGTCGGCGATCTTCCGGTACCACGGCCCGCACATCTCGGCGAACATTCCGGGCGCGATGAGCGGTCCGCGGTTAAAGCAGATGTCTTCCCACATGTGCCCGACGTCGAACGTCACGCCTTGCCCCTTGGCAATCTCGAGGGCCTTCGCCAGGGGCTCCAGGATGCACTCGCCGAGGCGCTCGACCATCTCCTGAACCAGCGCCCGGTCGTCGTACAGCATGAGGCTCAGGTCTTCGATGCCGATCCAGTTCCTGAGCACACCGTACAGGCTGCCGCAGTTGATGCTCAACGGGTACGTGCGCTCGCTGTCGCGGTGCTCTCCGGCGCGCTCGGCGTAGTCTTCGGGCACGCGCCGGGGGTCGGTCGGATCCAGGCGTCTCTTATATTCTTGCCACGTGTCGCGACCGGTCAGGATGAACTCGGTCGGTTCGGGGATGGTGACCGAGTGTTTGTGCCATTTCTCGACGACGCCGTCGGACCGCCGCTGCCATCGGTAGTTCTCGTCCTCCTTGATCACCTCCGGCTCAAAGGTCGGGAGCAACTGGACCTGGACGCTGCAGCCCGTGTCGAAATCGTCCATGCCGAAGAAGCGGGCCGCCTTCGTGTTGTCGTCCACGTCCTCGGGCAGGCCCTCGCCGTGCCAGCGTGCAAGCGTCTCGGTCCAGAATCCGAAATCCCACATGGGGCAGCGGTCGCGCGGCTGGTACCGCATGGTTGCCAGAAACCGCTCGCGGTCGTTCATCTCCTCCTCCCGCCCGGCACAACCTCTCTAGAGGAGTTCACCCTTGCATGTATCGCTTCGCGCGGCGGGTCTCGGCACCCACCGCGCAGAACGGCGGGTTTCCGCGGCGGGTGCGGCAAGTGCCGCCCTCGGGCATCGAGAGGCCGAGTTCTTCCGGTCGCGGCAGAGGTTTTCCGGCTTCGGCGCTTGCACGAGCCCGGTCGAGTTTTGCGGCAAGGTTTTCGTAACGCTTGACGGCGGCCTGATAGCGCCGCATCGTCCAGTCGAGCGCGTAGGGCTTGTTCTCCTGAAGCCACAGTTGCCGGAACTGCCCGCCGAGGGCTTCGTGGGCGTCCCGGTTCTTCCGGACGAGATGTTGGGCCGTGTCCAGCAGGGCGACGGCCTCCGTGGGCGGTCCATCGCAGGCCTGCGCGTAGGCTTGCACTGTTGCGAGACCATCGAGCATCCGCTGACCGATGAGTTCCATCCGCCGCGCACCGAAGAGAAACGCGTCGAGCAGTTCGGCGTTGACGGTGGCTTCCCGCTTGCAGGCCTCGAGGTGTCGGATCGCCGGGCGAACGATCTGGAGCAACCCGGCGGCGGACGCCCGCGCCGTCGCGGCGCCGGTTCGCGGCGTGAAGTCGTCCATCCAGAAGCGGCGGTTGTTCATTGCCTGCATGCCGGGCAACCGGTGCGTGTGGGCGAGCAGTTCGATCGCCCGGCCGAAGTGGTCGCCCGACTCGCCGAAGAGCACGGCGCCGATGCGGCGGTTGAAATCGTCCGGCGAGGTCGTCGAGGCGTTCCACGCACACTCCGCCCCCCAGGCGTACCCGTGCCACTTGGGCGCATTGATCGCCTCACCGTCGTCCTCCCACGCGGTATTGAGCATGCCCAGGGCGCCGTGCTTGGCGCCGTCGCGGACAAAATGGCGGATGTTTGTCGTCGCCACACCGAAGTCGGGCAGGATGCGGCTCCAGTTGCTGACGCCGGGGCAGACCAGAAACGCATAGCCCGACTTCGCAAAGGGGATGATCTGCTTCTCGAAGTTCGCTCCGGCGCCGTACCCCCACGTCAGCATGATCGTATCCAGGGGGACCTCTTTCAGGTGATCGGGGTGCCGCAGGATGATGTCGCCCCACATCATCATTCGCTTGCCGTACTTGTCGCGCAGCAGGTCGTGCAGGCGGCGGATGTGCCGCACGTACACGCCGCCGACGCCGATCTTCCTGGCCAGTTCCTTCGACGGTCCCTTCCCAAGCCCCCCCGTCTCGTCGCAGCACACGTTGAAGAAAGGAAACGGCAGCAACGGGACGACCTCGGAGTAGAGATCGTCGAGCAGTTGGTAACTCTCCTCTTTCACCGGGCACAGGAGGTAGCCCGTCTCTCTAAGGTGCGCGTATTCCTTGTGAGCGAGAATGCGCGTGAAATGGCCGAACGACTGCTGGTTGCCGAGGATGTCGACGTGCAGCGGCTTGGCGAAGGCGACGAGCCCTTTGAGTTCCTCGGGCGTGAGCGAGCCGTCCTTCGGTCCGATGACGGGGTGTTTCTTGAACGCGTACTGATACTCCATGTAGTACGTGAAAAGGTTCATCTTGAGACGTGAGCCGATGGCGACTTCGCGTTGAAGCGTTCTCGGACGAGAACTCGGCCCGCGAGTCAGGTCGTCCTGAAAACACCGCCACCGCAACGACGGCCAGTCGCTGACCTTCAGGCAGGGAAGCGCGTTGTCCTTTCTGTTCGCGCGAATATGCTGGCAGAGCGTCTGGAGTCCGTAGAACAGCCCCGCCGCTCCTCCGAAGGCGGCAGATTCCTTTGGAGAGTCTGCGACCGGTGCGCCGCAGATGATCTCGCTTGGGCGGATTTTCAGGCTGTAGTCTTCCGTCGTGGCGCGGTCGCGAAATCGAAAACCAGGTACGGCCCCGCCGGGCTTCTCCGATTCATCCTCCGCAGTAGGGCTGCTACGGAGAACGGACAACCGCCAGAACGAAGCCCGCCCGCCCACAACACGGACCTCGGGTTCCCGCAGGCCGGCGCGCCGGAGTTCGTCGCCGATCTGTCGCCGGAGGAGCCCGGCCATGCCGGCGGGAGCCTCAAGAACCAGTTTGCGGTCGAGCGCAAACCTCTCCGGCTGAAGGCTGATACGCTTGGGAAACGGGACAAGACGAAGATCCGAAACGTCCTCCGCCGCGACGGACCGGACCGAAGCGGCAACGAACGCTGCGGCAGCAATCATGAGCACTTGGCTGCGCATCTCCACTCCCATCGATTCCACCCGTGGTGACAGCCTTACCTGCTGCCATGCGATTCCTCCTTGGGCCGGACGACATACGTACCCCCGTTGCGGGTGGCAAAGCGGACGCTCCCGTTCGGGCCCGGCTGTGTTTTGACCGTCTTGCCGGCGGCATGTACGGTCACCGGAGCCGGCGCCAGCACTGTGCACGGGCAGCCGGCAGCCGAACGGACGACGGCCTGCGTCAACGTGCCGTCTTTCCAGGCGATGTCCACCTCGAAGCCGCCGCGCGCACGCAGGCCCTTGACGCTTCCGGTAGCCCACGCCTTCGGCAGCGCGGGCAGCAGGTGCACGTCGCCGGCGTGGCTTTGGAGGAGCATCTCGCACACGCCGGAGGTGGCGCCGAAGTTGCCGTCGATCTGGAACGGCGGATGCGTGTCCCAGAGGTTGTCCAGCGTGTTGCCCTTGAGTTGCTCGCTTAGCATCTTGTAGGCGTGGTCGCCGTCGAGGAAGCGTGCCCAGAAGTTGATCTTCCATGCCTTGCTCCATCCGGTGCCGCCGTCGCCGCGTGCCGAGAGCGAGACCTTGGCGGCCTGGGCCAGTTTCGGCGTCTTTACCGGCGAGATCTGGCGACCCGGGTGCAGCGCGAACAGGTGCGAGACGTGTCGGTGGTGGTCGTCGGGCTTGTCTCGGTCGGTTTCCCACTCCTGGAGTTGGCCCCACTTGCCGATTGCCGGTTTCAAGAGCCGCTCGCGCATGCCGGCAATCCTGTCGCGATGTTTCCTGTCGATCCCCAGCACATCTGCGGCTTCGATAGTGTTCGTGAAAAGATCATAGACGATCTGCTGGTCGTAGGATACGCCGTCCTCCGTCGGCCCATGTTCGGGCGACCAGCCGCCGGCGACGACCAACGTCCCGTCCTCGCGTTTCTTCAAGCGGTCTTCCCAAAACTCACAGACCTCTTTCAGTACCGGGTACGCCATCCTCCTCAAGTACGTCTTGTCCTGCCCGAAGGCATAGTGCTCCCACAAATGCTGCGCGTACCAGGCGCTGCCGGGTTTGTTCCACTTCCACCCGTGGCCGCCGTAGATGTTGTGCGATGTCCGCACGGTCCAGCCGCGGGTGTCGCCGAACTCGCGGGCGGCGCGCGTGGCCTTGCGGCTTGGCGCCCGCAGGGTCTCGATCATGGCCAGCAGCGGCTCGTGACATTCCGGCAGATTGGCCGGCTCGGCCGGCCAGTAGTTCATCTGTATATTGATGTTCGTATGGTAATCGGCATGCCACGGCGGATTGTTCTTGTCGTTCCAGAGGCCCTGGAGGTTGGCAGGCAGGCTGCCCGGGCGGGAACTGCCGATCAGCAGATAGCGGCCGAACTGGAAGAACAGGGTCTCCAGTTCCG
>CAYVAM010000013.1:0-1979 GCA_964449275.1 uncultured Anaerolineales bacterium
CGGCGGCGTAGGCCTCCAGGGCGCGCGGCTCGGTCACGCGGACGGTGCCGTAGGAGCAGACGCGGCCGATGTCGTTTCGCTCCAGGTCAACGATCATGACGAGTTCGGCCTTGTCCTTTTCGGCGGCGAGAAGAGCGTGGGCCATGCGGCGGTTGAACGCCGGCGCGCCGGTGTCGTCCTCCGGTTGCCGCGGCCTGGTGCCCTTGATCGGCCGCGTGACGACCCGCCCGCCCGCGAGGTCGAGGAACAGTTCGGGGCTGCTCGAGAGGACCGCCCGCCCCTGTCCGAGGCCGACGTACGCCGCATACGGCGCCGGATTGTGCCGCCGCAGCCGAAGGTACAGGTCGCTCGGCCGCTGGTAGGCGTGCCCCGGCCGGTCGGTGCGCGGCTCCCGCGCCACGGTGAACCGGCGGCTCAGGTTCACCTGGAAGATGTCGCCGGCGGCGATATAGTCGCGGGCACGGGCTACGGCCGCAAGGTACTCCTCGCGCGTGAAGTTGCAGGCCAGGTCCCCTGAGTCCCGCACATCGGGCGGGCGCGACCCGCGCGCGGGACAAGCCCCGCGGCTAACGTGAAGCGCGCGGCGCAGCGCCTCGGCCGCCGGCCCGTCGGCGCCCACGAGATACGCCTGCTCGTCCCGGTGATCGAGCACCAGGACCGTCTCGTACAACCCCAGCCACAGGTCCGGCAGGGCGATGTCGCGACGGGGCGAAAGGCCCGACGTCGGCTCCACGTAGAGCCCTAAATCGTAGGCGAAGTAACCGTAGAGGCCGGGGCCGAACGGCAGCGTGTCTGCCGCGCCTGCCGCCTCGATCCTCACAACCGCCAGCGCCTCGCGAAGCGCCGCGAACGGGTCGTGCGCCACCTCCATCCGGACGCGGCCGCCCGGCTCCAGCAGCCGTGTCACGTCGCCCTGATGCACCAGGACCGCCGACGGCTCGGCCGCCAGGACGCTCCACCGCGCCAGGTCCTTCCCTGAGCCCGTCGAAGGGGCGGCAGGGCCGGCGGCGCTGTCGAGCCACACCGGGTTGCGACGGTCGGCCAGAGGCGCGAACACCGCCTCCACGTCGGCCGGCCACGGGACCGGACGCACCGCAGAGCGAATCGCGAAACCGTGCATGGCGCCGGCGCGGCTCATGGGCGGATCGACTCCCGCGATATGCCGCGTGGGTGCAAAGCACCCACCATACGGCTGATAGATATTCCGCGTGGGTGCAAAGCACCCACCCTACGGCTGATAGTTCGGGTCCTCGACGTGGACGATTTGGCCGTCGATCCGCAGCCGCCCTTCGGCAAAGAGGCGGATCGCCTCCGGGTACGCGATGCATTCCTCGCGGAAGACCCGGGCCGCGAGCGTATCGGGCGTGTCTTCGGCGAAGGCCGGCACCGCCCGCTGGAGGATGATCGGCCCCGCGTCGTACTCGTTGTTCACGAAATGGACCGTGCATCCCGAGACCTTCCCGCCCCGTGCCAGCACCGCCTCGTGCACGTGATGGCCGTACATTCCCGTGCCGCCGAACGACGGCAAAAGCGCCGGGTGAATGTTCATCACGCGGCCGAGATAGCGCTCCGGGAGAATCCAGTACGAGAGGAAGCCGGCGAGGCACACGAGGTCGACTTCGGCGTCATCGAGGATCTGGACCATCGCCTCGGAGTACGCTTCGACCGACTCGAACTCCTTGGGACGGACCAGGTGGACGGGCAAGCCGGCGGCCTCGCCGATTTCAATGCCACGGATGTCCGGCCGCGACGCGATGACGAGGACGACCTGGGCGAGGCCCGCGAGGCTGCCGCCGTCGATATGGCCGAGGAAGTTCTCCAGCGTCCTGCCGGAGCCGGACAAGAGGACGCCGAGCCTGAGGGCCTGGCCTGAGCCTTGCCGAAGGGGTTTTGGCATGGTCGTACTTTCTCGGATTGTGACGGCCACGAGGCTACGCCTTTTCGGGACGGGAATCAAGCGAAGTCGGGAAGATGGTTGG
>CAYVAM010000013.1:1989-39504 GCA_964449275.1 uncultured Anaerolineales bacterium
GAACGGGGCCGCGCAACCTTTTCCTCAACAATGAGATAGCACAGTCCGACGCGAGCCGCCGCAACTTGCCGTAACTCGTTATTGGGAAAGGGCATAGCGGTACCCATTCAATGCAACTGAATCGTCAGGCGAAAGAGGGTTTTCTTGAAGTGTGTACGGCCGGTGGCAGGTCGTGGAGGATGGGCCGGCACTTGCGGCTACAGTTCCACCATGATGCCGGTGCCGTTGGTCGCGAGGACGGTGTGGCCGTCGCCGAGGAGGTTGGCCAGGTCGCGCTGAAGGGCCGCGCCCATCGCCACGCGCAGTCTGTCGCCGGCGCGGACGAGCGTCTTGCCGTTGCCGGAGGTCTCCAGTTGCAGGAAGACCGGCAGGGGCCCTGGATGGGCCGCCAGGACGTCCCGCAAGGCGGTGAGCATGGCGTCGTCCATCCCGTCGGCGTCGAGGCGAACGACGACGGCGCTGGAGAGCCGCCCGGGCCCCTCGGCCACGTCGAGCACCTCGGACGTGCGGACCTGTGGTTCTTCTCGCTGTCGGTCCACCTGCCCGCACACGAACACGACATGGTCCGGCTGGATGACCTCCTCGAACTGCTGGTAATCCTGCGGGAAGATGACGCACGAGACCGTGCCGGCAAGGTCCTCGAGGTCGAAGACCGCCATCTTCGCGCCGACGTTCCTGCCGGTCTTCGTGACGATGACGCGGATGCTCTTGATGAGTCCGCCGAGGACGACGTCGGCGCCGTTCGACATCTGGCCGAGGTCGCCGCTGGAGGCCGTCGCGAAGTGCCGCAGACGTTCCGCGTACTGTCCGAGCGGGTGATGCTTGACGTAGAGGCCGAGCGATTCTTTCTCGCACTTCGAGAGTTTCTCTTCCGGCCACTCGGGGATGTCCGGCAGGGCCACTTCGTCGGGCGGGGCATCGCCCGCGAAGGCGTCGAGGAAGTTCATCTGGCCCTTGCGGGTGTCGTCCTGTGCCTGGGCGCCCGCGCCTAAGGCCTTGCCGAGGACGGCGGCGAGTTGGCTCTTTCGGGCGCCGGTCGAATCGAAGGCGCCGCACTTGATGAGGCTCTCGACGACGGCGCGGTTGACGGCCGAGAGTTCAACGTGCTCGCAGAAGTGGAAAAGGGAATCGAACCGCCCGACGCGCTCGCGGGCGTGGGCGATGGCCTCGACGGCGCGTTCGCCCACGCCTTTGACGGCGGCCAGGCCGAAGCGGACACGATCGCCGACGACGGTGAAGTCGGCCCCCGATTCGTTGACGTCGGGCGGGGCCACCTCGATGTTCATCCGGCGGCACTCGTCCATGTACTCGGCCAACTTGTCGGTGTTGACCATTTCGTACGTCAGCAGGGCCGCCATGAACTCGACCGGGTAGTGGGCCTTCAGGTAGGCCGTCTGATACGCGATCTGGGCGTAACGTGCCGAGTGGCTCTTGTTGAACCCGTACCCTCCGAAGTGGGTGATGAGTTCCCAGATCTGTCCGGCGATGCTGTCGCCGAGGCGGTGCTGCTTGCAGCCTTTCAAGAAGGCCCCTTCCTCGGCGTGGATGACTTCGTGATTTTTCTTGGAGATGGCCTTGATGAGTTTGTAGGCCCGCTCGAGCGGAATGTCGCCCAAGCGGTTGACGATCCGCATGACCTGTTCCTGGTAGGCCATGATGCCGTACGTCTCGCCCAGGATCTTCTCGAGGGCCGGATGCGGATACTCGTAGGCCGATCGTCCGTGCTTGCGTGCCAGGAAATCGTCGATCATGACCATCGGGCCGGGCCGGTAGAGGGCGTTGGCGGCGATGAGATCGTCGAGTTTGTCGGGTTTGAGTTTCTGGAGCAGGTCCCTCATGCCGGCGGACTCGAACTGGAATATGCCGCGCGTCTCGCCGTTCTGGAAGATCTCGTACACCTTCGGATCGTCCAGGGGCACGTGTTCCAGGTCTATGTCCTCGCCGCGGTGCTCCTTGACGAGGTCCACGGCCCGCTGCATCGTCGAGAGCGTCCTGAGGCCCAGGAAATCCATCTTCAGCAGGCCGGCCTTCTCGACGGCCGTCATGTCCCACTGGGTGGTGATATCGTCGCCAACGCGGCAAAGCGGGACGTAGTTGACCAGTGGAGCGTCGGCGATCACCACCCCGGCCGCGTGGACCGACGCGTGCCGCGCCACGCCCTCCAGGCGCCGCGCGATGTCGATGAGTTCCTTGACCTGCGGCTGGTTCTCGTACCGCTCGCGCAGGCCGGGTTCGCGCTTAAGCGCCTTATCGAGCGTCATGCCGAGCCCGAACGGAATCTTCTTGGCGATCCGGTCAACCTCGGGCAGCGGGATGTTAAGGACGCGGCCGACGTCGCGGACGGCGGCCCGTGCGGCCATGGTCCCGAACGTGATGATCTGGGCCACGTTCGCCTCGCCGTACTTGTCGCGGACGTACTGGATGAGGTCGCGGCGGCCGTCCTGGCAGATGTCGATGTCGAGGTCGGGCATTTCGTTGCGGCTGGGGTCCATGAACCGCTCGAACAAGAGGCCGTAGGCCATCGGGTCCACCGTCGAGAGATTCAGCAGGTACGCCACCATGCACCCCACCCCGCTGCCGCGCGCCCCGCATGGCACGCCGCGCTCGTGGGCGTGCCGGACGAAGTCCCAGACGATGAGGAAGTAACTGGAGAACTTCTTGGCCTCGATGATCGTCAGTTCGTGCTCGAGGCGTTCGCGCAGGGGCTTCGTGGCGCGGCCGTAGCGGCGTATCATGCCTTCCTCGCACAGCCGCCGCAGCATCGCTTCGGGCGTCTCGCCGTCCGGCGTCGGGAAGACGGGGGCGTGCTGGCGGCCGAACGTCAGCGTCAGGTTGCACCGTCTGGCCACCTCCAGCGTATTCGCGAGCGCCTCGGGCACGTCGGCAAAGCGGGCCTGCATCTCGTCGCAGGTCTTCAGATGGAACTCGCGAGGACGGTACCGCATGCGGTTCTCGTCGGTGAGGACCTTGCCGGTGTTGATGCAGAGAAGGGCATCGTGCGCCCGCGTGTCGTCGGCGTGGATGTAGTGGACGTCGTTGGTGGCGACGAGCGGCACGCCCATCTCTTCGGCCAGGCCGATGAGCATCGGCCGCACCCGGCGTTCGTCCTCGATGCCGTGGTCCTGGATCTCGAGGTAGAAGTTCTCGGGGCCGAGAATATCGCGGTACTGCCCGACGACGCGTCGTGCGGCGTCGGTCTCGCCGGCGAGCAAGCGGCGCGGCACCTCGCCCTGGAGACAACCCGACATCCCCAACAGACCGTCGCTCAACTCGGCAAGGCACTGCTTGTCGATGCGCGGCTTGTAGTAGAAGCCGTCGAGCGAGGCGGTCGTCGCCAACCGCAGCAGGTTCCTGTACCCGCGCTCGTTCTCAGCCAGGAGGACGAGATGGTGGCCGGCGTCCTGGCTGCCGGGGAGCGTCTCGCGGTCCTGCCGGCGGCCGGGCGCCACGTAGGCCTCGTACCCGATGACGGGTTTGATGCCGGCTTCGGTGCAGGCGGAGTAAAACTCGATGATGCCGTGCAGGTTGCCGTGGTCGGTGATGGCCAGGGCCTCGGCGCCTTGGCCGACGGCGGCCTCGACGAGATCGTCGATACGGCACGCGCCGTCGAGGAGACTGTATTCGGTGTGAACGTGCAGATGGACAAAAGGCGTCTGCGGCACCAGTAACCTCGCTCCCGTGCCGGGGATTCGGAAGTGCCCGGACGACCCTCCTCCGGACCAAGGCGACTCTACCGCGCCGGCGCCCCGCGCGTCAACGGCACAATTGGGAATTGTTCGGCGCTGAGTGGTGGCCTTTCCGAACCAGCGCGGCGGAGCGCCTCGGCGAGGTCAGCCAGAGGTGTTCGGCTGATCCGAAACAACTCTTTCGCCTGTCAAAACGGCGGTTCCGGCCCCAAGAATCGCTCCGGCGCGCATTTCTGCTTGACAGGCCGCCGAACTCGTATAATGATAGTGGCGGGTCAGTGACTGTTTGACCGATACTTGGGGTGGCGGCCCGCTCCGGGTCGCGCCATGCGATAGGAGAAAACGCAAGAACCTTCAGTTGGGATGCGGGGCGAGTTGAGCGCTCCGTGCGTGGTTGAGCCTAAGGCCAACGGACTCGGCGGCTGCGTGTCTTTGAGCGGCAGCGCCGAATCCGGCCCGATTTGTGGTTTAGAGGACTGAACCGGGACCCCTAAGATCCGCCCGGCGCTTGTGGCGGATCAACACGCCGAATTCCGGCGGGAAAGGCAGGTTTCTTCGTGCAGGGCGCGTGTCTGACTCTATCCAGGGACCACGTGGTTTCGGGAGACGACTGCGCCGACTAAGCCTGCCCTTCAACAGGTAACGCACGTCCCGGTTGTCCTTTGCCGCCGGAGCGGCCTTTCAGGTTACCCCACCACGGACGCCTGGAACCCCACGTGGGGCCGGCGTGCGGGTGCCCGCCGCGCCATACCCCGCCTCCCTGGAAAGCGAGTCACACCATGACGTCACTAGTACCCTTGGCGCTGGCGCCCGAGTTGATCGGCGCCGTCGTCCTCCTCGTCGTCTCTATTGTCGGCGTGGTTGTTGCGGCCATTGTGTTGTCGAAGCGTACACATGTTGCCCGGACGGCGACGGAGCAGGTGCTGGCCCAGGCCCGCAAGGAGGCAGAGGGCCTTGTCAAGGAAGCCAGGGTCGAGGTCAAAGAGGAAGCCATCCGGGCGCGCGAAGCGTTCGAAAAAGAGGCGGCCAAGACCCGCGAGGAACTCCGCGAACGCGAACGCGTCGTCGTCAAACGCGAAGATGCCCTCGACTCGAAGATGGAAACACTCGGCGCTAAAGAGAAAACCGTCGAGGCCGCCGAGCGACGCGTCTCTGATCTGGAAAAGAACTGGAACAGGCGCAAGGCCGAACTCGATGGCATGATCGAGGACGAGAAGGCCCAACTGTTCAAGATCAGCGGGCTGAGCCTGAACGAGGCCCGGACGGTCCTCCTGGAGCGAATAGAGGCCGAGGTCCAGCACGAGGCCGCCGCACTCGTTCAGCGGGCCACCGAACGGGCCCAGGAAACCGCCGACCAGCGGGCCCGCGAAATCCTCGCCGCAACCGTCCAGCGGCTGGCGTCCGATTACACCTCCGAAGCCACCGTCGCCACGGTGGACATCCCGAACGACGAGATGAAGGGCCGCATCATCGGCCGCGAGGGACGCAACATCCGCGCCTTCGAGCGCGTCGCCGGCGTGGACGTCATCGTGGACGATACGCCCGGCATCGTCGTGCTCTCGTCGTTCGATTCTGTCCGGCGCGAGGTCGGCCGTCGGGCCCTCGCGAAACTCATCTCCGACGGCCGCATCCAGCCCCCGCGCATCGAGCAGATCGTCTCAGAGTGCCGCAAGGACGTCGAACGCGAGATGAACGAGACCGGCAAGCAGGTCGCCCTCGACACGGGCGTCAAGGGCCTGCATCCGAAAGAGATCCAGTTGCTCGGGCGTCTGAAGTTCCGGACCTCGTACGGCCAGAGTGTGCTCCAGCACTCGATCGAGGTGTCGGCGTTGGCGGGCATGCTCGCCGAGGAATTCGGACTCGACGGCCAACTCGCTCGTCGCGCCGGCCTCCTCCACGACATCGGAAAGGCCGTGGACCATGAGGTCCAGGGCGGCCACCCGGAGATCGGCGCCGACCTGGCACGGCGGTACAACGAGAAGCCGGAGGTCATTCACGCCATCGGCAACCACCACGAGCCGGACGTCCAGGGCATGCTGTACACGACGATCGTGTCTGCGGCCGACGCCGTCAGCGCCAGCCGGCCCGGTGCACGGCGCGAAACGCTGGAGAAATACATCCAGCGTCTGGAGAAACTCGAGGCCGTCGCCTGCCGCTTCGACGGCGTCCAGAGCGCCTACGCCATCCAGGCCGGTCGCGAGGTCCGCGTCGTCGTCGACGCCGACAAGGTCGATGACGGCCTGGCCATGAAGGTCTGCCGCGACATCGCCAAGGCCGTCGAGGACGAACTCACGTATCCCGGCGAAGTCAAAGTCACGCTCATTCGCGAACGCCGCATCATCGAATACGCACGGTAGAAAAGCCGCGAGCGCGAGCGAGCGGTCGAACGGCACGTTATCGCGCGAAGAACGCGAGGCAACTCAACCCATGCAATTCCGCGCTCTGCTTATCGGCGACGTGGTCGGCAAGCCCGGTCGCCGCGCGCTCGGCGCCGCATTGCCCGGCCTACTGAAAACCCACTCCTTGGACGTCATCATCGTGAACGCCGAGAACGCCGCCGGCGGGTCAGGCATCACGCCGCCCATCTTCGAGGAACTGCGCGGCCTGGACGTGGACGTCGTGACTCTCGGCGATCACGTCTACCGTAAGAAAGAGGCCCTGCCGCTGCTCGCCGAGTCGGACCGCATCCTGCGGCCGGCGAATCTGCCGGACGAGGCCGTCGGCCGCGCATGGACCGCCCTCAAGAGCCAGTCGGGTTTCCCGTTCGCCGTGACCATCCTTCTCGGCCGCACGTTCATGAAGCCGGCCGCGTGTCCGTTTCACGCCGTGGACAGGGTTCTGGCCGAGATCGGCGAGCAGGCCAAACTCATCTTCGTCGAGGTCCACGCCGAGGCCACCAGCGACCGGATCGCCATGGGCTGGCACCTGGACGGCCGGGTCACCGCCGTCTTCGGCACGCACACGCACGTGCAGACGGCCGACGAGCGTGTCCTGCCCGGCGGCACGGCGTACATCACCGACCTGGGGATGACCGGCCCCCACGACGGCGTTCTCGGCCGCAAGAAGGAAAAAGTTCTCTCGTCGCTCATCACGGGGATGCCGACGCACTTCGACGTGGCCCGCGGTGACCTGCGCGTCTCGGGCGCGCTGGTCACGGCCGACACGCAGACCGGCCGGGCAACGGCGATCGAACGCATCTGTGTGCCGGTCGAGACCTCGGCCCCCGCCCCGGCCGAGGAGAAGGGCGCCGAGGCCGGCGGAGCGGAAGCCGCCGAGCCCGGCGCCTGAATCTTGGCGAATTGCCACGGGAATCTCTGCCGTGCTTCGGGTTCAACCCGTTCTGTGCCGTGCTTCGGGTTCAACCCGTTAGCCGCCGGACTTGTCCGGCGCGTATCTGTGCCAACGGACGGAGGCTTGCCATGAACCGACGCAACTTTCTGAGGACCGCCGCTGCCGCCGCCGGCGCGGCACTGGCCGGCGGGCACGATCGGCCCGCGCTTGGCGCTCGGCCGAAGAGCGGCCGCCAACTCGCCAGGAAACTTCCGCGATGGCACGGATTCAACCTCCAAGAGAAGTTCAACGCCGGCAGCAACCAGCCGTTTGCGGAATCCGACTTCGCGTGGATGAAGGAGTGGGGCTTCGACTTCGTCCGCCTGCCCATGGACTACCGCTGCTGGACCGACAAGAACGACCCCTACACATTCCAGGAGAAGGTCCTGAAGGAGATCGACGGGGCAGTCGAGTTCGGGAAGAAGCACGGCATCCACGTCAGCCTGAACCTGCACCGCGCCCCCGGCTACACGGTGGCGCGGCCGCCTGAGAAACTGAACCTGTGGCAGGACGAGGAGGCCCGGAAACAGTTCGACGCCCAGTGGGCCATGTTCGCCAAGCGCTACAAGGGCATCCCGTCCGAGCGCCTGAGTTTCGACCTCGTGAACGAGCCGGCGAAGGTTCCGAACGAGGTGTACGCCAAGGTGGCCCGCCGCGCCACCGCCGCCATCCGCCGAGAGGACCCCGACCGGCTCGTCATCTCCGACGGCAACCAGTGGGGCAACGTGCCCGTGATGGAACTGGCCGACCTCGGCATCGCCCAGAGCACACGCGGGTACCAGCCGTTTCAACTGACGCATTACAAGGCGTCGTGGGCGGGCGGCAACTGGGCCGAACCGACGTGGCCGCTCAAACGGGGCAGCGAGGCCCAGGACACGGAGTGGCTCCGCAAGAAGTACATCGAGCCATGGAAACGCCTCGAGGCGATGGGCGTGGGCGTCCACGTGGGCGAATGGGGCGCGTACAACCGGACACCGCACGACGTGGTCCTTCGATGGATGCGCGACGTGCTGACCCTGTGGCACAAAGCCGGCTGGGGCTGGGCCGTGTGGAACTTCCGCGGCTCCTTCGGCCCGCTCGACTCGAAGCGAGCCGACGTCCAATACGAAGACTTCCACGGCCACCAACTCGACCGCAAGATGCTGGATCTGCTCAGGCGGTTCCAAGCCGCCGGCGGTCCAGCCGGGCGATAGAGCACGACGGAGGAGTCCGCCGCCTAACGCGGCTCGGTCCTGAGCGTTCGCGGCGGCAAGATTCAACGGCCGCGCGCCTTGACTTGCGGCCGTCTTTGGTGTATACTCTAGCCAGCAAAATGAGGGTTATGTGCACCCGGGGCTAGTCCGCCAGTTGGCGGGCGGGCCCCGTTTTTTTGTAGCGTGAGAAGGGTGGCCGCGGCAGGTCGAGGGTTGCCATCCGCCGACATGCCGCAGCGAAGTTTCCGAAGCGTTGGGCATACCAGGCTCACGCGGCCGTCCGAAAGCGGCCGATAGAGGGGTAACTTCCCCCAGAAAGGTCCAGAAACCATGCTGCACCGACTCATCGTCTGCTCAGCCGTTGTCGGGATGCTCGTCGCTTCGCAGGCAGACGCGCAGCCGTCCTCGTTCGACTTGCGCGACGTGGGCGGCGCGTCGTACGTCACCTCCGTGAAGAGCCAGAAAGGCGGCACCTGCTGGTGCCACGGCACGATGGCAGCCATCGAGAGCAACCTTTTTGTGACCGGCAACTGGGCCGCCGCCGGAGAGAGCGGTGAGCCTAACCTCGCCGAATACCATCTGGACTGGTGGAACGGCTTCAACCAGCACAACAACGACGACCGGGTGCCTCCGGCCGGTGGCGGGCTGACGGTCCATCAGGGCGGCGATTACCTGATCGCGGCGGCCTACATTGCCCGCGGCGAGGGTGCCGTCAGAGAACAAGAGGCCGAGGGATACTGGTACGATCACACACCCGACCGCGGCAGCGAGACCTACCACACATACTACGCCCGCGACATCGAGTGGCACACCGCCGGCGCCGACCTCTCGAACATCAACACCATCAAGAACGCCGTCACGACCGACGGCGCTGTGGGCACCTGCATGTACTCGGATGGCGGGTTCTATTCGGGCGGCACGCACTACCAGCCTCCGGCCGACACCAACTCGCCCAACCACTCCGTCGCCATTGTGGGATGGGACGACGGCAAGGCGACGCAGGCCCCCCAGGACGGCGCGTGGCTGTGCAAGAACAGTTGGGGAAGCAACTGGGGAGACGGCGGATACTTCTGGATCTCCTACTACGACAAGCACGCCTGCCAGCACCCCGAGATGGGCGCCGTTTCCTTCCAGGACGTCGTGATGAATCCGTACAGCACGATCTACTCCCACGACTATCACGGCTGGCGCGACACCCTGGCCGGCGCCGAATCGGCCTTCAACGCCTTCACGGCAGCGGCCGACGAGCCGCTTGCGGCTGTCAGTTTCTACACCGCCGACGAGGGCGTCGATTACACTGTGCGCATCTTCGACCGCTTCGAGGGCGGCGAGTTGCTCGACGAACTGACCTGGACGTCCGGCGCCATCGCCTATACGGGCTTGCACACCGTGGACCTCGACACGCTTGTGCCGCTGGCAGCGGGCGACGAGTTCTACATTCTCCTGGAACTCTCCGCCGGTGGACAGGCCTACGACCGCACTTCCGAAGTCGAAACGCTGCTCGGCGAGTCGGCGATGGGCACGACGGTGGTCTCCGCCTCCAGCCCCGGCCAGAGTTATTATCTCGACGGCGGCGACTGGCTCGACCTCCATGACTACAACGAGACCGCCAACTTCTGCATCAAAGGGCTGACGGTGCCCGAGCCGGCCACCCTGTCGCTCGTGGCGTTCGGCGTGCTGATGCTTCTTCGCCGCCGCGCGTAGGCCGCCGCCCTGCCAACCGCGCTTCAGCCTCGGCGAATCCGTTACTTCACGTTGACAATTGATTCGACCCGCCCTATCCGGTATCACATCGGGGTATGAGCGTCCTCTTTGACCCGAACCGCATCCCCGTGCCGGAGGAGGAGGGGCCGGAGACCGTCTGGCAACTCACCGCCCGCATCCGCGCCCGTCTCGAAGACGAGTTCCCCAAGGTCTGGGTCGTGGGCGAGGTCTCGAACCTCAAACGCCACACGTCCGGCCACGTGTTCTTCACGCTGAAAGACGAGCAGGCCGGCATCCGCTGCGTTGTCTGGAAGTCCGCCGCCGGGCGGTTGCCGCCCGAGATGGCCGACGGCCTCCAGGTCGAGGTGCGCGCCCACATCAGCGTCTTCGAGTCGCAGGGCAACTACCAACTCTACGTTTCGCGCGTGGTTGCCCGCGGCGTGGGCGCCCTGGAGGTCGCCTTCCGCCGCCTGAAAGAGAAACTCGCGAAGGAAGGCCTCTTCGATCCGGCCCGCAAGAAGCCGCTTCCCGCCTTTCCGCGGCGCGTCGGCGTGGTCACGAGCCCCACCGGCGCAGCCGTCCGCGACATCATCCACGTGCTGACGCGCCGGTGGCCGGCCATCGAGATCGTCCTCGCGCCGAGCCGCGTGCAGGGCGAGGGCGCCGCCGCCGAGATCGTCCGCGGCATCCGCAACCTCAACCGTCTCTCCCGCATCGACGTCCTGATCGTCGGGCGAGGCGGCGGGAGCCTGGAAGACCTGTGGCCGTTTAACGAAGAGGCCGTGGCCCGGGCCATCTTCGCATCCGAGGTCCCGGTCGTCAGTGCCGTCGGCCACGAGACGGACTTTTCGATCAGCGATTTCGTGGCCGACGTCCGCGCGCCCACGCCCTCGGCCGCCGCCGAGATCGCCGTCAAGGATCGCCGCGAGGTCATGGCCGGCCTCGACGCGACACGCGGGCGCCTGACGCGCGGCCTCAGACACCGGCTGGAGGTCATCCGGCACGGCCTCGCGCTCATCGAGAAGAGCCGCTACTTCCGCTATCCGCAGGAACTCGTCCTCGGCCGCGTCCAGACGCTCGACGACCTGGCGGGGCGGCTGGTCGCAAGCGTCCGTGGCCTTGCCGCCGACCGCCGCGTGCAACTGGAAGGCGCAGCGAGCCGGCTGGCCGAACACGCCCCGCAGGTTGCGAAGCAGCGGGCGCTCGGTGCCGTCCGGATGCTCGCGTTTCGTCTTCGCTCGGCCCAGCGGACGCTCCTCGTGCATCGCTGGGGCGCACGGGTCGGCGCGCTCGCCGAACGCCTGACCGACCTCGCCCCCGACCGGGTCCTGGCGCGCGGTTACAGCCGCACGGTGCTCGAGCGGACGGGCGCCTCGCTCACCCGCGCCGCCGATGCCCGCGGTGGCGACCTCCTGCGCACGCTCCTCTCACAAGGCGAGGTCCTGAGCCAAGTCACCGCAACAAGCAATGCGCGGCGGGTGTCCACACCCGCCACGCCAAACCAAGCACGGACGGGCAAGACCGGCCGTGACACACCGGGTCGCCCGCGCAAACGCCGCACCGACAAGGGCCCGACGCTGTTCGACGACCGTTAGCCGCCGCGCTTGCGCGGCGCGACCCGTTAGCCACCGGACTTGTCCGGCGCGACCCGTTAGCCGCCGGACTTGTCCGGCGCGACCCGTTAGCCGCCGCGCTTGCGCGGCGCGACCCGTTAGCCGCCGGACTTGTCCGGCGCGTGCCGTGGAGGAGCCGATATGCCCAAGAAAAGCCGAGCCACCCCGAAGCAGCCCACGTTCGAGCAGCGTCTCGCGCGGCTCGAGAGAATCGTCGAGGAACTCGAATCCGGCGACGTGGGACTCGATGAGTCGCTCCGGCTTTACGCCGAGGGCGCCGAACTCATCAAAGCCTGCCGCAAGACACTCGGCGAGGCCGAAAAGAAGATCGCCAAACTCACCGAAACGGCCGGTGGCGACATTCAGGAAGAACCGTTCGAGCCGCAGGAGTAGGCGCCCCGCGGCACACATTTCAGCGGCGTTTCTTCTTCCGATTCCCCGCCCTTCCGCGGCCGGCGCGCTTGGCGGCGCGGGTGGGTTTCTCAGCGGCTTGGCGGGCTTTCTTGAGGTCCGTTTTCTTCGCGTCGGCTTTGGCGGATGGGCGGCGACGACGTTCGGTCTCGACGGGTTCCAGGTCCAACTGCCGCCGGGCGATATTCACGCCGGCGATGCGGACCTCCAACGTCGATCCCACGCGAAGTTCGCGCCCCGTACTGTGGCCGACGAGCGCCAAGCGGCGGCGGTCGAACCGGTACCGGTCGTCCGTGAGGCTGGAGATGTGCACGAGGCCGTCGATGAGAAGTTCCGGGTTCTCGACGAACGCGCCGAACGCCTGCACGCCCGTCACGATGCCCGTGAACGTCTCGCCGATGCGGCCCTGGAGGAATTCGAGGAGTTTGACCTTCGTCAGTTCCCTTTCCGCCGCCTCTGCCCGCCGCTCGGTACGGGAGGAGTGGGCTGCCACCTGCGCGAGCGAGTCCCCGTCGGCCTTGCGCGGGCGTGCCGGCGTTTTCTTCCTTCGCCCGCCTCTGCGTTTCTTCCCCGCCCCGCGCGCGACCTCGTCGAAGAGGCGGTGGACCGTCAGGTCGGGGTACCGGCGGATGGGCGAGGTGAAATGGCAGTAGGCCTCCGAGCCCAGTGCGAAGTGCCCCTCCTTCTCGATGCTGTACTCGGCCTTCTTAAGGCTCCGCAGCACCGCCAGGTGGACGCCGTAGGCTTCGGGTTTTCCGCGGACGGCGGCGAGCAGCCGCTGGAGGTCGTGACGGCTTCGCGGGTTCTTCAGCCGGTGGCCGACGCTCTTGGCATAGACCTTGAGTTCCTCGGCGGCCTCGTCGTCGGGGTCGGGATGGATGCGGCGGATGCAGGTAACGCCGGCGCGGTCGAGTTCGCGGGCCACGGCCTCGTTGGCCTCGACCATGAACATCTCGATGATGCGGTGGCTGAAACTGGTGTCCTCCGGATGGGCGGCGACGACGCGGCCCTCGGCGTTGAACTCAAGGTCCACGTCCGGCAGGTCGAGTTCCAGGTATCCGAGCCGCCTGCGGCGTTCGAGCAGCCGCCGCGCGAGCCGCTCCATGCCGCGAAGGAGCCGGACCACCCCGGCGCCGAGGCCACGCGTCCTGCCGCCCAGGGCGGCGGTCGCCTGCTTGTACGTCAGGCGCCGGAAACTCTTGAGAAACGAGTTGGCCAGGTCCACGTCCACGGGTTCGCCGTCGGCGGAGAAGGTGATGAAGACGCTCTTCGTCAGGCGCGTGCGGCCTTCCTGGAGGCTGCACACGCCGTTGGAGAGGATCTCGGGAAGCATCGGCAGGACCGTCGTCGGCAGGTACACGCTCGTGCCGCGCTCGCGCGCCTCCTCATCAAGCGGCGACCCCGGCCGCACGAAGTGGGCGACGTCGGCGATGTGGACGCCGAGCGTGGCGCTGCCGTCGTCGTGTTCGGTTAGGCTGATGGCGTCGTCGAAGTCGCGGGAGTCCTCGGGGTCGATCGTGATGATGGTCTCGCCCGTGAGGTCGCGCCGGCCACGGAGGGCGGCATCGCTGAGGCGGTCGGCCGCGCGGCGGGCATCGGCCAGGACCGCGTCGGAAAACTCGTCCGGCAGGTCGAACTGACGGATGACCGCCAGCGTGTCGACGCCGGGGTCGCCGCGCTTGCCCAGGACCTCGACGATGACGGCCTCGCCCGGCTCGCCGCGAAGGGCGTACCGCAGGACCTCGAAGACGACCTTGTCCTTGGCACAGGCGCCCGCGCTGGAGGCATCGGGCACGGCGAACTCTTGGAGCAGGGTGCCGCCGTCCGGCCGCACGAGCGGTCCCGTCTCGGTCACGTCGTAGGTGCCGACGAACCGCGTCCCGCCGCGCTCGCGGACCTCGACGATGCGGCCGAAGTATCCGCGCCGGCCTTTGCCGGCGACCTCGGCGAGGACGGTGTCGCCGGTGACGGCGTCGAGGGTTTCGCCGGGCGGGATGAAGAGGTCCTCACCCTCGGTCGGGCCGCCGGCGGCCTCGGGTTCAACGAAACCGAAACCGCGCGCCGAGAGGCTGAACCGTCCCTCGACGGTGCGCGGGCGTCCGCGGCGTGGTCGCTCTTCGCGCGGCAGGAGGAGTTCGCCGGCGGGGGCGGCGATCTCGCCCTCGCGGATCATCCGTTTGACGAGGACCCGGAACTCGGCGTAATCCTCCTCGGCCACGTCGAAGAAACGCGCCAGCCGCCGCAGTTTCATCGGCCGGTAACGGTGCGACTTGAGGTGCTCCAGAATCTTCTCGCGTGTCGTCATACAGGCTCTTTCCGTGCAACCATCGCAAGAGACAGTATAAGCGCCGCCCGCCGCAGTATCAATCCGCAGCGGCCGACGGCGCCACGCCAGCGCTCAGCCACAGCCGGGTGGCACGGTCACGCGGCAGTATGCGTGGCCGTGTTCTGCACGTCAGGCCCACGGCCGTCCCGCTGCGCCGGGACTGCCGTGCCACCCGCCAAATCCGCAGCGGTCCCTTGCCTTTGGGCACGCAGGGGCGTAGGCTGTAAAGGTACCCGCATGCGGAGAGCGACGCCATGGCCGAGAACGAGGGATTTGACGAGATCACCGAGCACGCGAAGCGGTTGGGCGAACTGATCCGTGTGCATCCGCGGTACGTGAAACTGCGGGAGACCGATGCGGCCGTCCTGACCGACAAGGCCGCCACCGACGCGCTGGAGGCCTACAACAAGGTCGCCGCCGAGATCGCCCGCAAAGAAGCCGCCACCCAGCCGGTTGAGGTCGCCGAGAAACGGGAACTCCAGCGCCTGCATAACGCCGTGGCGGCCAACGAAACCATCAAGACCTTCACGCTGGCCCAAGCCGACTACGCCGAACTGATGCGCCGAATGAACGACACGATCTTCCGCGCCATCGCCCAAGGCGAACCGCAAGCCGAGCCCACCGAGCCGGCAACGCCAAGTTAGCCGCCGAGTTGACTCGGCGCGTCGCACGCGCCGCGCCCGCCGCCGCGGGCGTTGCCCGCTATGGCGGGTCTTCGACAAGCGCGGCGGCTAACGTGCAGGAACGCTTCACGTTTCAGTCGGCGTCCTCGTCATCGGCGCCCAATTCCTCAAACCCCTTGAACAGCGCCCCGCGGAACATCCTGTTCCAGGCGGTCCAGCGGCGCGACGGGTCGGCGTCGGATGCCACGTCGCGCCAGAAGGCGTGCAACTTGGCGTCGAGGTTGTCGAGGTGGTGGAGGGCAAACGCCTCGGCCGTCATCGGCAGTTTCGGGCTGCCGAACTCGTGCTCCCCGTGATGCGCCAGGACCAGGTGCCGCAGCACGTGCGCCAGTTCCTCGGGGAACTCGGTTCCGGCGGCGCGGACCTGGCGGATCTTCTCCTGGAGCATCAGGACGCCCTGCACGATGTGGCCGACGAGTTTGCCGGCGTCGGTGTAGCCGAACGACTCGGCATAATGCAGTTCGCGGGTCTTTCCGATGTCGTGCCAGAGGACGCCGAACAGAAGCAGGTCGCGGTCGAGTTTCGGGTAGTGCCTGGCGAGGAGCACGGCCGCTTCCGCGACGCTCAGTGTATGTTCGAGCAGTCCGCCGAGGTAGGCGTGGTGGAGTTTCTCGGCGGCCGGGGCACGCTTCAGAGCCGTCATCAGGTCCTCATCCGCCCACACCACGTCGAGCACCGCCCGAAGCGCCGGCCGCTCGATCGTGTCCATGACCTCTTTGAGGCGCGCCAGTTGTTCCTCGGGGTCGCCGGGGCCCTTGGACAGGAAATCGGCCAGGTCCACCTCGCCCGCGCGCGCGGGTCGCATGGCCTCGATAACGATTTGCGGCGCGTCGTTGTATTGGCCCACGCGGCCCTTGACCATCGCGTAACCGCCCTGCGGAATGGCGGCAAAGAGGGCCTCCGTGGCATCCCACATGACGGCGGGCACCTCGCCCGTGCGGTCGCGGAGTTTGGCCGAGATGAACAGGACCCCTTTCTTGGTCGTTCGCAGGTCCTTCTGCGCCACGTGCAGCACCGCCTCGACGATGGTGCCCGGCACAGTCAACTGGTTGACGAACGTTCGCGGCATTACGTTCCCCTTGACAGTGGCCGTGAGGCCCCTTCTATCGTCCGAGGCTTTCGAGTGTCTGCCGGTACAGCCGGCGGAACTTCGCCAGGCCGATGCATTCCACGTGCCCGTCGGCGAAGAGGACGTTCACGCGCGGCGGCTCCTGGCCGACAGGATACACCTCGTAGGCGAGGACCGCCAGGAGCCAGTCGCGTTCGGTCGCCCGTTTCGTGAGTGGCACGAGTTCGTAATCACCCGCCGGCCGGTGCGTCTTCACGGAGGGGTTGCAGAATACCTCCGGGTCGCGGATGAGGTCCGCCCGCGTCAGGTCCGACCAGGTTCTCGGGAACGTCCCCTTGATGGTACGATAGACGTGGACGGCCTCGCCGAGGATCAGCAGGTTCCGCGCGCTGGCGTTGCGTGCCACGTCGTCCGACGTGACCTGCCTGACGGTTTCGACCAGGTTGTTGACGAAACGGTAGGCGGCGCTCCGCGACATGGCGAGGTGAACCGTCCCCTCGTCGGCCGTGGCCCGGTAGAGCGGCTCCGAGGCCGGCTCATCGAGCGGTTGCCCGCCGAGCAGGGCCGGCAGGGCCATCTGAAGCGGATCGGCCAGCGCCTGGAGCAGGTCGGCCATGAACGGCGCCATCTTCGGCGAGGCAAAACGCAGGCGGATGCCAAGCGCCTCGGCCTCGCGCGCCAGGTCCAGCGACCCCGTCACGGTCTCGACCTCGAGCGCGATCCGCACCAGGTTGTAGTGCAGCGCGAACGCCATCAGCGCGTCGGTGTCCATGTTCGGCCGCAGCGTCTTCTGCTGGAACCGCCGGTACTCCTCCAGGATCGCGTCCTTCAAACTGGCCGGCATACGGGCGGCGAAGGCGATCTCGCCGGACGGGGCCGCCGTCTGATTCGGCCCGGCGCCGGTCTTCGGCCCGCGCGCGGCCGCGAGCATGCGTGTCAGATAGTCACGGTTCGACGCTATCACGGCAACGCGAGGCTCGGGGACGGCCAACGTCCCCTCGGCGCCAAGGCTGTAGACGGGTGTCGGGACGCCCGGCACGGGAACGACCGGCCGCGTCTCCTCAAGCAGGTCCCTGGCTTCGACGTCACGGCTCACGTGCAGGATGAGGCCGAAGTGGCCCTCATTCAGGAGGTCCTGCGGCGAACTCACCAGGCCGGCTGCCACGATGTCCTTCTCCAGGTCGAGGGCCGGCGGCAGGATCTCCGTGAGTCGTCGGCGCAGGCCCAGCGCGGGATCGGCGAGCATCTTCCACAGGTTGGTCCTGGCGAGCGCGGCCATGCGGACGTGGACCACGAGGGCGGCGTCCTTGGGAATGTAGGCGAGGACGGGCGAGGGCGCGGGCGGCGCCGTCGCGGCGGCGGACGCAGCCGCCGCCGGATTCTCGGCCGGCGGGGTGTGCAGCGGCCCCGCAGCCGCCAGGGCGACAAGCGCGAGGACGATTCCGGCCACTGCTCTCCCCCTTCGGCAGGACGGTTGTCGAACAATCCGCCATTATAGGACTGGGCACACGTTGTTGCCACGCTTTTCAAGGAACGCGATACACCCACCGCAACTTTTCCTTGCCCCGGGGACACAGCGGGCTTACTATCCAGCCCGGATGCACCCGCCACGAACCCGCCACAGACGTGGCGGGTTACGTTACACACAAAGAGACGCTTCGAAAAGCGGTTCGACATGGCAAACGAGTACGAACAAGCCAGACGCCGCAAGGCCGACAGCCTACGCGAGAAGGGGCTGGATCCCTTCGGGCATCGGTATCCGGACACGATCGGTGCGGCCGAGGCGCGGCGGCGGTACGAGACGGTGGGCGAGGGCGCGCCTGCCCGCGTGGCCGGGCGGCTGACCGCCCTTCGCGAGTTCGGCAAACTCGTCTTTGCGGACCTCTCGGACCGGACCGGCCACATCCAACTCGCCTTCAGCAAGAAGGTCCTCTCGGAGGATGACTGGGAGCGGGTCAAACTCCTGGACCTCGCCGACTGGGTCGGCGCCGAAGGCCGCGTCGTCACCACCCGGACGGGCGAGATCACGGTCGAGGTGGCCGGGTTCGATATCCTGACGAAGGCGCTCCTGCCGCCCCCCGAAAAATGGCACGGCCTTCAGGACGTCGAGGCCCGGTATCGCCGGCGGTACGTGGACCTGTTGGCCAACCCCGAGGTCCGTGATGTCTTCCTGAAACGGTCGCTCATCCTGGAGGAGGTTCGCGGGTTTCTGCGCCAGCGCGGGTTCGTGGAGGTCGAGACACCCGTCCTCCAGCCGATTTACGGCGGGGCGGCGGCGAGGCCGTTCATCACACACCATAACACGCTCGATGCGGACTTCTATCTGCGCATCTCGCCGGAACTGTACCTGAAGCGCCTGCTGGTGGGCGGCATGGACCGCGTGTTCGAGATCAGCCGCGTGTTCCGCAACGAGGGCATCTCGACCAGGCACAACCCCGAGTTCACGCTCCTGGAACTATACCAGGCCTACGCCGATTACACCGACATGATGGAGATCGTCGAGACGCTCATGGAGCACCTGGCCCGCACGGTCTCCGGCGGCAAGACGTGCCTGCCGTTCGGCGATACGGAACTCGAGTACAAGGCGCCGTGGCGGCGGGCACGGTATGCGGATCTGCTGGAGGAGCACGCGGGCCTCGTGCCGGGCGACGAGCCGGGCATCCGCCAGAAAGCCCGCGAACTGGGTATCGAGGAAGGCGGCAAGCACCTCGACGTGGTCATGCACGACATCTTCGAGGCCACCGTCGAAGCGCACATCATCCAGCCGACTCACGTCTGTGACTGGCCCGCTCGCCTGTGCCCGCTGACGAAACGCAAGGCCGACTGGCCCGACATCGCGGAGCGGTTCGAGCCGATGGTCGCCGGGATGGAGATCGGCAACGCCTATACGGAACTCAACGACCCGGACGTGCAGGAAGAGGCGCTGGGCATCCAGTTGGCCGGCCAGGACGAGACGATGGCCGTCATGGACACCGACTTCGTCGAGGCCCTCAAACACGGGATGCCGCCGGCCGGCGGGTTGGGCATCGGCATCGACCGTCTGGTCATGCTGCTCGTGAACGCATCGAGCATTCGCGACGTGATCCTGTTCCCGGCCCTGCGGCCGCGCGGCGGGGCGAGTTAGCCGCCGGGCTTGCCCGGCGCGTTCGCCGTGCCTCGCGCTTCGATACCGATGTAGCGCACGAGGGCCTATCGCATGGACGGACAGTGGCTGGCGTCGCCGTGGGTGGTGCCGGTCGCCGCGGCGACCGGGCTTGTCCTGCTTGGCCTGCTCGCCCTGGTGCTTGCCACGCCGGTCTACAAACACATCATCTGCGCCAAGTACCTGTTCTGCGGCTGGAAGGCGGTGGTGCCGCTGGTTTCGGCGTTGCCGGCCGCCCTCGGCGTGTTCCTCCTGATCCTCGTGTTCGCGATCATGGACGGCTTCGTGCGTGAGACTCGCGAGATGACTCGCGGCACGCTCTCGGACATCATCGTCGATGCCCACATGGAAGGCCTGCCGTACTACGAGGAACTCGACCGGCGGATCGAGGGGATCGAGGGTGTCGAGACGGCCACGCCGGTGATTCAGACGTACGCCGTCGCGCGGATCAAACCGCGGCTGCGTAGCGTCAAGCCGCTCGTGCGGCCGTGTGTCATCATCGGCATCCGGCCGGGCGAGAAGGCCGAGATGGGCCGCTTCCACGAGTACCTTCAGCGGCAGCGGGGGTCGCAGTACCCGGCCGCTCGCCTCCTGAACGTGCCGGAGGCGTGGGACCGCGGCCCCCGTCCGCGCCGGCCGGGGTGCATCGCCGGAGTCGGTGTCATCGGTGCGCCGATGAGCAGTCCCGTGCCGGAGACCATCCAGGAGGGTGCCTCGCGCCGGGTGCTCGCGGCGTTCCTTGCGATCCCTGCAGCCCTGGCCAGCCTGTTTGTGTGGCGGGCCGGACGCCGGCGACACGGACACGCGGGCTGGACGGTTGCCACGGTCCTGTGCGTCGTGGTGTTCGTGGGGTTGGTTGCGGCGGCGGCCTTCATGCCGGTCCGCGAGGTCCAGATCATGCGGCCGCAGGTCATCGACTTCCCCCTTCTCCCTTATGGCGACGATGTGGTGGTCTCGACGATTCCGATTCGCCCCAGCGGCGCCCTGGCGATGGAAGCGGGCGGCATCCCGAAGGTCTCCAGCCGCGCCTTCACGGTGGTGGACCGGTTCAAGAGCGGGTACTGGGAGGCCGACTCGTCGCACGTGTACGTGGATTTCGACGTGGCTCAGCAGATGGCGGGTATGGACGCCCAACCCGCCACCGCCGGCAAGCCGGCCGTGCCGGCGCGGACGAACCAGATTCAGGTCAGGATCGCCGACCCGTCTCAGGGCGACGCTCTTGTGGAAGAGATCACGGGCGTCTGGCGCGAGTTCGCCCGCGAGAAGCCCGAAGTGGGCGTCCTGCAACTTTCGGTCAACACCTGGGAGACGCAGCAGCGAATGATCCTGACGGTCGTGGAGGTGGAGCGGAACATCACGGCCTTGATGCTGGGGATGATGTTCATCGGGTTCGGCGTCCTGATCGCCCTGATCTCGTACGTCATGGCGTACATCAAGAGCCGCGACGTAGGAATCCTGAAGGCCCTCGGAGCGCGCGACGCCGGCGTCGGCAGTTTGTTCCTGGGTTACGGGTTCATCATCGGCCTCATCAGCGTGGCGGCCGGGATGACGGCGGCGCTCGGGATGCTGGCGAACCTGGACCCGATCGAAATCTGGGTGAACCGGACGCTCGATATCGACGTGTTCCCGCGCGAGATGTACTACTTCGACCACATCCCTCAGCACACGTCGCCCCTCTGGTGCGTGGCGATCGGGGCGGGTGTGCTGGCACTCTCGACGCTGGCGAGCATGGCGGGCGGGTTGCTGGCGGCGCTCAAGCAGCCGGTGGAGGCGCTGCGGTATGAATAGCACGCAAGGGCAAAATCGAAACGCCTTTTAGCCGCGACCCGAAGGGGAGCGCGTTGCAGCACGTTGAGCCAGGTGCCATGACCGAACCGATTCTCAAAGCCGAGAGCCTCGTCAAGGATTACCGGATGGGCGCGTCGCGCCTGCGTGTCCTTCACGACGTGGACCTGACGGTCGGCTCCGGGGAGTTCCTGTGCATCCTCGGTCCGTCGGGCAGCGGCAAGAGCACGCTGCTGCACCTGCTGGGCCTGCTGGACCGGCCGACGTCGGGGCGCGTGGTCTTCGAGGGCCACGACGCCTTCGCACAGCCGAAGCGATGGCGCGACCGGATGCGGAACGAGGCTATCGGCTTCGTGTTCCAGTTCTACTACCTGATGCCCGACCTTTCGGTCCTCGCCAACACCCTGCTGCCGGCGATGGTCCGGACGCCGATGGCGGCGTGGCCTGCGGGGCGGGGCGGCCACCGGCGCCGGGCGCTCAAAGTGCTCGGCAACCTGGGACTCGCGAACCGTGTCAACCATCTTCCGAGGGAACTCTCGGGCGGCGAACGGCAGCGGGCGGCCCTGGCGCGGGCACTCGTGCATCAGCCACGCATCCTCTTCGCCGACGAACCCACCGGCAACCTCGATTCCGCCACCGGCGAGGAGATCATGCGGGTCATCACGAGGCTGAACCGGCACGACGGCCTCACGGTCGTCATGGTCACCCACGACGGCCGGGTGGCCGAGCGGGCCCACCGCGTCCTGAACCTTGAGGACGGGAAACTCTTGCACGACGGCTGACGGACCGATAAAATCAGGACCTTTGTGCCGCCGAAACAGCCTTCGGCGACGGGAAGGAAGAGAACTATGGGGCGGAAGGTTTGGCTCAACGGTGACCTCCTGGACCGTGAGGACGCCAAAATCTCGGTCTTCGACCACGGCGTCCTGTACGGCGACGGCGTCTTTGAGGGCATCCGCTCTTACGGCGGCAAGGCCTTTCGCCTCCTGGCCCACGTGCGCCGACTGTACGACTCGGCCCTGGGTATCCGCCTGACAGTGCCCATCTCGCAGGAGGAGATGGCCAAGGCCATCACCGACACGCTCGAGGCCAATAGTCTCCAGGACGCGTACATCCGCGTCGTGGTGACGCGCGGCGAGGGAACCCTGGGCCTGGACCCGAACCGGTGTCCGGCGCCCAACGTCTTCATTATCACGGACAAGATCTCGCTCTATCCGGACGAACTGTACGAGAACGGCCTGGACATCATCACGGCGGCGACGATGCGGAACCATCCGAACGCCGTCAACCCGCGCGTAAAGAGCCTCAATTACCTGAACAACATCCTGGCCAAGATCGAGGCCATCGACGCGGGCACCCTCGAAGCCGTCATGCTCAACCACCTGGGGTACGTGGCCGAGTGCACGGGCGACAACCTGTTCATCGTACGGGATGGCACTGTGTTCACGCCGCCCACCGCGGCGGGGATCCTGGAGGGCATCACGCGCAACGAGATCATCGGCATCGCACGCGAGCAGGGCCTGCAGGTCCGCGAGGAAAACATCACACGCCAGGACCTGTACGTGGCCGACGAGTGCTTCCTGACGGGTACGGCGGCCGAAGTCGTGCCGGTCGCGCGGATCGACCAGCGCCCGATCGGCGCCGGCAGGCCGGGCCCGGTCACGAAGCAGTTGGCGGAGGCGTTCCACCGGCGGACGAGGGAGTAAGTGCGCCGCGATCCAGCCTTTGCGATGTGCCGCGGCCGGACTTGCCCGGCCGTGTTCTTTCGCCCCTTTCGGAGCGTGAGAAACGGGCGGCCTGGGGCGTGATCGCGTAAGTTGTTGTGGCAAAGTCGCTTATGTTGCCCCCCGCTTGGCGAAAAACCCCCGTCCTCTACCCGTCCTGCATGCCGGCGCTGCGACATAAGAGCGAAAAAACGTCGGACGATTTGACTTTGGCGGCTTTATGAGTCATAATAGGAGTGGCCCGTTGGGAGGGGGGCCGGGACGTGACAGATTGAATGCCGGGGGAGGTCGGCCAATGCGGCCGGTCTCCTTTCGTTTTTGTTGCGGCGGGCGGGGATAGCAGTGGGCATTGCGTAGTGCCCGCGTGGAGGGAAGGTCGGCGAGTCCGGCCGTCCCTCTTGTCTTTACGGGGCTGCTATCTGGAAAGGGCGTGCCATGTCTGCCAAATCCCTCCGCCTCACGTCGCTGTCTGGTGTCCTGTTGCTGGGGCTTCTTGCGGGCCTCGGAATCCTGGCGTGCAGTTCATCGGCAACGGGCAGCATCATTCAGCCGGACGCGTTTCCTCCGCTCTCGCTCTGGATCAGCAACCCCGGCCATGGACCTCCCGACCATGTCGCCCCGCCCGGTTTCGAGAACGGAGCGGAGCGGTATCGTTACCACGGCAGCCACGCGCCCACCCACGGGCGATGGAAGCTCGAGTGGGACATCGAAGCCGAGGCGGACCCGTTCCTGCATGCCACGTTCACATTGACGAATCTTCTGGCGTCCGCCCAGTCCTTCACGCTGAACTCCGTCCTGCCGATCGACCCGCAGATCCTCGGCGGGTCGCTGACCGGCGGGTCTTTCTCGGGCACACTGCTGGATGCGGGCGGCGGCGGCGCCACGCTGGAGTCATCCCCGGGCGGATCGCCACCGCCTATGTACATGGCCCGTATTGACGGAACCGACTACCAGGCCCTTGCGGACGCGCCGCAGTCGTTCACGGCGAATCCCTTGAGCACGACCGCCTTCGGCCCGTTCGAGTTCGGCGTGCCCATTCCGAGCCAACTCGGCCCGGATGTCCTGACGGATATCGAGATCGAGACGAACTTCCGCCTTTCGGGAAATGACCAGACGGTGCTTGTGGCGACGTTCGTCGTCGTCCCCGAGCCGGCAACGCTGGCACTTCTCAGCCTCGGCGGTCTCGGGCTTGTGGTGGCCCGGCGCCGACGCGTGCGGTAGCACCGGCCGGGGAAACGGTAAGGTTTGAGAAGGCTCGTCCCGCGGCGGGAGATGGCTGCCGCGGGGCGTTCCTTTGCGCCGACGGTGGCGTCGGGCGTGTTCGGCGGATCTACCCCTCGCCCCGGGTCCGCTTGAAGTGAAACAGGACGGCCCGTGAGGCCGGCGCGTCGAAGGTCAATCGGCCGCTCGCCTCGTGCGCCAGGACCGTCTCCCGCATGGCGATCACGTCGAAGCGCCGCACCTCCCACGTGCCGGGCGGCAGTTTGGCGGCGAAGCCCTTGTGGTGTTCGCGCGTGCCGAGGACGTATTCGCGGCCGGGCCAGGCCATGGCGCGGCAGTTCTTGCCGGCGCCGCGGAAGACGTCCGCGGGGTCGATCGGCTGCATCTTCCAGAAGGTGACATGCCGGTCGATCGTTTTGCGGAGCCATGCCAGGTGCGGCGCAGCGGTGTGCTCGTCGGGCTTGAAACCGCCCCAGAAGTAGTGGCCCTTCTTTGAGGCGGGTTTGTGGCCGGTGGTGCCGTAGCCGCCGCCCAGGAAGGCGCCGAGGTGCCCCTCAACGACATCATCGCGGGTGAACCTGTCGCCCCGTCCCTCGTACCCGAGTTCGTCGTTGATGACGGGTCTGTCGCCGCCGCCCGCGGCGTGGCTTGCGGCGATGGCGTCGGCCGAGCGGGCCAGCGTGCGGATCTTGTCCTGGATGATGACGTGGTCGTTCCAGGCGGGCGGCGCGTTCAGTTCCTTCGGCCAGACACGGGGCCTCCCGTGGACGCTGATGGGCGTCGGATACGGCAAGCACCGGCGGAGTTCCGCGCCGAAACGTTTGATCTCGTCGGCCGTGTAATTCGGGTTCTTGATGTCCCATTCGTTCGACAGGCAGAACCAGACGTTGGGGTAACTGCCGTACCGCGCGGCCACATACCTGAGGATGGGCGTCGCGTCGCCCTTGTTTTTGCCGGCGCGGAGGATGGACCGGGCCTGGCGCGTGTCGGGGCCGCTCAGGATGAGGTCGGCGATAATGTCCTTCTCCCAGGCCGTGCGAACGGCCACATCCACCCGCTCGTGGAACCATTCGGGGTTGGGCCGGTGCGAGTAGTCGCCGTCGTCGGTGGGCTTGCCGGCGTTATCGAGGAACGGCTTGGCCTTGGGGTTTGGGTAGCGGCAGGGGTGGATGGCGAAGCGGACCTTGTTAAAGAAGCCGGTGCCGGCTGCCACGTCGTCGGCGATGGTGCCCGGACGCGGGCCCTTGTCGGTCATCCGGCTCAGGAACGCGTAGTGCGTGTTGCCGAAGATGTAGGGGTGCGATCCGTCCGACCGCTTGTACCACCGGCCGCCGGGGGTCTTGCGGTCCACGAGCCAGAAGCCGGGGTGCCTGGACGGGGTGGCGGTTACGGTCTCGCCCTGCCGCCGGCCGCGGAGTTCCTTTGCGCTGGAGTGAACCTCGGCCAGCATCCACCTGCCGGGCGCGGTCGGGCAGAAGCGGACCTTGAAGGTGTCGCCCTCGCGGCCGCCCACCCCGTCGCCGTCGTAGAAGCCGTGGACCTTGTATTCGGGCCCCGCGCTCTCGTGGCGGAAGCGGACCCAGAACTCGATGTCGCGGGCGGGGACGTCGGTCGCCTTGCACGTCGGACCCTCGAAAGGGATTTCGATAACGCTGTAGACCGGGCCGCGCCCGACTTCGCCGGCGCATGTTGCCGCGCAGATGCCGAGCAGGACAAGGGCAACGGCAGTGACCAGCCGTGTGATGGCAGGCGCGGCGCGGCAGGTGGTCATGTCGGCCTCCTGGCCCTGGCTCAGGCAGGGGGGTTGTCGCCCGCCTCGTCGCGGGTCATTTCAGCGTCGAGAGGTAGATGGCCAGGTTGGTGGCGACGGATCGGGCGTCGGCCGTTTTGTAGCCGCGGCACCGGTGGGCCTGGTAGCCGGTCGTCGAGAAGACCACGTCGAAGGGCGAGTACAGGCCGATCATTTTCTCGCCGTCGTAGATGCCGGAGAACCGTGGGAGTTGGCGTCCGAGTTTACCGGCCTTCACGAGGGCCTTCCGGAACTCGATGCCGGCGGTCAGGTTGTATCCCTCGCCGCCGTCCATGCGGCCGTGGAGCAGCGGATGGCTGCCGGAGAGCATTTTCAGCGTCCAGCCCATTTCGGTGGCCAGTGTGCGGACCGACCCGTCGAACGTCAGGGTCCCGGTGACGGCCTCGATCCAGAGGAACCCGCCGTCGGCCAGGTACGTTTTCAGGGCCGTCTTTTCGGCGGGCGTGAGGGTAAAGGCCCGCGATCCGCCAAGGTAGGCGATCACCCCGGACGCAAGGTCTTTCGTCGCCACGCCGCCCTCCGTGAACGGCGCCTCGGTCGGCTCGGTAACCTGGAGGGTGATGCCGGCCGTGGCCCTGACGTGCCTGGCCAGCGAAGCGAACCCGCGGTAGTTGGCGCCGGCCTCCCAGTTGCCGCCGTACTTGACGCGGGCGATCCGGAGCGTCTTCTTCGGGCCGGCCTTGACGGGTCCGGTGAAGTTGGTGGAGCTGGGAGGTTCGCGTCCGGCGAGTTTCGCCCGAAGCGGGGCCCCGTCCGTCGCGTAGGTGTAGAGGTTGATGCCCCAGTCGAACAGGTACATCTTTTGGGCGAGGGCCTTCACCTGCCAGGGGCACGAGATGTCGTCGGGGCTGTAGTAGACCGATGTGCGGACGCCGTCATGGATGCCCAGGATCTCGGGCCGGGTCTTCAGTTTCTTGAAGGCATCCCATACGCCGTGGTCCCTCGGGAGTTTGACCATCTTCCACTCTGGTCCCCGCGGGCGTGTCTTCGCCTCGGGCCAGACGTCGGCGGCGAACTTCAGAAACCACTTGCGGACAGCCGTGTTGCCGCACGAGGCCTCAAACAGGATCGTGCCGCCGGTGTCGGTGAAGTCGCGGAGTTTTTTCATCTGTTCGGGCGTGAAGGCGGGGAGGCTCTCGGCGCTGATATACAGGATGGGGGCGTCGTGGAGTTCTTCGAGCGGGACCTTCAGGTCCACGATCTGCCAGTGGAATATCTGTTCTTTTCGTTGCTCGATGAAGTGCGTCAGGTTGGCGATGTCGCGGCGGTGGGTGTTCCAGACGCCCGGCTGCCCGTCGGGTCCGTCGAACTTGAGTTTGTTGAACAGGACGGGCGCGCGGCCCTTGTAGAGGAACAGGAGGGCGAAGCACGTCTTGTCCAGGCCGTCCCAGGAGCCGTCCTCCTTCTGCCTCTTGATGACCTCGGCCGCCCCCTCCTTGTACCAGTTGTGTGTGCCGAAGTACTTGTATCCGGCGGCGATGCCGACACGCTCGACGCAGTACAGCCAGTAGAGGACGTTGCCCTTGCCGACCTTGTGGGCCTGCGGGTTGGTCTTGGTGTCGAAGTACTTGCCGAGCCAGCCGAGGGCGGCGTCCATGGCCCGTTCGGTCTTGGTGGTCGTCCTTGGGCTCGCGCCGCGCTTGCACGGGCAGCCGCTGCC
This sequence comes from uncultured Anaerolineales bacterium, assembly GCA_964449275.1. Classification (GTDB taxonomy): domain Bacteria; phylum Planctomycetota; class Phycisphaerae; order FEN-1346; family FEN-1346; genus JAUVZF01. The sequence continues at coordinate 29,347 of CAYVAM010000013.1, forward strand.
GGGCTCGAGAAAGTCGGCGATGATAAAGAGCGAGGCGAGGCCTGCGGCGGTCATCGACCCGGAGGGCTTCTCCTTGTTGCCCTGGTAGTACCACCCGCCGCTGTCCTGCTGCATCGTGAGGTAAAGCGAGAGGGCCCCCTGGAGGTTCGTCGTCGGGTCGGGAAACTCGATGCCCGCTCGCTGTGCGTCGCGCATGGCCAGGATCGGCCACTGGGTGACGGAGAAGTCGTAATCGCCGCCCCCTTTAAGTTCGTACCGCCACCCGCCGCCCGTGGCCTGGCCCATCTGCATCCGCATGATGTCTTCTTTGGCCTTGAGCGCCACGAACCCCCTTCGCTTACCCAGCAGACTCCTGTACAGGTACGAGAAGCCCATGACGCGGATAGGGATGGCGTAGCCTTGCCTCTTGGCGAAACTGGCGTCGGCGTCCAGGTCCATCAGGTACTGGAGGCCGTTGGCCATGTACTCGCGGTTGGGGTGCTCGCCCATGTAGGCCAGGGTCATAAAGACCAGCGCGCTGAGGCCGCCCTTCATGCCTCCCGTGGCAAAAGAACCGTCGGGCTTGGCCTGGGCGATGAGGAACTCTCGTCCCCGCTCAAGGGCTTTGTGGACGACTTCGTCCGTCAGACCCGCCACGGGCCGGGGAGGCGGTGCGGACCCCGCGTGCACGGCCGCCGCAGGCAGAAGCCAGGCGGCTACGACCGCCAACGCCGTGCCGACGGACCTGCGTGTCATCTGAAAACCCCTTCGTATTCCGACGAGGGTCTATTATCAGGTTGCCGGTCGGTCGGTCAAGAACAGGATGATGTTGGCGGCCACGGCCCGGGCGTTCTGGGCCTTATAGCCCCGACGGCCGTAAGCGTTGTAGCCGGTCATCGAGAACATGATGTCGAACGGGCTGTACACACCGACGAGTTTGTCGCCGAGGTAGACGCCGATCAGTTCGGCGTGCGGTCGGCCCAGCCGCAGCACCCGCAGCGCCCGGCTGAACCGGACGCCCGAGATCAGGCTGTAGCCCGTGCCGCTCGGCAGGCGGCCGGTCATCAGGGGATGGGTCTGCGGAATGAGTTTCAACGCCAGGCCGATCTCGGCGCAGAGTTTGCGGAATGTGCCGTTGAAGTCGGTCGATCCGGCGGCTGCCTCCGCCCACAGGAAGCCGCCTTTGGCAAGGTAGGCCTTGAGGGCCTGTTTCTGCGGCTCGGCCATCGTGATCTGGCCGGGGCTGATGAGGTAGGCGATGTCGTGACTGCCGAGGCCGGTCGGGTCCACCCCGCCCTCCTCGAGGGCCAGGCTGACCGACGCCTTCTCGGAGAGGACCTTCTGAAGCCGCTGGAACACCTTGTAGTTACGTCCGGTCAGCCATCCCGGTCCGTCATACTTGACACGGGCGAGGCGTAGACTCTTGCGGCTTCCGGCTTTGACGGGGCCGGGGTATTGGTCCTTCTCCTTGGGGAGGCGGGCCTGGAGTTTGGCCCTCAGGGGGCTCTGGTCGGTTGCATAGGTGAACAGGTTGATGCCCCATTTGAACAGGTAATCGCGGCGGGCGTAGGCCTTGGTCTGCCAGGGGCAGGAGATGTCGTCCATCGCGTAGAACAGGAAGGTCCGCGCCCCGTCGTGCAGGCCGAGGATTTCAGGGCGCTGCTTCAGCGGGTTCGGATGCCTGAACGATCCGTGATCGGGGCCGAGGGGTTTCATTTTCCATTCGGGCCACAGTTCCTTGACGAACGCGTTGGCCCATTTTCGCACCGCCGGGTTGCCGCACGACGCTTCCAGCAGGATGGTGCCGCCCGTGTCGGTGAACTGGCGGAGTTTCTTCTTGTGTTCGTCTGAGAACTCGGGCTCCTTTTCGGCCGTGATATAGAGAACCGGGGCGTCGTGCAATTCCTCGACCGGCGCCCGGAGGCTGACGATCTGCCAATGGAACATCTGCTCTTTGGCCTTCTCGATGTAGGTGGTCAGGTTGGCGATATCGCGGCGGTGGTTGTTCCACTCGCCTTTATATTCGAGTTTGTTGTAGAGGATAGGCGCGCGGCCCTTGTAGAGGAAGAGCAGGGAGAAGCAGGTTTCGTGGATGTTGCCCCAGTTCCCGTTGCCTTCCTGGGACCTTACAAGGTGCTCTGCCCCTTCCACATACCAGTTATGTTTGCCGAAGTACTTGTATCCGGCGGCGATGCCGACCCGCTCGGCACTGTAAAGCCAGTATTTCTTCCAGCCACCCTTCTTGGGATTCGTGTCGGCCTGGAAGTTTTTCCCGAGCCATCCGAGGGCGGCATCCACGCGCCGGTCGAAGTCGCCGCCCACTCGGCCGCTTCGGCCGTTATGGCAGGGGCAGCCGCTCGCCAGATGCAGATTGTTCATCGTGATGAAGAGACTGGCCAAGCCCGCCGCCGTCATCGACCCGTAGCCTTCACCGCCCTTTCCTTGGTACCCCCACGAGCCGTCGTTGTGCTGATTATCGAAATACAGTTTCTGGGCGCGTTCCCAGACGAAGCGGGGGATCTCGACGCCCGCCAGGGCCGCCTCGCGCAGGGCGAGGATAGCCATCTGCGTATTCGAGAAGTCGTACCGTCCGCCCGAGCCGCCGAGGCTCGTGTAGTTCCATCCCCCGTGCGAACCCTGGGCCTGGACCAGCCACATGGCGTCCGCTATGAGCGCCTTACGGATCATGTCCCGCCTTTTCCCCGACAACTTTCTCTGAAGATACGCGTATGCCATCGTCCGCATGGAACGGGCGTAGGTGTAGTTCATGTCCCGCGCCAGCAGCGCATTGATTCCCCTGGCAATGGCGTCGCGGTTCGGATGGACGCCCGTGTAGACGAGGGTGAACATGGCCGTCTCGGTATGGCCGCACGCCGTCGGAGACTGAGTGTGCTTCTTCTCGGGCCAGGCCCCGTCCGCGCCCTGCTGGCTCATGAGGGATTGTTGGGCCTTCTCAATGGCCTTGACGACCTGCTCGTCGGTCAGCGCAACGGCCGCCTGCCACGTTACGCCGACGAGCACTGCCATAATCAGGCCCAGCGAGACAATCTTCCGCATCCGATATCCTTTCGGGTACGTCCCCGGCCCTGTCGTAGGCACCGCCCCTACCTTATACGCGACAAGGCGCGGCCCTGTCAGCAAAAAGTCCGTCGCGTTTTGCCCTCCGCGGCCGGCCCTCGGGACGGTTCGGGCCCGCCGCTGTCCTGCGGTGCCTCCGCCGGCTTAGACGCCGCAGGACGGACCCTATTGGGCGGTGACCGGAGGAGTTTTGCCGACACGCGCCCATCAGGGAGCCGCGGTCCCGACGTGGGCCGACGGCGACGGTGGAGGGTCGTTTCACAGGATGGCGGTTCCGTCAGGGTTGGCGCCGGGGTCACCGATTGGCGCTCGGCAGACGCCGGCCAATCCGGCGTCGGCGTTTGAGGATCTTCCGGCCACTGCGCGTCTTCATTCGAACGCGGAACCCGTGCCGCTTGTGGTGCTGGCGAGCGGACAGTTTACGTCCCGGCATGCCCATCGTCATTCCCTTTCTGTGCGCCAACGGCGCCGCTGGTTTCTGCCGCCGGCGCTTTGTGACTGATCGATCGACGCCCCGCCACTCGCCGCGGCGAGTGCATTCCCGTTACCATCCAGACACTGGCGGTCAAGCCGCCAGTGGCACCCGGCGCCCTTCCGGTCGGGGCTCCGGCCTCAGATCGGCATCCCCGTGATCCTGGCCTCGAAGACCAGGCGGTCGCCGACCACGCCCTGCGTGTCGAAAACGGCCCTGCGGCTGCGGATCTCCACGGCCTGGCCCAACAGGATCAACCGGTCGCCCGGCACCACCTGGCCGCGGAACTTCACGCCATCCACACGGCCGAAACCGAGGAACCTCGGGTCCTGCATCACTTTCTTGAAGTACACGCTGCACATCTGGGCGGCCGCCTCGATCATCAGAACTCCCGGCAGCAGCGGCCGGCCCGGAATGTGCCCGCGGACCCAGAATTCGTCGTCCCGCACCTCCTTAACCGCCACAATCTGCCCCGCCTCCGCATCCAAGTGGATCACGGCCGTCAACTGCTCCATCTCGTGCCGGTGCGGGTTCAACCGGCGAATTTCCTCGATCGGTATGACGACCGAAGACAAGTCGAGTTTCGCCAGGTCCACCAGGAGCGTGGGGGCCATGCGTCGCGTCCGTTTCTTCGCTCTTGGACCGCTCGCCGAAACCACAGGCCCGCTCCCCCGGCCGAGTCGACCGTCTGGCGGTGACTCGCCCGGCCAAGGGCGGGCCCGGTATCCGGACTTCCCTTTCCTGGCCCCGCTCGGCCGTCTGCGATGCCGCTATCGAAAGCGGCCCCGGCGGGCGGGGGCCCGCAAGGTGCAATCACCTCGCGCCGGACCTGCTAATCCCCCTGCTCTACTCCGCAGGCGGGGCGGCAGGCGGGGCGGCAGGCGGGGCGGCAGGCACCGAGGGCGCGGCCAACTCGGACTTCAGTTCCAGGCACTTGATGCGGACGTCCTGGGCGGCGGACTTCACCTGCTGCATGATCTTCCGCACCCGCGTGCCGGCGGCCCTGTTTCCCTTGTCCACCTTGAGCACGTCGGCCTCCGCGGATGCCACGATCTCCTTGAGACTGTCGAATTCCAGCATGTGGCTGCTCCTTCGAAAAACGGCCGCAGTTCCGTGCGGGGACCGGTAACCCCCGTCGCGCCCAATCTACACGCTTTCCGCATTGGCTGTCAAAGGGAAAAACGGGGGTTTTCGGGCGAAACCGCTTGTCAACCGCCACGAGGACGCCGCCACAGACGGCTCGATTGGGATGCCGACAGCAGGCTCTCCGCAGCCAGAACCAGAGCCAGGGCCACGATGAAAAGGGGTGAGAGGTCTGTCCCGGCAGGCCCCGAGAGGGCCGGAATCGCCCTTTTCGGGCTGAAATCGCCACTTACAACCCGCACGCGGCCCTCGGCGAACGCCCCCGCCAGCCGATCCGCCCGCGGCGCAAGATCGGCCGTCTCGTTGGACTCGATGTTGACCGAGTAGTGGATTCTCCGGCCTTCGCCCGCCGGTAAAATGTAATTTCCAGGGGCGTCTTCGTGCCCGGCAGGTCGGGATAGAGCCACGCTGCCGACGAGCAGATTCGCGATCTGCGGCCCGTCCGCGGGAATCAGCGCTTCGGCCAGCGAGTGCGTGAGGACGACCCACTCGACTCGCCCCGCCAGATCGCCCCAGTAAGGCGACGGGCCAAACGCCAGCACGACGAGGCGGCCTTGTCCGTGCCGGTGCGACTGAACGGCCGGAAGGCCGTCCCGGAAACGAATGACCGTGTTCTGCGCGCGTGGCAGGCACAGTTTCCGGCGAAACACCGGCGTATTCAAGTCGCCGCTGGTTCCCCCTTCAAACGCTGCCAGAAGGTCGCTCGTGTATCCGGCCGGGTCGATGGTAACCCCCTCCGGCAATTCCTCGACGGCCGTGCTTCCCCGCATGCCGAGCCAATCCGAGAAGGTGGCGTCCTTCAGCCGACGGGAATCGGCGGGAAGCCAAACCAGGCCCCCGCCGCGAACCACGAAACCCCTCAGTTCACCCATCCGGCGCGGGTGCTGCGACCCGACCCAGAAGACCACGTCGGCGCGGTCGAGCGCCGAAACGTCCACTCGGGCCGCCTCGACGCGCGTCACCGGCTTCGGCACACCCGTTTCTCCCGCGAAGGCCGCCGCCACCAGGTCTGCCGACCGCAGCCGCACGTCTTTCTCCTCGGCCGCATCCACCACGAGGACTCGGATCGGCCGCCGTGCTGCCGCCGTAAAGTACCGCACGTTATCGACCGCCAGCGCGTCGTCGGCCTTCACGTACACGCGGCCCTGCCACGGACCCTCTCCGTCCACGCGCACGCTGAACCTGGCGGTGCCGTTGGCGGGGGCGACGACGGTGTGCTCGGTCCCCTGGCCGTCGAGTTTCAGGAAGACCCCGACGGACGCCCGGGCCGGTTCGCTGCGCAGTTCGACGGACGCCTTCAGCAGCCGACCCGCGTCCGAGGCCGTGATGCGCACCTTCGGCAGGCCCAACCACACGTTGGCCGCTGCGCCGCCGACGGGCACGATCGTTACGTCCGCCTCCAGGTCGTTGAACTTGCCTGGCGTCAGGTCCCTGAGGGCCCACGGCGTGGCGTCGGTCGCAAGAACGAGGTGCGCGTCCGACCCCACAAGGCTCCGCATGGGCGCGGCCGTATCCTTTCCACCTGCCGGCAGTGCCATCGCGCGGCGGACGATGCGGCCGAGGGGCTCTTCGTCCCACGGGGGCTCGAGCAGCCTCGCGAGCGTCCGGCAGGCCTCGGCCGCCGTGCCGCTCACTGTGCGGCCGCCCGTCAGCAGGAGCGTGACGGGGCTGCCCTCGGGCAGTGCCTGGGCGACCTTCAACAGCCCCTGCCGCGCACGGTCATGGGCGGCGGTCCCCTTCGCGTCGGTCACCCGCATGCTGGGCGACGTGTCGAGAACAAGCAACCAGGGACCCCCGTCTCCAAGCCCGCTGAGCCGTGGCCCGGCCAGCGCCAGAACCAGCAGCGCGACGACCGCCAGCCGCAGGACCAGCAGCGCCACGCGCTTCAGCCACAGCCGGCCGCGCGACGCCTGGTGGGCGCCTTCGGCAAACCGGGCGGTCGGCAGGATGACCTTCCGCGCTCGCCGCCGACCCAGCAGGTGGATCGCCAGCGGAATCGCCAGGGCTGTCAGCCCAACCAGAATGGCTCGGTTCACGAAGGTCATGGATTAGTCCTACAACGCCACTCCGCCATTTCGCGCGGTGGGTCTCCCGACCCGCCGCGCGTTGAAACTCATTTTCACCGTTGCGCGGCGGGTCAGGAAACCCGCCGCGCGGGAAGTGGCGTAGTCGTATCAGTGCGCCGGCAATTCGGCTTCGACCTCGACCCAGCCCCCGTCGCCGTAGGCCGAGCGGTACATGGCGTCGAGGACCGCCTGTGTCCGCCGGCCGTCGCGGCCGTCGCAGACGAGCGGCGCGCCCGTCCGGACGGCGGCGGCAAAGTTGTCGGCCGCCGTCAGGTACCGGATGTCCACCGTTTCGGGCGCCTTCCCGGACCACACGCCGTCGAGGAAATACCGTGTCTGCGGGTCTTCGACCGGCCCGCCGGCGGCGCTGACGAGCGCCCCTTGCGTCCCGTGCAGTTCCAGCCGCCGGTACCACGTCGGGTGCGGGTAGCACGTGGTGGCGAAGAGGCTGATGAGTGCCCCGTCCTGGTATTCCCAGAGGGCACAGCCGAGGTCCTCGGCTTCGATCCCGTGGTTCTGGGTCCGTACCTCGCACCGGACGCGTTCGGGGATGCCGAGGATGAAAGCGACCTCGTCGATGTTGTGGATGCACTGGTTCGAGAGGACGCCTCCGCCGTCCCACCGCCGCGTGCCGCGCCACCCGCCCTGTTCCTGAAAGTACTCCATCATCCGCAGGACCTTCAGGACGGTCTCGCCGCCGAGAATTCTCCCCAACCGTCCGCCCCGTACCGCGGCGCGGATCGCGAGCACCTCCGGGCTGAACCGCCGTTCGAAATCGACGCCCAGCAGCAGGCCGTTCTCCTCGGCCAGGCGGATCATCTCGTCGCACGCCGCCAGCGACGCCTCCATCGGTTTGGTCACCAGGACGTGCTTGCCGGCGGCCAGCGCTTCGAGGGCAACCCCGGCGTGGCGGCCGGTTGGCGTCAGGACGTACACCACCTCCACCTCGTCGTTTTCGAGCCAGGGCGTCGGATTCTCGGTGTACGGAACGCCGAGTTCCTCGCTGGTACGCTTGCCCCGTTCCGCATCCATATCGACCACGCCCACGAGTTGCGCGCCGGAGGTCTGTGTGATCCACTTCGCCCGTCCGTGGCCCATCCCCAGGCCGACCACGATGAAGCCGACCGGCTCGTAGCCGCGAGTGATGGACGCGAAGTCGGGCCCGGCCTCTTTGGGCATGCCGGGCGCGGCAGAAGGCCAGGCCCCCCGGTCGTCAGTGCACATCGAAAAAAACATGGCGCTATCTCCGGGGCCGATGCCCGGCACACTCGGTTGGGAGGGCGCCCCCGGGTGTATTCACCCGGGGCTAACCATGCACGAGCAACGTTACCCGCCCGGTATGGCGCACACAAATCAAAACCTGCGTTTCCGTTCCGAGAGGAACCGGCACAGGGCTTTGTCGAATGAGGTGCTGGTGGTCATGCAGACGAAGTCGCCGCCCACGTTGCGGACGCCGCGCTCGTAACCGTCCACCAGGTCACGCAGGCGCTGTGTGTACGCCGCGCGAATGTGGTCGGCGTCGGTGACGACTCGCGTGCCCGTCTCCGGGTCTTCAAGGACGACGGGGCCGCTGAGGTCGAGTTCGCGTTCCGTCGCGTCAAGTATCTGAAAGACCACGACGTCGTGGCCGCGGAAAGCCAGGTGCCTGAGCGCTTCGAGGACGGGTTCGGCCTCGTCCACCAGGTCTGAGAGGAGCAGAATGAGGCTTCGCCGCTTGACCCGCCGCGCGACCGCGTGGAGCCCTGCCGCCAACGCCGTCGGGCCTTCGCCGTGGATGCCGGCGAGTTCCGCGAGGATCCGGACGAGTTGGCGCCGGCTGGCGCGAGGCCGCAGAAGCCGGTTCAGTTGCGACCCGAGAAGGCCCAGGCCGACGGCGTCGCGCTGAGCGGTGAGGAGGTATCCGAGGGCGGCGGCCAGGGCCGTCGCGTATTCCAGTTTGGTCATCGTGCCGGGCCGGCCGGTGTAGTCCATGCTGCGGCTGGTATCGACGAGGACGTAAGCCTCGAGGTTCGTCTGGGCCTGGTAAGTCCTGATGTAAAGGCGGTCGGTCTTGGCCCAGGCGGTCCAGTCGAGCCTCTTGGGGTCGTCGCCGGGGACGTACTTGCGGTGTTCGGAGAACTCGAGGCTCAAGGCCCGGTAAGGCGAGTCGTTGAGTCCCGCCAGGAACCCCTCGACGATGAACTTGGCCCGCAGGTCCAGCCGCTGGACGCGGCGGGCGATCTCGGGCGACAGGTATTGCTCCGGGCGAACCATGGTTTACTCGGCCGATGCGCCGACGGCGAGGCCGGCGTAACGGCGGACGGGAGGCTCGGGCACATCCCTCAGCAGCCGCTCGATGACACCCACGGCGTCGATGCCGGCGGCCTCGGCCGCAAAGTTCGCCGCCACGCGATGACGAAGCACCGGCACCGCCGCCGCACGGATGTCGTCCACCGCCACCGCCGCACGCCCCGCCATGGCGGCAAACGCCTTGCCGGCCAGGATAAGATGCTGGCCGGCTCTTGGCCCCGCGCCCCAGTCCACCATCTCCTTCACCATGTCCGGCGCGCTCGGGTCGGCCGGCCGTGTCGCCCGCACCAGTTTCGTCGCGTAGGCCACCACGTACCGCGATACGGGGACGGAAAGGACCGCCTCCTGAAGAGCCCGGATCTGGTCGGCCCCAAGGACGCGTGCCACCGGCTCGGACGCCAGGCCGGTCGGCGCCATCAGGATTCGCTCCTCCTCGGCCGCCGACGGGTACGGCACGTGGATCGAGAAGAGGAAGCGGTCGAGTTGGGCCTCCGGCAGCGGATAGGTGCCCTCTTGTTCAATCGGGTTCTGCGTGGCGATGACGAAGAACGGCGCCGGCAGGTCGTACGTCTCCTGGCCGACGGTGACCTGGCGTTCCTGCATGGCCTCCAGCAGCGCCGACTGGGTTTTGGGCGGCGCGCGGTTGATCTCATCGGCCAGGATGATGTTGGCGAAGACGGGGCCGGGAACGAACCGGAACTCGCGCCGACCGTCCGGCGACTGGTCCACCAGGTCGGCGCCCGTGATGTCCGACGGCATCAGGTCGGGCGTGAACTGGATCCGTTTGAACGAAAGGTCCAGCGCCGCCGCCACGCTGCGGACCATCATGGTTTTCGCGAGCCCCGGCACGCCGACGAGCAGGCAGTGTCGGCCGACGAAGACGGTGGCCAGCATCTGGTCAACGACCGTGCGTTGCCCTATAATGCGCCGGCCGACCTCGGCGACGAGGCGGTCGCGGACGTGCTTGAACTCGGCGAGTCGCTGGTCAAAATCCATGTCGGCCATATCAGGCAGCATAGCGGTTGTAAGTTATTTCCCGGAATACGGTTACGGTTCGTGCGTCCAAGACCTTTGCTGTACGTGTTTAGCGTGTCATTCCGAGCGAGCGAAGCGAGTCGAGTCCCGGCGCGC
>CAYVAM010000014.1:0-38681 GCA_964449275.1 uncultured Anaerolineales bacterium
GTCCCGCGCCGGGGATAAACCCCGGCGCTACAACCATCAGGGAGGCCAAGCCGCAGGAAATCGTCCCATGCCAGAAATCGTTGCCACGCCCTCGCCGCGGGGCCGACCGACATAACGTTGACTTGCTCGGGCGCCGCCGCTACAGTGCCGCCCGGGCCGGACATGAGCGATTACCGGCCGTTCTTCGCCAAACTGAAGGGAATCGACTACGACCGACGCATCAGCATCGAACGCCGCTGGACCGACATGAGGACCGAACTTGGGCCGAGTCTCGCCACCGAGCGCGGTGTCCAGTCCCCGGGCGCCGCGCGGCAGGCAAGACTGCCCGCCGCGAAAGCGTGAATCTCAGATTGGAAATCTCAAATCTGATATCTGAAATCTCAAATCTCAAATTTGATATCTGAAATCTGAGATTTGAGATTTGAAATCTCAAATTTGATATCCGATATCTGAAATCCGAAAGGAAGACGTCCATGATCCAACTGAGCGGCTTTGCCGACGAGATCGGCGCCGACCTTGACCTGCAGATCGAAACGCTCGCCGCCGAGAACATGAGGTTCCTGGAACTGCGCGGCGTGTGGGACACGAACGTCCTGGATTTCAGCGACGAGCAGCGCCGCCAGGTCCGCCAGCGCCTCGGCGATGCCGGCATCGGCGTCTCGTCCATCGGCTCGCCCATCGGAAAGGTACGCATCGACGAGCCGTGGGCCACCCACGTTGACCGGTTCAAGGTCGCGCTCGATGCGGCCGCGTTCTTCGATGCACCGTACATCCGCCTCTTCAGTTACTACCCGCCCGAGGGCGGCAGCATCGCGGATCACCGCGACGAGGTCATCCGCCGCTTGAACGAGCAGGTCCAGATGGCTGAGGGCCGGCCCGTCACGCTCCTGCACGAGAACGAGGCCGACATCTACGGTGAAGGAACGGCGGCGTGTCTCGACATCGCCACCGCCGTGCCCGGCCTGAAACTCGTGTTCGACCCAGCCAACTTCGTCCAGGCCGGCGTCAAACCCGCCGAGGCATGGGCCGCACTCAAGGACCACGTCGTCTACTTCCACATCAAGGACGCCGTCGCAGGCACCGGCAAGGTCGTGCCCGCGGGCGAAGGCGATGGCCGGATTCCGGAGATCCTGCGTGAGGCGATTTGCGAGCGCGGATACGACGGCTTCATCTCGCTTGAGCCGCACCTGGCCGTGGCCGGCCAGTTCGCCGGGTTCAGCGGCCCGGACCTTTTCAAGAAGGCCGTCCAGACGCTCAAAGCGATTCTCGACGACCTCGGCGCCGAGTACGACGCGAAGGGGTAGCCGGCGTGCGGCGCGCCGGCGCGGGTCAGGCCGCCTTGCGCGCCTTGCCCGTCAGTGTTCTCGCCGGGTGCTACTGGCGGCTTGAGCGCCAGTGCGTCCGCTCCCTAACGGTCGCGGCTAGGAAGTGGGCACCGCCCGCGCCAACCGTCACAGGGCATCTCAATCCGTTCAGGGTGATCACCCGCGTGCCGCCAGGCGATCTTTCATCTTCTGCACCCGATCGTAATGCACGAGCATCGCGCCGCGGCCGAGGCCGAGGTGGATGCCGGCATCGTCGCGGCCGTGCCAGTCGCTGCCGCCCACTTCAAGCAGGCCGAGCCGCTCGGCGGCCGCACGGTAGCGGCGTGCGAAGTTCGGCGTGTGGTTCGGTGTGGCCGTCTCCACGGCCTCGAGGCCGGCGCCGGCCAGGTGTTCGATCCACTCGTCCGTCTCGGCGGCCCCGCGGTTCAACTGCCGCGGATGCGCCAGGGCCGCAAGGCCACCTGCCCCGCGGATGGCGGCGATGGCTTCTTCCGGCGAGACGCGCCGGCGAGGAACAAACGCCGGCTTGCCCCGGCCGAGGTATCTGTCAAACGCATCGTCCCACGTCCTCGCGTAGCCCCTCTCGAGCATGACGGCGGCGAAGTGCGCCCGCGTCACCGTGCCGCCGGCCACCCGGCAGGCCACATCGTCCATCGAGAGGTCAAAGCCCAAATCGTTGAGGCGTTTCAGGATCTCCTCGTTCCGGACGGCACGGCTCTCGCGGGCGTCGTGCAAGACCTGGTTGAGTGCCGCGTCCTGGGGGTCGAGAAGATAGCCGAGGATGTGGCACGCCCCGTCGTCGAACTCGGTCGAGATCTCGACGCCCGGAATAACCTCACCGCCGAATTCCTCGCCGGCCGCCATCGCCTCCCGCACCCCCGACACCGTGTCGTGGTCCGTCAGGGAGACGGCCGCCAGCCCCACCTCCGCCGCGTGGCGGACCACGTCGTGCGGCGAGTAGAGCCCGTCGCTCGCGGTGGAGTGCACGTGAAGGTCAACCAGATCGGGCTGCGGCGCCTTGCGGACCAAACCGGCCTCCTTATGAATCGCGCGACTCCGAATGCGTCAAAACAAAATACTCTATCGACGCGGGCGGCTGTGCGTCAAGGTTCAGGACCCCACGAATTGCGAAAACTATTGACCGCCCCTTCGGCGCGGCGTAGGTTGAAGGTGATGAAGGTGACAGGCACACGGCGGGGATGTCTGCTGCTCGTTGCGGCCGTATGCCTATGCGGCCCGGCGGCGGCGGGCGCCGGTTTCCGCGACATCCTGAACAGGGTCAAGGACCGCGTCGGACCGGTCCTGCTGGCCCGCGACGTCCTGGTCGAACCCGGCAAGGAGGTGACACTGGAGGCCGGCCTGCGGAGCGGACTGCGGCTGACCGGCGAGGAGGGCCGGCGCATCCAGTTTCACCTCGGCGAGCGCCGCCTCGGCCAGACCGCCAGCGACCGTGACGGCAACGCCGCCGTCCGCTGGACCGCGCCCGAGACGTGCGGCGATTTCCTCATCCGCGTCCGCGTCAAACCCGACGACCAGACCGACAAGACGGTCGAGGACACGCAACTCCTGGTCGCCGTCCGCAAGGCCGACACGCCGATGGTCGTCGTTGACCTCGACAAGACGGTCGTGGCATCGGGCTTCGCCTGGGTCCTCTTGGGCGGCGCGAAGCCGATGGCCGGCGCCAACCTCGTGCTCGAGCGCCTGGCGAAGACCCACACGGTCGTGTACCTGACGCACCGGCCCGATTTCCTGGGGCCCAAAAGCAAGAAGTGGCTCGCCGAAAATCGCTTCCCGACGGGGCCCGTCCTGACGAGCACCCTGGGCGGACTCATCAAAGGCAGCGGCAACTACAAGACCGGCCGCATCGCCTCCATCAAGCAGACTTACAGGAACCTCGCGGTCGGCATCGGCGACAAGATCTCCGACGTCCGGGCCTACGCCGACCACGGGCTCAAATCGATCCTCATCCTCCACGTGGATTGGTCGGAGGACGACCCGGAGGACTACGAGAAACTGGCGGCCGAACTGGCCTCTTTGCCCGCCGAGGTCCACGTCGTGACGAACTGGGCCGACGTGGCCGCCGTCCTGTTCGAGCAGGCCGCTCGCCCGAAACAGGCGATGGAGAAACGCCTGCGCGGCGTGGCGCGGGACCTCAGACGCCGTGGAAAGGACTGACCCCATGCGAACGTGCTGGGCCGCTGCGGCGTGTTTGCTGGCGGCCGTCTCCGGTCTCGTCCGTGCCGAGGCGCCGCCGAAGCCGGAGGAGATCGTCGTCGTCATCTTCCCGTTCTCCTCGCCCGACGGCGACAAGGCCGGCCGCGCGTTCGCCGGCCGCCTGCGCCTGCGCGCCAGGCGCCTGAACCTGGTCGTCGTCGAACGCCTGAGCCTGAACGAGGCCATGGCGGGCAAGAAGATGCCGACGCTCGACACGCCGCCCGCCGAGGCGGCGAAGATCCTCACGGAGCGTTTCGGCGCGAAGATCGGCCTGTGGGGCCAGGTCCGGTCCGAAGGCAGCGGGCTCGCCATAACGTTCCGCGGCCTCAACCTCAACCTGAACAAGAACGCCCTCACCATCAGCGACACGCGACGGGCCGCCCAGCCGCAACTCGTCAACCCCGTCCAGGACAAGGTCCTCCTCGAACTGACCGGCCGCCGCAAAAAACCCGTCCCGACGGCCACGCCCGAAGCCGACGCCAAGGCGCCCACACGCGGGCCGGAACTCGTCAAGAACGGCACCTTCGAGACGGGCACGAAGACGCCCGACGCCTGGCAGCGACTCGACGGCCTGACGACGTTCTGGTCGGCCGGCGGCGCGAGCGGCAAGTGCCTCAAGATCAACACCGACGTGTACCACGACGAGTGGGTCGCGTGGCAGAAGAAATACAAGGCCGGCGCCAAGGCCGACGCTGCGCCCAAGCCAACGCCCACCTCCGGACCCAAGTACGACACGGTCGCCGGCATCTACGGCGTCGCGTACGACTCGGCCCCGATACCCGTCACGCCCGGCAAGGCCTACAAGGTCAGCATCAACTACAAGGGCAAGAGCACCGACTTCTTCTTCCCGAAACTGTTCATCCGCGGCTGGGCCGACGTGCGAGGCGAGAAGCGCGTCGTGTACGACGCGTACCTGGCCCTGCGGTGCGCGACGGCCGGCAAGGAGTGGGAATCGAACGTGCGGATCTGCGAGATTCCCACCGATACCCAATCGAAGATCGAATACGTGGTCCTGAAGGTTTACGCCTACTGGCCGCCGGGCACCTTCTACTTCGACAACGTCTCGATGAAGGAAGTGGCCCGGTAGGTCTGCCGCCACGAGTAGGGAAACGCGGGTTCTGAGAGGGCGTGCACGGATGGCCTCCGACGATTCTCAAGACCGGTCGCCTGCCGACGACCCGGCCGAAACGCCGGCCGAGCCGGTTCCGGGCGCCGAGAAGACGCCCCTTGCAGAAGACCTGCCTCCGGACCTGCCGGTTGCCGAGCCGGTCGAGCCGAAGGCCGTTCCCGTCGCCGAACCGGTGCGGATTCCTGTTGCCGAAGAGGTAACGCCGCCGAAGCCGAAACGCAAGGCCCGGACGAGTCCGAAGTCTGAACCGAAGGCACGCCCCATGAAAGCGACGACAACGAAACGGCCGACAACCAAGGGGCCGTCCTCTGAAAAAGCCGAGCCCCCGGCCGGCGGGGAACCGCCATCCGACGAGGCACAGCCGCCGCACAGACGCCGCCGGCGACGCATCCTGCTATTCGTCGCGGCGACAGCCATCGGCCTTCTTGTAGCCTTCACCCCCACGATCCTGTCCATCGGCCCCGTCCGGCGGTACGTGCTCGACGCCGCAAACGCGCGGCTGCCCTTTCGCGTGGAAGCCGAAGGTTGGGCCCTCTCCTGGTTCGGCCGGCAGGTGGTCCGGGGCCTGTCGGTTCGGATGCCCGACGGTGCGCGTGTCGCGACCGTCAAACAGGCCTCGCTGGATGAGGGCCTTTTCTCGGTTCTCGCCGACCGCAGCCGCCTGGGCGCGATCCACGTCGAGGGAGCCGAGGTCTGGCCCCGGGGTCTGAAGCAAGCGGCCGAGGCGTTTTCGGCCGCCGAGCCTATGGCAGCCCCATCACTGCCTGAGCCGCGCGCGCCCCGTCCGGAGGCGCCCGAGCCCCCCGTGCGGCCCCCGTCAAGACCGGCGCCCGAGCCCCCCGCGGCGCCTGCCCTTGCCCTGGCCGCGCCGGCGCTGGTCGTTCCCGATGCCGTGACGCTGAAGGACCTCGTGGTCCACGCCGGCGCCGCGACGGTGCGCATGACGGAAGCCCGGTTTGAGAAGGGCAAGGAACAGGACCTCTTCAAGGCGGACCTCCAGATACGGCACGGCGAGGCGTCCGGCACGGCGTCGCTCGAAGTAAAACTGACGGGCCTCTCGTCCGAATGGCGGGGCATCCAGGCCCTTGGCGCCGAGGGGATCGTCCGCTGCACAAATCTTTCCGTCGCAGCCGTCTGGGCAACCGCTGCCGAACTCGGCGTGCCCATTGAGGGTGACGGCGCCCTGACGGTCAAAGCCGCCTTCTCACGCGCCCGAAACGGCGACCTCGCCTTCAATGTAACCACCTTCACCGCCAGGGACCTCTCGCTCGCGGGCGAGTTCCTCAACGGCGACACGCCTGCCCTCGACTCGCTGGAACTGACCGCCGACGCGGCGTATGCCGGCGGCCTGATTACCGTCAACGCCCTCGCCCTTACGGCTCCCGTGGCCACGATGCAGGCAAGCGGCACGTTCGCGCTGGCGGCGACCGACGCCGCGCCGGCCACGGGCGCCGGCTCCGCCACGCTCACGCTCCAGGTCGGCCGCATCGCCCGGATGCTGCCCAGGACACTCGCTCTGCACAAAGACCTGACGGTGGAGGCGGGCGTGTTCGAGGCCACCGTCCAGGCCGCTTCCGACGAGCGAACCTCGCGACTGAAGTTTGACGCTCTCCTGAAGGACGTGCGCGGCACGCGCAGCGGCCAACCCGTCATCATGTCGCCGGTCCGCGTGGCGGCCGATCTCCAACGCGACCATTCACGAGCAGCGGCCGAGCCGCCTTCCGCGCCCGGCGACTGGCTTGCCCTTGCCGAGAGCCTCCGTGTCAACGAACTGACGGCCAGCGCAACAGCCGGCACGATCACCGCCGGCGGGCAACTGGAGGCGTTCACGCTCGATGTTCACCTCGACCTGGCCAAGGCTACGGAGGAGGTCGGCCGCTTCGTGGACCTGGGAGGCTACGGCGCCGAGGGCGCGGCCGTCATCCACGTCAAGACCGACGGCACGCTCCGCTCGGGCGTCAAGATGACCCTGGGCTCGGACCTCGAGAACCTTGTGCTTCACTTCGCGGGCGGCGGGCGGCTGAGCGAGCCGCGTGCAACTTTAACGGCGAGCGGCCGGGCCGCGCTCGACGACCAGCACCGCTTGAGCGACATCGCCCTCGACGCGCTTGAACTGAAAGCCACAACCGCCTCGCTCACCGCCAAGGGGTTCGCCCAGCGGACGACGCGCTCGTGGCAATTCAACGCTGCGGCCAACGGGACCGGCACCATCGCCAATCTGGGCGGCCTCGCCACGATCATCATCCCGCTGGCCGCCGCAGCGGAGCCTCCACAGAAGGACGCCGAAGAGAGCGGCCCCGATTGGCGCGAGACCCTGTTGGAGTACGCCCGCCGGGCTTCCGGTGGCGGCGGCAAGCCTGCCGCCGGTCGATGGCAACTGGACGTGGAAACCGGCGGGACTCTCGACCAGGCCGTCGCCGTCAAGGCCGACGCCGCCGTCACCGACCTCCTCTGGCCGCTCCCTGAAACTCCCGCCAAGCCCCTGCGAATCGCCAGCAGCACACTCCACGCTGACGTGCTTTATCACCCGGGCCGGGCCGCGAAGGTCACGGTTCATTCCATCGAGGCCACGTTCCCCGGTCTGTCGGCAACCGTCGAAGGCCCTGCGACGCTGGAACTCGAAGGGTTTGGCACGCTGGACAACCCCCTCAACGCCGTCGCCCAGGCAAACCTGCCGACGCTTACGCAGACACTCGCCCCGCTCAACCTCCTGCCCGAAGGGACGGCATACGCCGGCGATGTCAAGGTGCGGCTGACCGCGTTGCCGGGGATCGATCGCCGCACCATCGCCAAGGTCAAACTCACGGTCGTCGGCGAGAAGTTCGAGATGGCCTGGCCCGACGGTCGCGGCTTCAGCGATCCCCTGCCCCGGTTCTCGGCCGAAGCCAACCTGCTTCGCGACGCCGGAGACGCGGCTTCCGAACCCCCGGCCGGCCTCGCCAACGCTCCGGACGCCCTGGACGCCATCGAGGTCACAGATTGGTCTCTCGCCACCGTTGCCGGCTCGCTCAAGGGCACGGCCGGCATCGCCCGCACCAAGACGGGCCGGCGGTGGCACGTCACGGCCGCCGGTGACGGCGCGATCCGGCCGCTCGCCCAAGCCATCGCCAGACTGCAAGGCCACCCGGCGGGTCCGCTTCACGGCCTGTGGAACCTCAAGGCCGCATACGACAGCCGCACGCGCGGGCTCACCGCCACGGCATCTGCCACCAACCTCACCCTGCCGCAGGAAGGCGACGAACCCAAACCCGACCTGCACCTCGACGACATCCACCTCCGGACGACTGCCGCCATTGCCGAGGACGGCCTGTTGCGCATCGACGCCGCCGACCTGACCGGCCCGGGCATCACGCTCAAGGCCAGGGGCGCTGTGCGGCTTCCGTCGGACGACGCCGGCGCCGAAGCCGACGGCGCCGTCACGGCGAAGGCCGACCTTGCCCGGTTCGCCCAGGTCCTGGCCCCGTTCGGGATGCTGCCCGAAGGCGTGCGACTGGCCGGGACGGCCGATTTCGACGGCGAGGTTGCCTCCGGCGCCGACGGGTTCAGCGGTCGAGGCGTGCTGGACCTGGCCGACCTGGAGGCCGAGGCGCCGGAGTCGCGCACCTTTCTCAGAGAGAAGGAGGCCCACGCATCCATCGCCTTCGCCTACGAGCAGAGCAAACGCCGGTGGACCATCGCGTCAACCGACATGAAGGCCGAGACCGCCGCCGGCGCCTGGCACGCCGCCGTCACGCGCACCGACGCCGACCCGCTGTTGGAGGCCGCGTGTGACCTGACGTTTGACGGCCAGCGCGTTCGCACCGTGCTGGGAGATCGCCTGCCGGCCGCCGTCCGTCTGGCGGGTCCATGGCGCCTCGTGGCCGACGTCGCCGGCCCTCTGCCCGACGACGGACCCTGGCACCGGCGCATCGCGGGCCTCAAAGGCAAAGGCCGTCTCGACGTCAAGCGTTTCCAATACGAGACGCTTGCCGGCGGCGACGGCACGGTGTACTGGGACGTGGGCGATGGGCAGATCCGCTTCAGCCCCGACGCCGCCAAGCCCAGCCGCCTTTCGCTGGTGGGCGGCACGGTTAACCTGGGCGGGTTGATTGATCTCGCCGGCGAGACACCGCGCCTGATTATCCGCCGCCGTCTTCGCGCCGTCGAGAACGTCCCGCTGGGCGGCCGCGAGATCCAGGAATACTTCAAGTACGCGAGCCCGGTCCTTGCGGCCAGCGTCAGCGCCAAGGGCAACCTGTCGGTTGCCTTGGACAGCCTCGTGGTTCCCCTGGCTGACGATCCTAACGAGAAAGACCTGCCGGAGGAGCAGAAGACCCCCGTCGCGAAGCGCGTAACGGCCACGGGTGAATACTGGATCGACGATTTCCAGACCGAACTTATGGGGCCCTTCGGCGAACTCCTCAAGGCGACCGGCCAACACAACCAAACCATCGTGCACCCGTTCGGACCGGTCAAGGTCACGATGCAGCGCGGCATCCTCCGTATCGAGGAGCACAGCCTGCGCTATGCCGAGGGGGTAAGCCTGCGATTCAGCGGCACGATCGACGTGGACAAACGGATGGACGTCATCGTCGGCGTTCCGGTGACACCCGAGATGCTCGCCCCTTTCAAGATCCCCGCCTCGGTTATATCTTCCCTGAAAAACAAAGAGAGAGTCATCCCAGTCCCCCTGACGGGGACGATCGACCGGCCGCGGCTCGATGTCCAGGCCTTCGCCAAAGGTCTGGAGGCCTTTGCGGCGGATATTGCGATCGATCTGCTCAAAGACCAGACGCTCGAACGCCTCGGCGACTGGCTCAAAGGAACGCTCAAGAAGAAGTGACCGGCGCCTTTCTCACTCGAGCGCGGTGGGTCTCCGGACCCACCGCGTCGGAACCGGTGAGCGTGTGGTCGCGGCGGGTCCGGAGACCCGCCGCGCACTCTCTGTGAACGCCACGTCTGGCAACGCCTTGAATGCCCCTTGCTCCATTTGACAACGCCCCCTGCGTGTTTATACTGTACCGGAAGGCCCACAAAAGCCCTCGCGAAGAGACACCAACTCTCTCAGCGGGCAGTGTGGCTTGCGGCCGTTAGCAGGGTAGGCAGTACCGGCCGTCAAGCCGTGCTGTGCCGCTGAAAAAGGGCGAGCGAGGCGGGGGCCTTCCCTGTTATGATGGGCGGCCGGCAACCCCGCCGGCTAACGGGTGTCAGCCCGCAAGCGGGTCGGGCACGCCGGCTTTGGCAAACGCCTCGGCGCGGCGGCGACAACTCGCACAGTGCCGGCACGGCGCGGCCTCGTCGCGGTAGCAGGACCACGTCAGTTCAAAGGGCACGCCCAGTTCGGCCCCCAGGCGCACCACGTCGGCTTTCCCCAGGTCAATCAGCGGCGTCTCCACACGAATGTCCGTGTCCGGCCGCGTGCCGAGTTCAATCAAACGGTTGGCGGCGTCGTAGAACGCCGGGCGGCAGTCGGGGTAGCCCGGGGCGTCCTGCTCGACGGCGCCGATGACGATCCGCCCTGCCCCAATCGTCTCGGCCCACGAGACCGCAATCGCCAGGAGGTTGGCGTTGCGGAAGGGCACGTAGGTGCTGGGCGCCTCGCCCGGCGGGTCATCTTCGGGGATGGCGAGCCCGGGATCCGTCAGGCTGCTGCCGCCGATCTGCGCCAGGTGCGGCAGGTCGACCACGAGCGAGCGCTCGGCGCCGAAGTGCTCGACCTGCCTGCGAAAGCACTCCAGTTCCTTCGCCTCGGTCCGCTGACCGTAGTTGACGTTGAGCATGGCGAGGCGGTAGCGCTCGGCGGCCCACGCCGCCGCCACGCACGAATCCATGCCGCCGCTTGCCAGGATGACTGCCAGAGGTTCTTTCACCGCCTCATCCTCTCGACCGCGTTTCAGGGCAACCTCCTATGGCCGGATGAGCACCTTGATGGCCTCCGGCCTCGCCGCCTCCTGGAGCGCGGCGGTCGCATCATCAAGCGGATACTCGGCCGTGATGAGCGGTTCGACCTCAATATGGCCTGCCGCCAGCATCTCGATGGCGGCGTCCATCGGCCCGCACCGCGACCCGACGACCGTGACCTCGTCCACGACGATGGGGGCGAGGTTCAGCCCGGCCGTATCGGCCACCGTGCTCTTGAGGACGATGGTGCCGCGCGGGCGCACGAACTCCATCGCCATCGCCAGGCCGTCGGCTGCGCCCGTGCACTCGACCACGGCATCGGCCGTCTTCGACGGTTCGGCCTCGTCGGCATGGACCGTTGCGATGCCGAGCCCCTGGAGGATGGCGAGTTTATCGGGCATCTTCCCGACGACGGTCGGCGCAAGGTTCCAGACCTGAAACACCTGCGCCACGAGTTGTCCGAGCCGCCCGTCGCCCAAAACGACTATCTCCTGTCCGGGCTCCAGGGCGATCTGGCGGCCGATTTGAATCGCGGCGGCAAGCGGTTCCGCGAAGACCGCCTGCCGGTCGGAGACGCTATCGGGAACCGGCACGAGGTTCGTCTCAGGCAGAACGGTCTGCTCGGCGAACACGCCGTCGCGGCCCTGGATGCCGAGCACCGTCCGCCGCCGGCAATGGGTCGGCAGGCCACAGCGGCACATGTCGCACGTGCCGCACACGCAGTTGATGCCGCCTACGACCCGCCGTCCACTCCAGCGCCCTTCCAAAGCCGTGCCGACGAACTCGTGACCAAGGACGCCGGTGAACTCCATGTACCCTTTGACGATCTCCAGGTCGGTGCGGCAGATACCCGCCAGACGGACGCGGACCGGCGCCTCGCCTTGCGCCGGTGCGGGGTCGGGGTAGGCGATGTCGACGCGAACGGTGCGACCGTCGAACAGGCAGGCCTTCATGCTCCAGCGCTCCGGTGGGCTACTCGAGTTCGGCCTCGAGGGGGTCTTTCTTGAACAAGCCCTTGAAGAACTCGCTGATGCCTTTCGTAAAGCGCGGCCGCTGGCTCTTACCTTTCGGCAGGCCCGGCGCCTTGCCGTAGCGTGCGAACGGCTGCTCGGCCGACGCCAGGTACTCGGTCCATGCCTGGCCCTGGCGCGGCAGGTCCTGGCCGGTCATGTACCTGAGGCTCTCCCAGGCCGTCCGGGCGACGGCGATGTCACGGTCCGCGACCGTCTCGGCAAGGGCTTCGGCGGCGGTCTTGTCGCGGAACTGCCGCAGCGTCTCGGCGGCGGCGATTCGGACATCCACGTCCGAATCGCTCTTCAGCACACCGGCCACCGCGGCCATCCCTTCCGGAGACACGCAGCCGCCCAAGGCCCGGACGGCATCGGCGCGAACGTAATGGTCCTTGTCGTTGGTCACCACGTGGGCGAGCGTTTCCAGAACGTTCCGGCCTTCCATCCTGGCGAGACCGCGAACGGCCGCACCGCGGACCAACGCGTCTTCGTCGCTGCGGGCCACCAGGCAGAACAGTTCGACGACCGATTCCTCCTTGAGCGCCCTGCGGTCCTTCGCGATGGCCTGTAGGGCCTCGCGGCGCTCGTCGGGAAGGTCACTTTGAACGAGGGCCACCTTCGCGGAGGTCGGCATCGGGAGCAGTTTCGACTTGACCCACTCATCGAGGCTCGGCTTCTTACCGCCGCAGCCGCCCACAAGCAGCGCGCCCACCATCATCACGATGGCAACCCCACGAGTCACGGGGCGTCCTCCGCCCCCGCCGGGGTAACGGCGGAGGCTGCGAAGAAGTCTTCCGGCGCCACCAGCGAGACCGACCCGATCGGCTCGCCCAGGAAGCGGGCGCCCACGTCGCGGAAACGCTGCGGGTTGTCGCTGACGAAGAAGCGGACCTCACCCGGCCCGCCGGTTTCGGTCGCCCCTTCCGCCGCCAGCCTTGAGGCCACCTCATGAGCCACCGCCTCGGCCGAATCCACCAGGCGCACGCCGGGACCCAGGACCTCGGCAATCGCCTCCCCGAGCAGCGGATAGTGCGTGCAGCCCAGGACGAGCGTTGCGACGTCGGCTTCCTGCATCGGGGCCAGGTACTGCCGAAGCGCCAACCGGACGATGCGGTCACCCGCCGAGCGGCCTTCCTCCACAAGCGGCACCAGCAGCGGACACGCTTGCTCGATGAGCGTGGCGTCGGGCGCCAAAGCGAGGATGGCGCGGCGGTAGGCGCCGCTGGCAACCGTGGCCTCGGTAGCGATGACGCCGATGGGCCGGCCGCCGCTTACGCGGACGGCTTCGGCGGCGCCCGGCTCGATGACGCCGCAGACCGGCATCGGGAAACGTTCCTCCAGCGCCGGAAGCGCCGCCGCGCTCGCCGTGTTGCACGCCGCGACGATGAACTTCGGGTCGTGCCGGCACAGAAATCGGCAGTCCTCGGTCGCGAAGCGTGTGACCGTCCGGCCGCTCTTGATGCCGTACGGCACGCGAGCCGTGTCGCCGAAGTAGATGATCGACTCGGCCGGCAGTCGCCGCCGAATCGCCCGGACGACCGTCAGCCCACCCAGGCCGGAGTCGAAGATGCCGATGGGACGGCTCACGCGTTGTGCCCTTTCCCGCGACGGACAGTGCACCACCCTCGCAAGTCCCGCCATCATATCCGCCGCGTGGGCCAAATCAAGAATCCAGTGGTTCGCCGAACGCAAACCGGGAGATCTTGCCGTTCGGGGGTGGCAATTTTTCCGGCGGCGCAGGCGGTTGTAGCGCCGGGCTTTATGCCCGGCGGCCGTTGGCGGCGGCGCCGGCCAGGATGCGCCGGGGATAAACCCCGGCGCTACGGCCAATCCGCAGGAAATCGTCCCATGCCAGAAATCGTTGCCACGCCCTGACCGTGCCAAGCCCGGCGAAAAGAATTGACGCCGCCGGGCCGGGTCGGTATAAAGCGTGGCCCTCAGCGGATGGCGCGCCGTCCAGGGCGCGCCGTTTGTTTACGCAGCGACCAGGTGGGGCACGGTTCCACCGCAGTCACGAACACAGGAGATTCGCACGATGGCTAAAACAAGGAAGTATGTCTACTTCTTCGGCGGTGGGGTGGCCGAAGGCCGGACCCAGATGAAGCAACTGCTGGGCGGCAAGGGCGCCAACCTGGCAGAGATGACCAGCCTCAAGATACCCGTCCCGCCCGGATTCACCATCACCACCGAGGTCTGCGACCTGTACTACCAGCGCGGCGGCACGTATCCGCCCGGACTCGACAAGCAGATCGACGCCGGCATCGGGAAACTCGAAAAACTCACCGGCAAGACGTTCGGCCACGGCAAGAACCCGCTCCTGGTCTCGGTCCGAAGCGGCGCCGCCGTCTCGATGCCCGGCATGATGGACACCGTCCTGAACCTCGGCCTGAACGACGAGACGCTTCCGGCGCTCATCAAACTGACCGGCAACGAGCGGTTCGCCTGGGACGCCTACCGCCGGTTCCTCCAGATGTTCGGCGACGTCGTCCTCGGCATGGAGCACGACCATTTCGAGGGGGCCCTCCAGAAGGTCAAGGACCGCCGGGGCGCCAAACTGGACACCGATCTCGACGCCGACGGGATGAAACAAGTCGTCGCGGAGTTCAAGAAGGTCTACCGGCGCGACCGCAAGTCGTTCCCGCAGGACGCCCGCAAGCAACTCGCCCGCTCCATCGACGCGGTCTTCGGCTCGTGGAACAACCCGCGGGCCGTCACCTATCGGCGGATCAACGACATCCGCGGCCTCCTCGGAACCGCCATCAACGTCCAGACGATGGTCTTCGGCAACATGGGCGAGACCAGCGGCACGGGCGTCGCCTTCACGCGCGACCCGGCCACCGGGGCGAATGTTTTCTACGGCGAGTACCTCATGAACGCCCAGGGCGAGGACGTCGTCGCCGGCATCCGCACGCCACAGCCCATCAAGACACTCAAGATTGTCAACCCGAAGGTTTACAAGCAACTCGTCGGCATCCGCTCCAAACTCGAGCGCCACTACCGCGACACGCAGGACGTTGAGTTTACGATCGAGCGCGGCACGCTTTACATGCTCCAGACGCGCACCGGCAAACGGACGGCGGCGGCGGCCGTCAAGATTGCCGTCGACATGGTCCGCGAGGGACTCATCACCGAGAAACAGGCCGTCATGCGCGTCGAGCCACAGTCCCTCGACCAACTGCTGCACCCCACGTTCGACCCGAAGGCCGAGAACGCCGCCAAGATACTCGCCACCGGACTGCCCGCCAGCCCCGGCGCCGCCACCGGCCAGATCGTCTTCACAGCCCACGAGGCCGAGCAGTGGGCCGAAAAGGACCACGACGTGGTCCTCTGTCGCATCGAGACCTCCCCCGAGGACATCGGCGGAATGAACGTCGCGCGGGGAATCATGACGAGCCGCGGCGGCATGACGAGCCATGCGGCCGTAGTGGCGCGCGGCATGGGCAAGTGCTGCGTGGCCGGCTGCGCCGACGCCGTCATCGACTACAAGAAGAAGAGGATGACCGTCGGCGGCAAGACCCTGAAGGAAGGCGACTGGATCAGCATGAACGGTTCACTCGGCACGGTGTACGGCCAGCGGCTGCCCACCGTTGACCCCGGCCTGACCGGCCCGTTCGGCACCATCATGAAACTGGCCGACAAGTACCGCACGCTCGGCATCCGGACCAACGCCGACACGCCGCACGATACGGCGGTGGCCGTCCGGTTCGGCGCCGAAGGCATCGGCCTGACGCGGACCGAACACATGTTCTTCGAAGGCGACCGCATCGTCGCCATGCGTCAAATGATCCTTGCCGACGACGAAGCCGGCCGCAAGAAGGCACTCAAAAAACTCCTGCCGCTCCAGCGCAAAGACTTCATCGGCATCTTCAAGGCCCTGAAAGGGCGGCCGGCGACGATACGCCTGCTCGACCCGCCGCTGCACGAGTTCGTGCCGCACGACGCCAAGGGCCAGAGCGAAATGGCCCGGGCCATGGGCGTCAGCGCCCGAAAGATACGCGAGAAGGTCGAGTCGCTGCACGAGGTTAACCCGATGCTCGGCCACCGGGGCTGTCGCCTGGGCATCGCCTACCCGGAGATCACGGCCATGCAGGCGCGGGCCATCTTCGAGGCGGCGTGGGCCGTCCGCGGCGCGAGACCGGAAATCATGGTGCCCCTGGTCGGCCACGTCAAAGAACTTACGCATCAAAAACAAATCATCCTCGAGGCCCTCGAAGTGGTGAAGAAGGCCAGGAAGGCGAAGCGCGTGCCCTTCGAGTTCAAGATCGGCACCATGATCGAGGTGCCGCGCGGCGCACTGACCGCCGATGAGATCGCACGCGAGGCCGAGTTCTTCTCCTTCGGCACGAACGACCTGACGCAGATGGGGTGCGGCTTCAGCCGCGACGACGCCGGCAAGTTCCTCCGACCGTACGTCGAGGAACTCGGCATCTATGAGTACGACCCGTTCCAGACGCTCGACCGGACGGGCGTAGGGCAACTGGTCCGCATCGCCGTCGAGAAAGGCCGGGCAACCCGCAAGGGACTCAAGATCGGCATCTGCGGCGAACACGGCGGCGACCCGTCGAGCATCGAGTTCTGCCACCTCGTCGGCCTCGACTACGTCTCCTGCTCGCCCTACCGCGTGCCCGTCGCCCGCCTTGCCGCCGCCCAGGCCGCCATCACGCACGGCAGGCCGAAGAAGCGAAAGTAACCGGCCCACGAATGGACGAGACGGGCGCCGCCGCCGGCCGCGCGGCACGAAACGACTGCCTCCGCTTCCTCGAACTGCATCCCCACCAGGACGTCCAGGGGCTGAAGGCGAGCACGGCCGTCGGCGCAGACTACCTTGCTGCGTTCTGCCAATGCGGGCACAAATCGTCTCGGCAAGCCGCCCCCTGCCCCTATGCCGACGACGCCGTGCCGCGTAGGGGCACGGCATGCCGTGGCCCTACAGGAGGAGGCATCGCATGCGATTCGCGATGAAAGTTGTGCTTGGGCTGACCCTTTGCGTCCCCGCCTTCGCCGCCGAACCGCAGGCCCGGGCTTCACGCGGCGGGTTGGTGCCGTCGTGGGTTCTCGAGGTGCAGTTGCCCGACAGGAGCATCGTCCGGATCGACCCTCTGGAGCGCCGGTTGCCACGCGACGAGCGCGTGCCCGGCGGCGGGTTGAGTGGCGTCACGGTTTGGCGCGGCTTGGGCGAGGGACCTTTGGCACGCCTGGCCGTCAGCGTGACCAGGGAAGAGCATGGCCGTTTCAGGCTCAGCGTCGAGAACAAGAGCAAGAAGGTTGCTCTGCGGAACATCACCTTCCCCATCCTCAACCTCGCCCTCACCGACGCCGACACCGTTATCGTCCCCGCCGTCAGCGGACGGGTGCACGAGAAGCCGCTGAGCAAGCGGCTCAAAGCGCGAGGCGACTACCCCAGCGGCTGGCTCTCGATGCAGTGCGCGGGGTTGTACGGGCCGAAGGGCGGCACGTACGTCGGCGTGCACGATCCATACGGTTCGACGAAGCGGCTGGAGATGGACACGGCCGACGGGCGCCTCGCGATCAAGTGGACGTGGCCCGCGCCGGACTGCGGCGTGCCGGGCAACGCGTGGGAGATGCCCGGTGAGGTCGTCATCCGCCCCTTCGACGGTGACTGGTACGACTTCGCGCAAATCTATCGCGAGTGGGCCGGCAAGGAGGCCAAGTGGTGGCCGCGCGGCAGCCAGGGCGGCCGGCCCGACACCCCCGAGTGGATGAAGGACGTCAGCGTCTGGGCGCTGACCGGCGGCGGGGCCGACCACGTTGTCAAGAGCGTCACGAAGTTCGCCAAGTACCTGGGCGTCCCGACGGCGTTGCACTGGTACAGATGGCACCAGATTCCCTTCGACAACGATTACCCACACTACTTTCCCGCGAAGGACGGCTTCGCCGGCGGCGTCAAGCGGCTCCAGGCCGCCGGCGTCCGCGTCATGCCGTACATCAACGGGCGGCTGTGGGATACGGACCTTCAGGATTTCAAGAACAGCGGCATCGCCGCCGCCACCAAGAATGAGAAGGGCGAACCGTACACCGAGCAGTACGGGTCCGGGCAGAAACTCGCCGCCATGTGTCCCACCACGCCGCTCTGGCGGAAGACGGTGCGCGACATCGTCCTGCGCCTGACGGGTCCCGAGTTCAACGTCGATGGCGTGTACATCGACCAGATAGCGGCCGCGCGGCCGCGACTGTGTTTCGATAAGTCGCACGGCCATCCCCTCGGCGGGGGCCATTGGTGGACGACTCAGGGGTACTGGCCGATGCTCACGGACCTCCGCAAACGGATGGCGGCCGAGCGGCCAGGCAAGATGATCACCACCGAGTGCAACGCGGAGCCCTATGTCCACCTCTTCGACGGGTACCTGACATGGCACTTCCAGGACGACGGCGCCATCCCGCTCTTTGCCGCCGTTTACGGCGGGCAGGTGCAACTCTTCAGCCGCGCCTACCAGGGCGATTCGTGGAAAGGCCTGGCGATGCGCCAGAAGACGGCCCAGGCCCTCTGCTGGGGCGAGCAACTTGGCTGGATCAGCCCCGCCGTTGTCGATGACACGGTCGCCGGGCCGTTCCTGAAGCGCCTCGCGCGGCTGCGGTACGATCTGCGGCAGTACCTCGCGCGCGGCCGCATGGCCCGGCCGCCTGCCATCAAGACCGACGGCGCCACCGTCACGGCCGACTGGAAATGGCACGGCAAACGGGTCGTGACGACGACGGCGATCCTTTCGGGCGCCTGGCAGGCGACGGACGGCGCGGTCGCGCTCCTCTTCGTGAACGTGGACGAGAAGCCACACGCCTTCGACCTGATGTTCGACGGCGCGGCCTACGGTTTCCCCGGCAATCTGATTGCAAACGAGCGGACGGGCCTGGAGAATCGCGATACGCCGCCGCCTGAGGCGAAGCCGCTGGCGCTGAAGTCGCAGCGGCGCATCACGCTCCAGCCGACGGCGGCGCTGGCCATCGAGGTCAGCGAATCGAAATAGCGCACGTTAGCCGCGGGGCTTGCCCCGCGCGCTGTCGTTCGAAAAACGCACGGCCGCGCAAGACCGGCCG
The DNA here is from genome assembly GCA_964449275.1 of uncultured Anaerolineales bacterium. GTDB lineage: Bacteria > Planctomycetota > Phycisphaerae > FEN-1346 > FEN-1346 > JAUVZF01. The sequence goes on from CAYVAM010000014.1 coordinate 18,612, forward strand.
TGGCACACACCAATGTCGTTCGAAAAACGCACGGCCGGGCAAGACCGGCCGCCGGCCACGGCACGGGCCGTACCCGTGCCAGGGTGGCACACACCAATGTCGAGAGGCGCCATGAAAACCCTTATCGAAAACGGTGTGCTGATTACGCCGACCGAAGAGATCGCCGGCGGGTGGGTGCTCGTCGAGGGCAAGCGGATTGCCGAGGTCGGCACGGGCGTGGCGCCGGCGGCCGACAGCCGCATCGACGCCGCCGGGGGCGCCGTCGCACCCGGCTTCATCGACCTGCACGCCCAGGGGTTCCGCGGCTACGACCTGTGGGACCCGTCCGAGGAGGGGTTCCTGGCGGCGACGCGGCAAATGGCCTCGACCGGCGTGACGGCGTGCCAGGTCTCGTGCCGCCCGACGGATGAGGTCTGCCGCACCATGCGTCCGCGCATCGGCCGCTCCGACGGCGGGTGCCGCGTGGTCGGCCTGTATTTCGAGGTGCCGTTTATCTCGCCCGAGAAGCGCGGGGCCATCCCGGCGGAGTTCCTCGAGCGGCCGTCGCGCGGCGCGGCCGAGCGGATCCTCGAGGCGAGCAGCGGTATCCTCTCGATGATCACGATCGCGCCGGAGCAGCCGGGCGCGCTCGAACTCGTCCCGCTGCTGCGCGGGACGCGCGGTCCGGCGGGGCCCGTCGTCTGTGCCCTCGGCCACACGAGCGCAACGTTCGACGAAGCCGTGGCAGGGTTCGACGCGGGTATCACCCACTCGACACATCTCTACAACGCGATGACGGGCCTGCACCACCGCGAGCCGGGGGCCGTGGGGGCGCTCCTCGCGCGGCCGGACATCAGTGTCGAGATCATCTGCGACGGCGTGCATCTGCATCCGGCGGCCGTGCGCGTGGCGGTCGCGTGCAAGGGCGTCGAAAAGACGTGCCTCATCACCGATTGCGTCAGCGCCCGCGACCGCAACGTGGTGGACGGGGCGCCGCGCCTGGCCGACGGCACCATCGCCGGCAGCGTCCTGTCGATGGACCGCGCGGTGGCGAACGTGCAACCGTTCGCGGGAGTGAGTTTGCGGGAGGCCATCGAGATGGCAACGCTCAGCCCGGCCCGCGTCATCGGCCTCGATGCATCCAAAGGCACGCTTGAAGCGGGCAAAGACGCCGACATCGTTATCTTCGACGACCAAATCAACGTCCGCCTCACCATGATCGGCGGCCAAGTCGTGTGGCAGGCCAACCCATAATCCTATAACCCTGGATTTCCTGGTTTAGGTTTCGTTCTTGGGTACAATAGAGCATCCTTCGATCGCATAAACAAAGGCTTTCTTCAACATCGATGCCAGGAAGACTGGAGAATCCAATGGGTGAAAGCGGCAAGGATGCCATTCGCGTAGGGTTTGACGGCAGTTTGAACCTGAAGCCTGCCTGCCCGCCGGCAGGTGTCGCAAGTGACCGCGGGCATGTAAGGGTGTTCCGTGAGATTCTCCGGCGGATTCGTCGCCTTCGAGAACCGGTGCCCGGATGAGCGGAATGGACGTCGAAAGCATGGCGGCCAAGCGATACCGACGGGGAACCTGCGTGGTGGCCACGGCGAAGAGCCTGTTCTTGGGCCTCCGGCCTAGACTCCTGCGCGGTTCGAAGCCCATGGACCGTGGCTCAACACCCAGATCCGTCTTGCCCAACGCACCGCATCGGACACAATCACTCGAGAAGCCCCGCGACGGTCACGGGGAGAGAGGTTATCCAGGAAATGTCAGATGAATGGCAAGGCAGGTTCCCGGAAATGAGGAATGATATGCATAACACAATGAAGGCCATCTCGTTGGCCGCAGGGTGCCTCGCCTTCGCCGCCTGCGCGCAGTCGGCTGCCGCGACAGGGACGATGGAAACGGAGACGAGGAGGATCGTCTCTCAGTACAAGGCGATGTTCCTTTATCCGGCAAAGGGCGCGCCCAGCAAGACGATCGTCAACGGCCCGCTCCTGGGCAACGGCGACATGGGCGTCTGTATCAGCGCGATTGACAAGGGGCAGCGGTTCTGGCTGTGCAAGAATGATTTCTGGAAGCTGACCGACCGTACCCAAAGCGGCGGCCCGCGCGTGTTCGGCGGCCTCGACGTGAAACTGCCCGAACACGGCGGCGGGTGGCCTGCGGAACAGAGATTATACGAAGCGGTAACGGTATCGACGTACGCTCGCGGTAAGCGCGGTAAGGTCGATGGCCGAGTGGAGATGCGGTCCTGGGTGGCTGCCAGCGAGAATATGCTGGTCGTCGAGATGACGGCCTCGGGCGAGGACACGGATGTGGAGGTGAATCTGTGGGTCCAGGAGGGCAATGACGCGGAGGTTGCCACCGGCACGGATGGCGACAGTCAGTGGGTGACGCGCAGATTCGCCAAGGACGTCAAGATCGCGACCGAGGCGGCCTGCGCCGCAAAGTCGATCGGGGCCAAGGACGCGAAGTTCAGCATCAAGGCCGGCCAGACTGTTGCGATTGTCGCTGCCATGCAAAGCAGGTTCAAGAGCAAGACGCCCCTGGCCGCCGTCCGCGCGAGCATCGACGCCATGGACGCATCCGGCCTGGCAGAGATGAAGAAGAAGCATGCCGCCTGGTGGCGAGAGTTCTGGGCCAAGTCGTTCGTTGAAATCGGCGACCCGGTGCTCGAACAACGCTACTACCTGTCCAACTATGTCATGGCGTGCGCCAGTCGCGACCCGGACTTCCCGCCGGGCATCTTCGGCACCTGGAACACGACCGACACCCCCGGCTGGATGGGAGACTACCACCTGAACTACAACCACATGGCCCCCTACTATGCCCTGTACTCTTCCAACCACATCGCCCAGGCGGACCCATACCACGGGCCGATTCTCGATTTCAGGCGCCGTGCCCAGTGGTATGCCAAGAACGCCCTGAACTGCCGCGGTGTCTATTACCCCGTCGGGATCGGCCCCAAGGGCGTCGAGACAACGTTGGACTATCCGACCACGGGATACGCTAAACCGCAGCACGTCGAGAAAGGCGGCCTGTTCTATCACCAGAGGTCCAACGCCGCATACTGCCTCGTCAACGTCGCCATGCGATGGTATCACACGTACGACAAGGCCTATGCCAAGCAACTGTACCCACTGGTGCGAGACGTCGCGGACTTCTGGGAGGATTACCTCAAGTTCGAGAACGGCCGGTACGTCATCTACAAAGACTCCGTGCACGAACGCTCCGGCAATGGCAACGACTTCAATTCCATCGTCTCTCTGGGACTGGTGCGAAATGCCTTCGAACTGGCGATCGACATGAGCAGCGAGATGGGCGTCGACGCCGATCGGCACGCCAAGTGGAAACACATCCTCGACAATCTCAGCACGTGGAGCTACCAGACGCTTCGACTGCCGCACGGCCCCGGTGAGGACCGGTCCGTCAAGAAACCCGAGAGGAAGGTCTTTCGTTACACCGAGCGCGGCACGGCGTGGTGGCGGAACAACACCCTCGGCATCCAGCATATCTACCCCGCCGGCGCGATCGGGCTCGATTCGCCGCCTGAAGTGCTGGAAGTGTCCCGCAACACGCTAGACGTGATGAACCGCTGGTTTGACGGCAATGGCATGAACAGCTTCTACCCGGCCGCGGTGCGCGTGGGCTACGATCCGAAGGTCATCCTTGCCAAGCTGCGAGAGATGGTCAAGACGCGATGTATGCCAAACGGGTTCACCAAACGCAATCCCCACGGCATCGAGAACTGCAGTATCGTGCCCAACACGATCAACGAGATGCTCTGCATGGGCCACCGGGGCGTGCTGCGCCTCTTCCCGGTCTGGCCGAAAGACACCGACGCCCGATTCGCGAACATTCGCGCCCGGGGCGCCTTCCTCCTCGACAGTGAACTGCGGGACGGCGTGGTCCAGTACGTGCGAATCAAGAGCGAACGGGGCAGGCCGTGCACGGTCCAGAATCCGTGGCCGCGGCACAAGGTGACCGTCTTCCGGGGAGGCGTCAAGGCGGAGACCGTCTCAGGGTCACGCTTCACCCTCAAGACACGAGTGGACGAGGAACTCAGACTCCTCCCGCACGCCAAGCCATAACAAGAACATGGCCCGACGAAGGGGATTCGGGTATAATGGAACTATCTCCTTCTTACATCGTATATCATGCTCAACCGCCCAGCAGTATCCCGCCTAAGGCCGGGTGGAGTCAAACGTAATGTACATTCGCTCGTAGCGAGTCTCAAATCATGTTGCTGCGGCGGGGCAAATCTGGTCTTATGGAATGCTCCGGCCAGGGCGAATCATCGTAATACCGCATAATGCTACTTGAGCCTCTGCGCGGCGGGTCTGGAGTACCCACCGCGCATAAAACCGGGTCCCGGCGCGCCCCGGACCACTTCCTGCAGAATCGGTGGAACTCTCCGCGCCCGTTCCCGTCCAAAGAACTGGCCGCTCGCTGAGGTGGCCGGAGGATTCCTGGAACCCGTCGCGAAAGGAGTGTTCTTTGGCCATGAATACTACGACTGCCAAACGGCTGCGCGCCTGCATCATCATGGCGGGCGTGTGCTTTGCGGCCGCAACCACGGCGCGGGCGGTCGAGACGACCCCCGTGGGCCCGGACGCCCTGGCCAAGCAGATGGAGGCCATGACGAAGAACGTGACGCAGGGGGCGCTGCGCATCGAGAAGAAAGACGGCCAGGTCGTCGAGTGCCCGCTCAAGCACACCGACGTGACGGCCGACGTCTCCGGCTTCATCGCCCGGGTCAAGGTCACCCAGACGTTCCACAACCCGCTCGATGAGAAGATCGAAGCGGTCTACGTCTTTCCGCTGCCGCACAAGGCCGCGGTCGACGACATGACGATGGTCATCGGCGACCGCAAGATCGTCGGCATCATCAAACGCCGCGCGGCGGCCCGCGCCATCTACGAGGCGGCCCTGGCCAAGGGCGCGACGGCGGCGCTGCTGGAACAGGAGCGGCCGAACATCTTCACCCAGTCCGTCGGCAACATCAAGCCGAAGCAGGAGGTCAAGATCGAAATCTCGTACGTCGACGTCCTGGAATACGACATGGGTGTTTACACGTTCCACTTCCCGATGGTCGTCGGGCCGCGCTACATCCCGGGCCGGCCCACGTCGAAGATTCCGCCCGTCCCGCCGGAACTCAAAGGCAAGGTCGGCGAGTTGGACAAGCGCAAGGTACGTGAGGGCAAGGGGGAGCCGAAAGGCGCCGGCTGGTCGCCGGACACCGACCGCGTGCCGGACGCGTCGCGCATCACACCGCCCGTCCTGAAGCCGGGCGTCCGAAACGGGCACGACGTTTCGCTCTCGCTCCGGCTGGACGCCGGCGTGCCCATCCGCGACATCCGGTCGCCGAACCACAAGGTCAAGATGTCGCGCACGGGCCCGAGCCGGGCGAGCGCCTCCATCCTGCCGGCCGACTCGATCCCCAACAAGGACTTCGTCCTGAAGTACGCGGTCGTGGGCGCGAAGCCCGAGATGGCCGTCCTCGCCCATACCGAGCGGGGTGGCCGGGGCTACTTCATGCTCATGATCCAGCCGCAGGAGGACGAGCGGTTGAAGCAGAGCCCGCCGCGAGAAATCTCCTTCCTCATCGACGTCTCCGGCTCGATGCGCGGCAACCCGATGGCCAAGGTCCGCGAGGCCATGCAGGGCCTGCTGAAACTCACGAAGCCGGCCGATACGCTCCAGGTCATCACCTTCGCCGGCGGTTCGCAGAAACTGTTCGACAAGGCGGTGCCCTGCACGCCGGACAACGTCGGCAAGGCGCTCAAGGTGACCGAGGGCCTGCGCGGCGGCGGGGGCACCGAGATGCTCAAGGGCATCAAGATGGCCATCAACGATCCGATCGACCCCAAGCGCGTCCGCATCGTCATCATGCTGACCGACGGATACATCGGCAACGAGGCCGAGATCATCGAAGAGGTCGGACGCCGGTGCGGCGACCAGATACGCTTCTGGTGCATCGGCATCGGACAATCGCCCAACCGCTTCCTCGTGGACGGCGTCGCCAAGCAGGGCGGCGGCATGGCCAAAGTCCTCGGCCTGAACGACGACGCCCATCCCCTGGTCACGGAGGTGATGCACCGCATCCACCGCGCGCAACTCGCCAAGATTACCATCGATTGGGGCGCGCTGCGGGTCTTCGAGACGTATCCGGCCAGGATCCCCGAACTGTGGGCCGGCCGGCCGGTGATCCTGTTCGGCTTGTACGAGACGGGCGGCTCCTCGGGTATCGCCATCAACGGAAGCGTCGAGGGTGAACCGGTCAGTTGGCCCCTGCAAGTGGAACTGCCCGCCAGCGAGCCGCAGCACGACGTGCTGGCGAAGGTCTGGGCCCGCCACAAGATCGAGGAACTGATGCACCAGACCTATTACGCCGGCAGCCCGGAGGTTGAGCAGGCCGTCACGAGCATTGCCCTGGAGTACCGGCTGATGAGCCAGTACACCAGTTTCGTTGCGGTGGACGAGAGCGAACTCGGGACGATGGTCGAACCGGCCAGGCCGCCGCGCCGCATGCTCGTGCCCGTCCCGATTCCCGAAGGCACCCTCTACGAGGGCTTCTTCGGCGGCGAGGCCGAGAGCGCGGGCCTGCTGCGCGAAGAGCGCCTGGCGTCGCCGATGGCGGCAGCCTCCGTTCAGAGGTATGGCGCATCATATTTCATGGCCGGTCGAGCGAAATCCGCTTCCCTCAGTGATCTGAACCTCATGTCCTTGGCGCCGGCACATCTACAACCTCAGAGACGGCTGTCGGAGGCTATCCTGACAAGGCCGACAGCGAAGACCAAGGCAATTCGGGGGCGCGGCAGCACGGCGTTTGGTCTTGGCCTGCTAGGCACGGCCAGGTTCCGGCGCGGCGGTAGTTTCGGCGACGTGGCTTCCTCGGAGGCCCAAGCGGGCTTGTTCGAGGCAGATGGCATCCGGGCCGTCGACCGCGGCTACACATCCAATGCACTCGCCGCCAAGGCCACGGGGACCGCCAAGCGAGCGGCCGAGGTCCTCAAGGCGGCACAGGAACTCCGGAAGAAGGGCGACCTGACGGCGGCACGCGCCAAGTTCGCCTTCGCCTACCTCCTGGACAGCGTTGCGGTCGGCCACCATCGCTCGGACGGCAAGACGGCGGCGGCCGCACTCGAAGGCATCCTGAAGGCGGGCGAGACGCTACTGAAGACCTGGACGAAAGACATGCCCGCCCTCAACAAGCACCTCGACCTGGTCATTCGCGACGCATCGGTGGCCGAGGCCCTCGAGACCGTCGCCAAGGCCGTCGGCCTGAAGGTCAAACTCCTGGCCGGCAGCATCGAGGATGCGGCCGGCATCATGGGCCGCAAGGACGTCCGCATCACGTACCTCGACCTCCGCGGCGCCACGGCCATCCAGGGCTTCGACTGGATCCTGATGCCCGTGCGGATGGCATGGTGGGTCCAGAAGGACGCGGTCGTGGCCGGTACGGTCTGCCGGAGTGGAACCGAATCGGCCTGGGTGTACGACGTGTCGGCCACGGCGCTGCCCCCGGCAAAGGAACTGGCGAAGATCAAAGACCACAAGCAACGCGTCGAGGCGGCCGGGAAGGCGGCCGACGAGTTCCTGGCACCCGTCCGCAAACGCCTCGGCGCGGCGGACGAGGCCCTCGCATGGTACGGTCCGGGCCAACTGCTGATTGCCGGCGCGCCCGCGGTTCACGTCGTTGCCGCACGCCTCTTTGCCGACCTGGCCGACCCGGACGCGAAACTCGAGGGCGATCTGGCCGAACTCCACAAGATCACCAGCAAGCGGGCCGCCGACCGCAAGGACGCCGCCGCCAAGATCCTCGATGCACGCGAGAAGGCCCGCACCACCGCCGTCCTGGCGAAGTTCAGTTGGCAACTGCTCGCCGCTGCCGCGAGCGGAAAGTGCGACCTGGAGGCGCTGACGGAACTCGAAGTGGCCTGGAAAGGTCCGTACACGGGCCAACTTCTGAAAGGGCCGGGCGCCGCCGTGGCGATGCGGTCGCTGTGGGCCGTGACGGAAGCCTCCCGGGCGCTGCCGGAAGAGAAGGAACTGGCGAGTCTGGCGAAGGCGGCGCGGCGCCTGTCGCAATCGGCCGCCGCCGATGCCCTGAAGGCGCTCGAAAAGTCGCCCGACGACCAGGCCGCGTTTTACAAGGTGCTCTATGCCGCGCTCGCCATGAAAGACGACGCCGACTTCCGCTCGCGGGCGCGGGCGGCACTGGCCGCCGGCAAAGGGAAGAACGCCGCGCTGGCCCGGTTCCGCGTGGTGGCTGCCGCGCTGATGGCGCCCGCCGGCCGCATCGACTCGAAGGCGCTGGCCGACCTCCTCACCCGACCCCTCAAGGGCAACGACATGGTGGTCCTGGCGGCGCTGGCCTGCCGCCGCGCGGGCGGCAGCGCGTGGAACACGTTCCGCGCCGAATCGCGCAGCATCCTCGGCGATCAACCGCTCGACGGCAGCGTCATCGTCCTCGTGAACAGCCTGGCCTCCCCGCGCCTGATCCTCGCCACGGCGCAGCGGTAGGAGGCGAGGACACAACTTCCGCGCGGCGGCCTTCCCAGGCCGCCGCGCAGTTCGTGAGCCACGGCCGTCTCTGGCGGCCGTCATGGCGCAAAAAGGCGGCGCGGCGAGGCCTCCCACGCGAACGGGGGGATGCTCGACAGGAACGCCTGCCGCGCCTTGCTAGGAATTCAGATGTCCACGTCCGGCTTGTCTTGCCTCAACGTCTCCTTCGCGCAACGAACATGAAAGCCAGCCCTGTGCCGATGAGGGCGATGGTGGCCGGTTCGGGCATCGGCTCGCCGCCCGGATAGGTCAGCAGGCCGCCGATCATGTCTTCGTAGTCCTGGTCGCCGAGTTTGCCGTTGCAGCCGCGGGGCAGGTCTTCCCACGCGATCAGCAGCCCGCGGTTCGTGTGGAAGGCGAGCATGTGATCGGTCTCGGCGCCGGCGCCGTCCGGGTTGTAGGCGTTCTCGCTGAAGAAGCGGTTGCGCTCGGACCGGCCGCCGTCGGCGCTCAGGTACAGGCCGAAGTAATGATTGGCAGGAACGGCAAGGGTGACCTTGGTGCCTGGATCGTCCACGCCCTGTGTGATGAGCGGGGCGTAGTCGAAATTCGCGGGGTCGCTCTCGCCCGGTTCGTACGTGTAGTAGCCCATGATGTTCAGGTACGCGGCATATCCAAGCCCCAGGTACGTCAACTCGTACGACTGGTCGATGTTTGTGAAGAGCCGCTGGATCTGCGTCTGGTCGCTGGCGGCCGGGTCTTCGCCCAGGTCCACGTTGCCGACGACGATGGGCGTGCCGCCGGGGTTGGTAATGGGGCTGGGCAGGCCGGTGATCGGATCGGCGTAGCCGGCGAGGATGTCGCTGAGGCTCTCGCGTGCGCGCCCCGCGTAGCCGAAGTAAACGCGTTCGTACGTGGTGTCGCCCTTGGTGTCGAGGATGGTCTCTGCGCCGGCGGCGCCGGCCATGGCTGTGGCGAGGAGAAGGCCCACCGCAACGAGACGTGACGTATGGCGTGCGCTCATCGAATACTCCTGCGCGGCGATCCCGAGCGAAAGGCTGCGCGGTTGGCTGGGGGTCACACCATCAAGATACGCATGAAGCCGAGCGAGTCAAATCGGCGGGAGGCGCGGGCCGGCGGGCGGCGTCGTCACGCGCGAGACGGGAAACGTAAGCCGTTTCAGGGAAAGGCTTTACGGTCCGGCCGCAACCGCGCCGAAGACGGCGTTGACGCTTGGCTTTTCTGCCGAAGCGTGCGCGCATCGGCTGGAAACGGGGCGATTTTTTCGCCGCCCCGGACGCCGCGCCGGCGCTGTGGAAGTGCGCTGCCCGCTGCGAAAATGGGGTGACTTCATGCGGCGGGCCACTTAGAATTGAGCATCATGCTGGAACTCGAGGAACATCGCCGCCGCATGGTCGCCGACGTGTCGGCCTTCATTACGTGGGGACTCGCCAACCCCGATAAGGTCCGATCGATTCCCCGGAAGCAAATCGGCACGGGCGGATTCAGCCGGACGATGCAATATCTGTTCTGGCGGGGCGTCTTCGGCACGGCCGACATCGCGAGCCGCGACCTTCTGCGCCGATTCCTGAAGTGGGCCAGGCTTGGGTGAGAGTCCAAGGTTCAACACCGTGCACCGCGACGGCGGCCGACGTTGAACCTTGAACTTTGAACTTTGAACCTTGAACTTCCCTACTCTTCGATCACCTTCAGATCGTCCACGGTGACCAGATAGATTCGCCACTGCTTGAGATATGTTTTGGTGCCGCCGACGCCGACGATCTTGCCGAGGTACTTGCTCAGGTCGTAGGCGCTCGACTTGAGGACAACGAGCGGGCGGTTGTTCTGATCGACGAGTTTGAACTTGATGGGATAATCCTCGTCCTCAAGACTATCCATCTTGGCGAGGCATCCGGTGGCGAGGAACTCGGATTTCAGCAGGTTCCTGTCGCGTTGGGCCTCGGCCTGTTTTTCGGCCCAGCGGGTCTTGATATCTGCCAGCCGCTCATCGAGTCTGTCCGCCAGAGAGGCCACTCGCACGTACTCGGCTTTCTGCTCGGCGAGGGCGGTGACGTAGGCGAGGCGTCGCTTGGCAGCCTTCTTGAGGTACGGTTTCTCGGCCTTCTCGGCGATCTCCGTAAACGTGGCGGCCACGGCGTCGAAGTCGCGGTCGGGCACGTCCTTGGCGAGTTCCGCCCTCAGGTTCTCCTCGGCCTCCTTGAACGCCTCTACGAGCGGTTCGCTCTTGGGCGGCTCGATGTCGATCGGAACGGTCCGGCGCTGAGTCGTGGACGGGTCGGTCGAACCGGTCGCCGCCACGTACTGATCGACGACGTAAACGCGGGCAGTCTCGGGCGGGGCAATCTTGACGAATTCACCCTCGGCCGGACCGAGCACCTGGACCGTATCGCCTTGCTTGAGTATGGCCATGACACACCAGCGGCGCTCGGCCGTGGCGCTCGATGTGTACACCCTTGTGGCAGAGGTCGAGACGGTGGCGGTAGCGCCGGCGGCGCCGATCGTCAGGTCGCTCTTGCGGACGAGGCCGTAGATGCCCTCGGGCGGCCGCAGAGCCAGCCAGTTCGCCTTCTCGCCTTCGACGGTCACTGGAGTGTTCTTGCCCATCATCAGCAGCGGGTAGTAGTACAGGGCCGGGCCGCAGCGAACGTTGACCAGGTCGGCGCTGATGTACCCGGTGTAGGGGTAGGTCGGCGTGGGGGGCGCCGGAAGGGCCGGCGCCGGGGTGGCGGAGACGGCGGGAGGCGCCGCCGCACCCTCGCCAAGGGCGGGCAATTCCGCAGAGGAAGGCTGGGCCGACGCTGCAAGCGGCAGCCCCGCCAGTACGATGCTCAACAGGCACCCGAATACGAGTCGTGTCCGGCGCATCGAAACCACTCCTTCCTGACGTTCCGGGAACGGCCGCGACAGGTGCGCAGCCACACCCTCTGTCGGTTCCGCGTCCGACCTTTGACGCTATCGCGCCTCCGCGTGGGTGTCAACAAAAAAGGCCGCCCTGTGCGGGAAGCGCCCCAGACATCCGCAAAAACTGGGAGCGAATCGGACGCCATCGGCAACCCCGAGGTGGAAGGGGCGAAACCGGAGATGCGAAAAAGGGGGCATCGGAGAACAGGGCTTCCCTGTAAAATGCAAGGGAACCTTCGAGGTCCCGAACGGAGGGTCTGCCGATGACGCGCCGTCTGATGATGGTGGCTGCTTGCCTGGCGACGCCCCTGGCGGCTGTTGCGCCCACCGGTTTGGCTCCGGCCGACATTGTGTCAACGTCGTACCGCCCTGCCGAGACGATGAACCTGACCACGGTCGGCACGATCGATCGGTGCGTGTATCGGATCGAGAATGCCAAGACCCCGACGTTCGTGGCCGCAGCCCTGTCAAGACTGGTGGACTACCGTGCGGGCGTGCCGCGCATTCCCACCCGTCAGGAACTTGCCGCCAACGAGGCGCAGCGGCTGGGGAATCTCGATTTCCTGAAGGTTGCCGTGGACTTTGCGGAGTGCATGCTCGCCTACGGCCGCGACCGATACGGCAAGGTGCACAGCCCGCTGTTCGCCGTGTTGCTGACGCGGGAGAAGGAGCCGAAAATCGGCCCGGAGCCCTACTTCGACCGGCCGACGCCATACAACGTCAGCAACATGAAGACGCCCTTCCGCAAGTACAACTTCAACCGGTGTCTGAACTACCCCGCCGGCCTGGGCAGTGAAGGTCCGCACAAGGTCACCCTCTTCGGCTGCGACGTGTACGAGGACGAGGACCTGTACAAGATGCTGATCGACCTGACGCGCATCACGGGCAACCCCAGGTACAAGCAGGAGGCCGAAAAGGCGCTGACGTGGTGGTTCACCAAGACCCTGGGACCCGCCGACCTGTATCCGTGGGGCGAGCACCTGGGCTGGGACTTCCAGCACGAGTGCCCCACCTACTTCGAAGGGCCGAGCAAGCACCTCTACGCCGCCTGCTACCACGAGATCAAGGACCGCGTGCCGTTCCTGGATTTCCTTGCCGCCCTCCCGGCGCCGGAGCCCGGCGGTCCCACGTATCTGGAGCGGTACGCCCTGGGTGTGTGGAACGCCCACTACTGGGACAAGGAGAGGGCCGTTTACTGCCGGCACGGCGACTACACGGGCAAGGACAGCCGCGAAGGCAGCACTCAGGGATACCCCGCGCACCAGGGCGCCCACTTTCGTCTCTGGGTCGCCGCCTACCTCAACGCCCGCAACGGCGAGGTCAAAGGGAAGTTCAAGGACATCCTTAACAAGGTCCTGGACGTGCAGGTCGCGCGGACGAAGAAGTACGGCTTCGTGCCGTTCACGTTCGAAGCGGACCTCAAGGGCAAGGCCCCCGGCAAGGGGGCGCCGGGCCAGTCCGTCCGCCTGGCTTACCACGCGGCCGAACTGTCGGTCACGATACGCCACGGCAATCCGGGCATCGCGGCCAAGTTCGCGGAACTGGCCAAACTGCATCTCGGCGAGGAGAAGTTCAAGGCGGCCGTCAAAAACATGGAGATGTACCTGGCCAGCGGCGACCGCGAGTACCTCCAGGGCGGACGCGACGCGCGGCGTAAACCACCCCCCGCAGTCGAAGACCTCTCCAAGGCCAATACGCCACAGCCGCACGCCTGGGCGATCATCCGGCGCCTTCAGTGGCACAAGAGGTACAAGGACGACGCCTATCTGAGAGCGGCCGAGCAGCAGGCCCGGCTGGCGTACGTCCGTTTCATGGACGATACCTGTCCGCTGCCCAAGGCCTATGCCGGCGGGCCTCGCAAGACGGTTGCGGGTGACCCGTTCCCTGACTTCACCTTCCGCGGGGCCAAACTGATGCACGCCTTTGCCCTGCTGGGCGAGGCCGAGCGGCGAATGAAGAAGGATTAACACTACAGCGCCACTTCGCCATTTCGCGCGGTGGGTCTCCGGACCCGCCGCGCAAGACTTCGGTCGGTGACGGCCCGGCGGAAGGCACGCCGACTTCCCCACCTCTCCGAGTTCCCGGTTTGGCTTAGCCGGTTTTATGCGTATACTATAAGGGGGGAGCAGGGGATGAGTGTGCGCCGTTTCGCCCCCCGTCAGAGGGGAAATCGGCCATACTCCGCCCTGCGGCTCGCGCAAGAGGCCTCATGCCGGATTCCGAGCAAAAGGCGAAACGCGTCCGCCGGCTGTCACTCGGCCGCACCCGGACCCCGGCCATGGAGCCGCTTGAACCACGCCTGTTGCTCGACGGCACGCCTCTCATCACCGAGTTCATGGCCGATAATGACGAGACGTTGCTCGACGACTTCACAGAGTCCTCCGACTGGATCGAAATCTACAACCCCACGCCGTCGGCCATCGACCTGGACGGCTGGCACCTCACCGACGACCCGGAGGACCTGGACCAGTGGACGTTCCCCGCCATCACCCTGCAACCGGGCGGTTACCTGGTGGTCTTCGCGTCCGGCCGGGACCTGCGGGACCCGCAGGACGAACTCCACACGAACTTCGGCCTCTCGAAAGACGGCGACTACCTGGCCCTCGTGAAGCCCGGCGCCGGGGAGGCGGACATCGTCTCGGAGTACGATTTCGCCGACCAGTTGGAGGACGTCTCCTACGGCGTGCTCTATGACGTGCAGAACCAGACCGACCTGGTCAAGAAGGGCGACGACGCCACGTACCTCGTTCCGCCCGACGGCGCGCTCGGCCTGTCGTGGATCCAGAACGGGTTCGACGACGGCGCCTGGAACGCCGGCACGACGGGGTTCGGGTTCGGACTCGGCGTTCCGGACGGGACGCTCACGCTGGTCTCGAAGGGGTCCGAGTGGCGGTACCTGGACGACGGGTCGGACCAGGGCACGGGCTGGCGCCTCTCGGGTTTCGACGACACCTCGTGGGCGAGCGGCCCGGCCCAACTCGGGTACGGCGACGGCGACGAGGCTACGGTCGTCGGTTTCGGCGGCGACACCGGCAACAAACATATCACAACGTACTTCCGGCACACCTTCACCGCCCAGCAGGCGTGGCAGATCAGCGAACTGACCGTAAACCTGATGCGCGACGACGGGGCCATCGTCTACCTGAACGGCCAGGAACTCCTCCGCGACAACATGACCGACGACCCGGTGGATTACCTGACCAGGAGCCTTACGACCGTGGGCGGCGGGAACGAATCGACATATTTTCCGCACACGAAGGACCCGGGCGGCCTGCTCGTGGACGGCCAGAACGTCCTGGCGGTCGAGATTCACCAGACGTCCGCAACCAGCAGCGACATCTCGTTCGACATCGAGATGATCGGGACCACCAGCACCGCCGGCCTGCTCGAAACCGACATCGAGACCGACATGCTGGGCGTCGGCGCGTCGGCTTACGTGCGGATACCGTTCACGGTCATCGACCCGCTCGAGTTCACGGACCTGTACCTTCGGACGGCGTACGAAGACGGCTACGTGGCGTACCTGAACGGCGTGGAGGTGGCCTCGGGCAATGCGCCGGGCTTGCCGCAGTGGAACTCGACGGCACTGGAGGACCGGCCCATCGAAGAGGCCGTCCAGTTCGAGGGCGTCGACCTGACCGACCGGCTTGGCCTGATTCAGGCCGGCGAGAACGTCCTAACGATCCATGCGATGAACGACGCCGCCGGAGATGGTGTTTTCCTGATTACGCCGGAACTGATTGCCCAGAGCCATATCACCATCCAGGAGCAGTATTTCATCACGCCCACGCCGGACGCCCAGAACATCCCGGGCGTCCTGGGGATGGTGGCCGACACGCAGTTCAGTGTCGACCGCGGGTTCTACGACACGCCGTTGGCGGTCGAGATCTCCACCGACACGTCGGGCGCCGAGATCCGCTACACCCTCGACGGCAGCGAGCCCACACCCACCACGGGCGAGGAGTACCTGAACCCCATCCCGATTACCACCACCACCACGCTCCGCGCCATGGCCCACAGACCCGGTTACCTGGCCACCAACATCGATACCCAGACCTACATCTTCCTGGACGACGTCATCGAGCAGCCGAGCAACCCGGACGGCTTTCCGGCGTCGTGGAACGGCACCGAGGCCAATTATCAGATGGACCCGGACGTCATCAACGACAGCCGGTACAGCAACACGATCAAGGACGACCTGCAGGCCGTCTCCACCGTCTCGATCGTGGCCGACGTGGACGACCTGTTCGGCGCGGGCGGCATCTACGCCAATCCGGGCGGGCACGGGATCAATTGGGAACGGGCGGCGTCCGTCGAGTGGATTTACCCCGACGGCACGACGGCGTTCCAGGTCAACGCCGGCCTGCGCATCGTCGGGGGCGCCAGCCGCCGCGCCAGCAACAAAAAGCACTCGTTCCGCCTCCTTTTCAAAGGCCAGTACGGGCCGACAAAACTTCGCTTCCCGGTGTTCGGCGACGACGCGGTGGACGAGTTCGACACGATTACCCTGCGGGCGGGATTCAACGACGTCTGGCCGAACAACGGTAATGCAACGTATCTGCAGGACCGCTGGGCCGCCGAACAGCAGAATGCCACGGGCGGTTACGGCCCGCACGGAAACTTCGTCCACCTCTACGTCAACGGCCTGTACTGGGGACTGTACAACCCCGTGGAGCGGCCCGACGATGCGTTCGCCGCCAGTTACCTCGGAGGCGACAAGGAAGACTACGACGTCTACAGCATCGAAGGCCGCAAGGAGGGAGAGGCCGCGGCCTGGAACCTACTGATGAACCTCATCAACGATCCGGTCGCCAATTATTCCGCCATCGAGCAGATACTGGACACCCCCAACTTCGCCGACTACCTCATCGTCAACCAGTTCGGGGGCAACTGGGACTGGCCACAGAATAACTGGTGGGCGAGTTACAACCGCGAGGTCCCCGGAAAATGGCGATTCCACAGCTGGGACGCCGAAGGCTGCCTACGCGACCTCAACGGCAATCGTGTGGAGCAGTTCGGCTCCAACCTCGGGCGCATCTACCAGCAGTTGCGGCAGGTTGACGAGTTCCGACAACTCTTTGCCGACCGCGTTCACCGCCACCTCTTCAACGGCGGTCAACTCACCGTAGCGGCCAACATCGCCCTGCTCGACGAAATGGCGTCGGAGATCGATCGCGCCATCGTCGGCGAGTCGGCGCGCTGGGGCGACGGCTACAACGACACCGCCGCGCTAAGAACACGCGACGACACCTGGATCCCCCGCATCAACTGGCTCCGCACCACCTACTTCCCACAGCGAACCGGCATCGTGCTCCAGCAATTCAAAAACGCCGGACTGTACCCCAACGTCGTCGCCCCCACGTTCAACATCAACGGCACGTATCAGCATGGCGGCGACATCGCGCGCGGCGACGCGCTGACGATCGACGCCCCGACCGGAACCATCTACTACACCCTCGACGGCACCGACCCCCGGCAGGTGGGCGGCGACGTGTCGCCGACCGCGACGGCGTACGCCGGTGCGATCACGCTCACCGGCAGCCCCTGCGTCAAGGCACGCGTTCTGGCCGGGGGCGCCTGGAGCGCCCTCGCCGAGGCCGACTTCTATATCGACGTGACGCCGTCGCTGCGCATCAGCGAGATCATGTACAACCCCGCCCAGCCGACGCCACAGGAAGACGCCGCAGGCTTCGAAGAGAACGACGAATTCGAATTCGTCGAACTGACCAACATCGGCGCCCACTCTATCCCGCTCCGCGATGTCCGGTTCACCGACGGCGTCACGTTCACCTTCCCGAGCATGACGATCGACCCGGGCCGCTTTGTGGTGGTCGTGCGGAACCAGGCAGCCTTCGAGGCACGCTACGGCGCGGGCATCGCCCAGATCGCCGGCGAGTACTCCGGCGCCATCGACAACGGCGGCGAGACCATCCGCCTCGACTCGCCCACGGATAGCATCATCCACGACTTCGAGTACGACGACGCCTGGTTCCCCCAGACCGACGGCCAGGGGTTCTCACTCACGATTCTCGACCCCCAAGGCGACCCGGCCCTGTGGAACCAGGAGGAAGGCTGGCGCGCCAGCGAAGCGCCCGGCGGCACGCCCGGCGCCGACGCCGAGGGCCTGGTTCCAGAGGCCATCATCATCAACGAGGTCCTCGCCCATACCGACGGCCCCAACGGCGACTGGATCGAACTCGTAAACACCACCGCCTCTCAGATCAACATCACCGGCTGGTTCCTCAGCGACGACGCCGCCCAACTCGACAAGTGGCAGATCACCACGCCCACGGCCATCCCCGCCGGCGGGTACAAGGTCTTCACCGAGACAGCCGATTTCGGCGCCGCCTTCGCCCTCAGCGAGTTCGGCGACGACGTGTACCTCTCGTCCAACGCCGACGGCGTGCCGGGCGGCTACCGTGAACACGTGGACTTCGGCGCCTCGCCCCACGAGAAGAGTTTCGGCCTTCTCCTCAAGAGCACGGGCGGCACGGACTTCACCCTGCTCACCTCCCCCACCTGCGAGGACGAGAACGCCCCGCCGCTCATCGGCCCGCTCGTCATCAACGAAATCATGTACCACCCCCTCGACGCCGGACAGGGCAGTCCGTATGACCAGGACGACTTCGAGTTCATCGAACTGTACAACCGGTCCCTCGCGCCGGTCGATCCCAGGCAGTATCTCCTCGGCGACGGCGTCGGCTTCACCTTCGGATGGTACGACGCCGACAGTTTCGGCAACGAGACCTGGACGCTCCAGGCCGGCGCAACCGCCGCCTGGCAGACCACACTGGATGCCGGCCTGTACCAGGTCTTCGCGAAGTGGAACCTGACGGACGGCGAAGCCAACGTCCGCGACCTGGACACGGCGGCTACCTACGAGATCCAGCACGCCGCCGGCGCCACCACCGTCCCGGTCAATCAGAACGTCAACCCCACCGGCTGGGTCTCGCTCGGCACGTACACGTTCAACGCCGGTCTGGCCAAGGTTACCCTTGCGCGCGGCACCGACAACCCGGACCGGTGGACGATTGCCGACCAGGTAAAGTTCGTCAAGGGCCCCACGACGGTCATTGTCGATGACGATACCCCGGGCGCCTTCACGACGACCGGCTCGGATCTGGACGAGATCGCGCCGGGCGGATACGTCGTCATCGTGAAGGACCTGGACGCCTTCGCCACCCGCTACGACACAGCGGGTATGACTATCGCCGGCCGGTACTCCGGCAATCTCGCCAATGGCGGCGAGAAGGTCAAACTCTATGCCGCGACCGACCCGGAACCGACCGGCTACATCCCGTACTACTCGGCCGACTACGTCCACTACAAGGACGGCGCCTCCTGGCCCACGGAGCCCGACGGAACCGGCTTCTCGCTCAGCCGGCTGGATGCGGCCGCCTACGGCAACGACGCCGGCAACTGGGCGTCGGGCGCGACCGGCGGAACGCCGGGGGCCGAGAACGATTACCTCGACACCACCCCGCCTACGGTTCCGGACAACCTACGCGGCCAGATCGTTGTGGTGCCCGGCCCGCAGATCGAACTCGCCTGGGACCCGTCCTCCGATCCGCAGACCTGGGTGGACCATTATGTCATCTACCGCGACGGCCGGCCCATCGACACCGCCACGGGCCTGGACTACACCGATGCGAACGTTTTGCCCGCCACGCCGTACGCCTACCAGGTCTCGGCCGCCAATCGCGACGCGTACGAGAGCGACCTGTCGGCCGAGATGATTCGTACCGTTCCCGGCATCGTGTCCATCACGACGCCGGAGGACGTCGTGGTCGAGGTCCGGTTCTCCGAGCCGCTGGACCCCGCCTCGGCCGAGCAGACGGCCAACTACGTCTTCGACAACGCGGCCGTCACTGCGGCCGCGCTCGACTCCGACGGCGTCACAGTAGTCCTGACCACCTCCCAACTCCAGACGGAGCAGGCCTACACACTGACCGTCAACAACGTGCGCACCTTCGCCGACGAACCCATGCCGCCGGACCTCCAGGTCTCTTTCGTCTACTCGGCGCACGGGGCGGGCTACATCCTCAGGGAATACTGGCTCGGCATCGGCGGCAGTTCGGTCGCGGACCTGACCGCCAATGCCAACTTCCCGGACAACCCGTCAGGCACCAGCCAGCCCACCAGTTTCGAGGCGCCAAGCGGTTGGGCCAACGATTATGGCACCCGGATGGTCGGCTACGTTCACCCGCCCGTCACCGGCGACTATGTGTTCTGGATCGCCAGCGACGACAACAGCCAACTGTTCCTCTCCACCGACATCGACCCGGCCAACAAGGTCCAGATCGCTTCCGTTCCGGGCTGGACCAGTTCGCGGGAGTGGACGAGGCATCCTCAGCAGCAGTCGGCGCCCGTCCACCTGGAGGCCGGACGCCGCTACTACGTCGAGGCCCTCCAGAAGGAGGGCGGCGGCGGCGATAACCTGGCCGTCGGATGGCAGACTCCTGAAGACGCCGTCTTCAACAGGCTCCCCATCGATGGACTCCACCTGTCTCCTTACGTTATGGAGACCGACGTCACGGTCAACATTCAGGCCACCGACTCCAGCGCCGCCGAGCAGAACCGCAACCCCGGCGAGTTCACCATCAGCCGCATCGGCAACATCGACAACACGCTGACGGTCTACTACACGATCACCGGCACGGCCTC
>CAYVAM010000015.1:0-10017 GCA_964449275.1 uncultured Anaerolineales bacterium
CGACAGCGGCGAGACCCAATCGAATGCGGAATTCGGAATGCGGAATGCGGAACGAGCGGCCGCGAGATTGCTTGACAGCATTGCCCGGCGGCATTACAGCAGGGGGTGGGCGAGATGCCTGCGGCCGCGGTCACGCGGAACCAGAATACGGGAGGAACAGTTATGCCCGCTAACAGGAGGATTCAGGCGTCCGGTTGTCCGCTGCTGCTGAATCGTCGGCGTTTTCTGAGGGGTGTGAGCGCATCGGCGGTGGCCGCACAGATGGGTCTGCTCGATTTCGCCTCGTCGGTGCTTGCGGCGGAGGGAAAGCCTGCCGGGCGGCCGACCGTCCGGGTGGTGTTTATTCGTCCGAAGACCTCGGACCCGGAACGGCTTGGCGAGCGGCCGATCATCAGTTGGCCGGGCGGCCAGTTCGACATCAAGGCCGGCGAGGCGCTTCACAAGAAGGTTCTTACCGAGGCGGCCGAGAAACTGGGTGTGCGGCTCGAGGTCCGGGACGAGCCGCTCGCGAGCGTGGCCGAGATCGACGCCTACGTCGCGTCGCTGAAGAAGTCGCCGCCCGCGGGCCTCTTTATCGTTGCGATGGAACTGTTCCGCTGGAATCTCGTGAATCACCTGGTAAAGAACCGCGGCGACGTTCCCACGATCGTGTACAGCCCGATGGGCAGTTCGTTCACGGGGCATCTCAAGACGGCCCGGAGCACGCCGAAGACGTTCGTGGGCGCCACGCAGGACGTCCAGTGGCCGGCGTTCGGGCTGCGGATGCTTTACACCATCTGGCGGATGAAGAACACGCGCCTCTGCATCGTTAAAGGCGGGAAGACTTTGGACAAAGCGCTCGACATCGTTGGCACGACGCTCCACTACATCCCGCTTGCGCGCTTCGAGGAGGAGTTCCAGAAGACTGAGGCGACGGGCGAGGTGCGCGCCCTGGCCGAGAACTATGCCAAGGCCGCCAAGAAGGTCATCGAGCCGAAAAAAGACGACATCCTGGACGCGGCGAAGAACTACATCGTCTGCCGGCACCTGATGGCGGCCGAGAACTGCCAGGGCATCTCGGTGGATTGCCTGAGGATGCCGAGCATCTACCGCCGGCCGCCGTGCATGGCGTTCTCGCATCTGCTCGACGAGGGCGTGGTGGCGGCGTGCGAGGCCGACTGGAACGCCGCCATCTCCATGCGGCTGACGCACCTTCTGTTCGAGCGGCCGGGGTTCATGCAGGACCCGGCGCCCAACACGGTGAACAACACGCTGATGGGCGCCCACTGCACGAGTGCCACGCGGCTGGAGGGTTTCGAGGAGCCTTACCGTGCGCCGTTCATCCTCCGCAGTTATCACACGCGGACGGGTGTGGCGCTGCAGGTGCTGTGGCGGATCGGTCAGAAGGTGACGATCATGAAGTTCCAGGGCCCCCAGTCGATGATTCTGGGGACGGGCCGCGTGGTGGCGAACATCGCCCAGCCGCCGGCGGGTTGCTGCCGCACCGCCGTCGAGATCGAACTGGACGGTGTTGCCGATTCGGGCGACACGAAGGGGTTCCACCAACTGTTCATCTACGGCGACCTGGAGCGGCCGCTGAAGGCGTATTGCCAACTGGCGGGGATCAAGGTGGAACACATCTAAGCGGCGGCCAGGAAGTCTTTCCGAACAGCCGTAGCGCCGGGGTTTATCCCCGGCGCCGAACCGCCGTCGGCCTGACTATCCGGCCGCCGAGTGTTTTGCGCGGTGGGTCTCCGGACCTGCCGCGCGGCAAGTGGAGAGAACTTGCCCGAATCTTGCGCGGTGGGTCTCCGGACCCACCGCGCTCGAATGGTGACCTTCCCGCTGCTGCGTGCGCGGCGGGTCAGGAGACCCGCCGCGCGGCAATTTTAAGAACCCACTGCGCACCGATTTCAAGAAACTTGTGTCGGAGCACATAGAGCGCGGCTTGGCTACTTCCACTTGCACTTGCGTTTGGGCAGCCGGTGGGCGCCGTGGCAGTCGGTACAGTATTTTTTCTTGGAGGTTCCGGCGAAGAGCGTCTTGTGTTGTGCGGCGGGGATCTTGTCTTTCGGGTGACAGTTGAGGCAGAAGGGGTTGATCTTCGGCTTGGGGAACATGATGCCGGGCGGCGTGCCGTCGCCTCCCCAGATCGGCGATTCATCCGCCATGTGCGCGTCGGACTCGCCGTGGCAGTCGGCACACCTGATGCCAGCCCGGGCGTGGTCGCGGGCGAGTTCCTCTTGCTGATACTGCAGGTGGCAGACGTAGCATCGGCTGTTGTCGGCCACGGGTCCCTTTGGCGGCGTTTCTTCGTCCCCGCCATCGAGAAGCAGCGGAGACTCATCGTCCAGCAGCAGCAGCGGTTCCTCGTTGCCGGATGGCTTGGCGGCCTGAGGCCGTTGGCCGTCCGGGCCTTGGCGGTGCGAGAGGCTCGTCTCTTGCCGCTCGCAGGCGACCATCAGCGCGGCAGCGAGGGCCGAGACCACCATCAAAGAGGCGTATTTCATGCGACCGTTCCTGGCATGGCGCCGTGGGACGGGCCGGCGTGGAGCGTCCCTTCAACGGCGGTTGCGGGTCGTCGTCAGGTCGAGGTTCTCTACACGTACTCCCAGTCTTTCAGCCACTGATAGTTCGGTGGCAGGTTGGCCCACATCTGCCGGCCGGCCCTTTCCAGTTCGGCCCGTTTCTTGAGGTCGAGTTTACGGCGTGTGGTGGCCACCATCGCCCAGCCGCCGGCGGTCGGTCCGTTGCGCTTCATTCGTAGCTTCACTGAATCGAGTTTTGAAGGCCCAGGCGTAATCGCAGGGCAACGGATCCGGGAGTTCCTCGATCACAATGTTGCCGCCATCCTGGTGCCAAGCCAGGTTTTCGTCGCTGCCGAGCATCCTGATCGTGGAGCCCGGCGCCGGCGCCACGCCTGGAATGACCTCGGGGGCACTCGGCTTTTCCAGGTCGATCGCGTACAGGTACCGCTCCTTCCGGGTGAACCGCAGGGTGCCCGCCGCGCAGGGGGTCCGGCAATCCGTGCCGTGGAGGGCTTCCTTATTCACGCGCATCCAGTCCCCCAGTTTTTTCAATACCTGCACCTGCGAATCCGGAAGTGTTCCATCCGCTTTGGGGGCGACGCTCAGAAGGGTGACCCCGTTCTTGCTCGTCACGTCCACCATTCCATCCACCAGCGCGTTAACGCTGTCATGTATCTGGGCAGGCGTCTTGTCTTCTCGGCCCGCTGCGTGTGAATAACCAAATCCCGGAACCGGCGTAGTGGCCTGCTGCCTATCGGGCCAGGGCGTCCTCTGGCCAATTGTCGGAAAATGACGCTCCACATTCTGCACGGAGCACGAGAGGGGGATGACCCGGCTTATCATGACTTCCTTGTTCCATATCGGCGACGGAGAATACGGGTGGCGACTACTATAGCCGCGGGTTACCGCGACTTCCTTGCCCCACTTCTCGGCTGCATTGAAGTAATGAGCGAGGAATTTCTTCTTGCCGTCCTCGCCCAGATTCTCACATGTCGTTCCGTCAAACTGCAGGTGATCCGGCCGGTACTTGTCGATAACCTCAATAACCTGGTTATATCCTTGTTCTCTAAAGCTTTCGGACATTGGATCCTCTGCGTTATGCGGCGGGCCGTACAGGCCCGAAAGCTTCGGATCATTGACTCCGACCCCCTTGGGGCACAACTGCCTGCCGGCGTCATAATAATCCCATCTCACGTTATGAAATGTCGTGACGACCTTCATGCCCTGCTTCCTCACGGCCTGCGCCATCTCTCCAACGACATCCCGGCGTGGCCCCATATCCATTGAGTTATATGGGCTGTATGCGGTGTCCCACATGGCGAAACCGTCGTGGTGTGCACCAATGGAGCCGGCGAAGTCGGCGCCCGCATTTTTGAACAGCGCCGCCCAGCGGTCCGGATTCCACTTCTCGGCCTTGAACAGCGGGATGAAGTCATGGTACCCGAACTTTGTCGGATCCCCGTACGTGCTGCAATGATGCTTGTTAGTCGCGGAATTCTGTCTGTACATGTCTCTCGGATACTTCTCGCTCCCGAACGCGGGCACCGAGTAGACTCCCCAGTGAAAGTATATTCCAAACACGGCGTCCTGATACCACTTCGGTGCGGCACCATGCTGCGCAAGCGACTCCCAGGTCGGCTCGTAATGCTTCTTGCCACTCGCACGGATAACGTCGCCCTGAACGGCCGGCCGGGGCGATTCATCGCGGGCAGTTTGGGCCAAGGATATTGCCGCAGCGGTCAGCAAGAGCATAACGGCCATTATCAGTGAAGCGTGTTTGTGCGTGGGCATTCCCAACTCGCCGTTGTTGTTCAGGGCCACACGGTCATTGAGCCTGGGCAATCCGGCCTTGCCTCATCGCAAGTTGTCCATCGTTATCCGGCGCAAACTCGTTACACGTACTCCCAGTCTTTCAGCCACTGATAGTTGGGCGGCAGGTTGGCCCACATCCGTTTGCTGGCGTCTTGGAGTTCAGCCTGCTCTTTCAGGTCGAGTTTGCGACGTTCCATGACGGCCTTGGCCGCGTTATCGACATGATCGAGGCTGTTCATGCCGGGTATCGGTATGACGGTATCGGCGTGGAGGATGTAGCGGAGGGCCAGTCGTCCGCGGCGGTCGTTTTCCTCCTTGTCGCCCCTGAAGAGCGACCCGGCCCCGAAAGGCTTGATGCCGAAGGCGCCCACGTCGCACTTCTTCAGGGCCGGAAAGACGCTGTCGGTCTGCGCGACCTTGCTCATCGTGGTGAACGGGAAGCAGACCACCTCCACCTGGGGGAAGTACTCGATCATGAACTTGATCCAGCGGCGGTCGTGCGTGGAGAACCCGATGAACCGCGCCTTCCCCTGCTTCTTGGCGGTCTCCAGCGCCTGGACCATCTCGCAGGCCGTGTTGAACGTGTGCCGCCCCCCCGGCTCGTAGCACGTGATGCGCCACAGGTCCGTGTATTCCTGGTTCGAATCCTTCAGCGTTTGATCGAGCGCTTCCATCAGTTTCTTGGCGGTGCGGAACCTCGGGTTGCGTGTCTCGTTGCCGCAATGCGACAGAGACAGGTACATCTTGTCGCGGCGTCCTTTCAGTGCCTTGGCGTCGCGGCAGACCTCGCCGTGTGTGCAGGCGTCGGTGTAGTTGATGCCCAGGTCGATGCAGCGGCTCATGATTTCGTGGCGCTGCTCGGCGTTGCTGCGCGAGTGCCCGCCGAGGCAGACGGCCGAGACCATCAGATTGGTCTTTCCCTGCCGGCGGTACTGCATGTTCTGGTTGTAGTTGAGGATTTTGGACGTATCAACGCTCGCGCCGGCGGCGGGGGCGCCTAGCCCGCCGGCGGCGCCGAGAGAGACCGCCACCCCCGCTGCAACCTTCGCGCTCTTGCCCAGAAACTCCCGCCGGTTCACTCGTGTATTCTCCATCGGTTCATCTCCTTTTGTCATGGTCCGATTTCTCGCGGCCCGTGCCCTGCGCCCGACCGGCGGCGCACCGTGCCGCCAAAGACCTGTCCGTGCCGGTCACTTGCTTTTGCGCTGCGTGACCAGCGCCTTGATCTCGTTGCCCGACAGGGCCCGGTCGTAGAGGCGCACCTCATCGATGAGACCGTTGAAGCGCCTTCCAATCCTCAGGTCCAGTTTGTCGCCGGTATCGACCGGCCAGAGGTCGAGCAAGCCGATGTCGTGGATGGTGGCCGGTTCGCCGTCCTTGTAGAGTTTGACGTTGTCGTGGAGGTTCGGCCGTTCGGCCTCTTCGACCACCACGGCCACGTGATGCCACGCATCGTCGTTGACCGGGTCGTTCATGTAGAGATAGCCGCCGCTGGGCACCAGGCCGATGCGCCCGCGGACGAAGCCGAAGATGAACATCTTGCCGAAGTCCTCGAGGCCCCAGGCCACTATCTCGCCCCTGGAGGACTTCGTCTTGATCCAGGCCGCCACGGTTCGAGGCCGCGTGCCGGAAACGCCCTTGTAGCCGGGTATCTCGATGACGCCCGCCTTGCCGTCGAGTTTCAGCGCCTTGCCGACGCGTCCGGCGACCGAATCCTTGTCGAACGACAAGCCGCCCCCGAGCGTGCCTTTGCGTCCGTGTTTGGAGGCGTCGGCGGCGGTCGTTCCGGATGCGTCGTCCAACTTCCACCATCCGGCCAGGTGCGGGTCCGTGTCAAGGTTGGCGGGCTCGGCCTTGCCCGCGGCGTCGGTTTGCCTCAAGGCGGCGCCGGCGAGAGCGAACAACAAAACGGCCGATAGCAAAGGGATTAGCGTCTTTCGCATGGGCCTCCTCCTTATCACAGCCTCTCCGGGTTCCTAAGTCCAACCGCGACAGCATAACAGGTGGGCGCTGCAATGGCAAACATCTTTGGCTTCTGCACCCGAGCCCGTTGCACGAACCGCGCGGCGGCCTTCCCAGGTCGTTAAACACGTACCGGACGGGCGGTGGGCCGGAAGTTCTCTTGACATCGGCCCGCCACTGGACTACACGAGTGGAAGGTAATCGTGAGTCCGTGGCGTTGTTCGCCCGGGACCAACAGATAGGAGGAAGAGCCATGCTCGCCGACAAACAGGTGTCTCGCTGTCCGTTGACGCTGAATCGCAGGCGTTTTCTGAAGGGCCTCGGCGCATCGGCCGTGGCGATGCAGATGGGCCTCCTGGAGTTCGCCTCCTCGGTCATGGGAGCCGCGCCCAAAACGGCCGGGAAGTGCCGCATCATGGGCGCGTTCATCCATCCGGACGTCGAGAAATACTGGCTCGGCTGGCCCGGCACCGCCTACGACATCAAAGGGCACCAGGAACTGTACACCAAGACGATCGTGACGGCGGCCGAACGCCTCGGCGTCACGCTCGACCTCTCGCAGAAACCCCTCTTCGACGCAGGGAGCGTGAACGCTTACCTCGAGAAGGTGGCCCAGACCAAGCCCGACGGCGTGCTGCTGACCTGCATGGCGCTTCATCCGCCTGGGTGGCGGGCGGTCAACCAGTTCCTTGACAAGCGCGGGCCGGTTCCGACGGTCGTCTTCAGCCCCATGGGCACGTCGTTTACCGGCCACCTCCAGCACAGCCGCAACTCGAAGAATGCCTTCGTCGGCGCCACCCAGGACGTGGAGTGGCTGGCCACGGCGGTGCGGATGCTCAAGACCGTCTGGGAGATGAAGCACACGCGTATTTGCATCGTGCGCGGCAACAAGACGGAGGACAAGCCGCTCGACGTGATCGGCACGACGCTCCATTACATCCCGGGCAAACGGTTTCCCGATGAGTTCAAGAAGGTCGAGGCAAGCGACGAGGTCCGGGCCATGGCCGACTACTACACCAAGCAGGCCAAGAAGATCGTCGAACCGTCGAAGGACGACATCCTGACCGCGGCCAAGAACTACATCGTCTGCCGGCGTCTGATGGAGGCCGAGAAGTGCCACGGCTTCTCGATGGATTGCCTGGGCCCGATCGGGCGCAGGGAGATCAAGCCGCCGTGCCTGGCGTTTATGCGCCTGCGCGACGAGGGCATCGTCGGCGCCTGCGAGGCCGACCCCAACGCCTCCATCTCCTCCCGGCTGACGCACCTGCTGCTCGAGCGGCCGGGATTCATGCAGGACCCCGCCCCGAACACGGTCAACAACACGCTCATGGCGGCCCACTGCACGTGCGGGGCCCACCTCGACGGCTTCGACAAGCCGCACGAGCCGTTCATCCTGCGGAGCCATTCGGAGTCTGACCTGGGCGTGGCGGTGCAGGTTCTGTGGCGCGTGGGCCAGAAGATCACCCTGATGAAGTTCACCGGGCCCCAGAAGATCATCCTCGGCACGGGCCGCGTCCTGCGAAACATCGACACGCCGCCATCCGGAGGCTGCCGCACCTCACTCGAATGCGAGGTCGACGGCGTGGCCGACTCGCGCGACATCAAGGGCTTCCACCAACTCCTCATCTACGGCGACCACGAAGACGAGTTCAAGGCCTACTGCCAACTGTCGGGGATCGAGGTCGTCCACATCTGAGGCAGTCCGCGACCCGGTGCGCGGGGGGTTCGACGTCGGACTCGGTGGCACGCGCCGCAACGGAGCCGCGACCGCGAGGAAGCGGCCGCTTCCTCACGGGCGCGGCTCGGATTGCTTTCCCACGGCTGCGGCTTCGCCGCTGCCGTGCCACCGTTTTGGTGGCGCGTGGGACGCTAAACACATACGAAAGGCCTATCGATGGCAAAGAAGAAGGTGGCCGCGAAGAAGGCTGCCAAGCGGAAGCGCCCGGCCAGGGCCAGGGCCAAGGCGAAGAAGGCCCTCATGCTCGTCGGCGGACCGTGGCACGCGAACGAGGCGGCCGGCGAGGTCCTCGACGGATTCCTCAAAGCGCGCGGCGGCAGGTGGCGACTCACCGTCACGCGCGACCTCGACGCCCTGGCGGCGCTGCCCACGAGCCGCTACTCGGCCGTCATCATCTACACCACCGGCTTTCGCAGCGACCTGACGGAGGCGCGCGAGAATGGGCTCCTCTCTTTTGTCAAGAACGGCGGCGGCCTGATCGGCGTCCACTCCGCCGCCGACAGTTTCCGCGACAGCCGCCCCTACATCGAGATGCTGAACGCCGAGTTCCTGACGCACCCGCACTTCCACGAGTTTCCGGTCAACATCATCGACCGCGACCACTACCTGACGGCCCGGATGCCCGACTTCACGATCCCCGACGAGATGTACCACCTCCAGAATTACGATCCGGCCAGGTGCACGCTTCTGGCCGAGACGTTCTGGCAGGGCAAGAAGATGCCGATGGCCTTCGTCCGCCGCCACGGCCGGGGCCGCGTGGTGTACCTGGCCAACGGGCACGACCTGCGGGCATGGCGGCACCCGGAGTTTCAGCGGCTGCTACTGAGGAGTCTGGAATGGACGCAGGGGGCCGAACTCGACCGCAAGCGCACCATCCGCTGCGGCCTGCTCGGCTACGGCCCCGCCTTCAACATGGGCAAGGGGCACGGCGGGCAGATCAACGAGACGCCCGGCCTGGCGACCGTGGCCGCCTGCGACATCAACCCCGAACGCACCAAGGCCGCACGCGAAGAACTGCCCGGCATCCGCACGTTCACGTCGCTGGAGGCGATGCTCGAGATGAAGGGTCTCGACCTGGTCGTCAATATCCTGCCGCATAACCTCCACGCCGAGACGAGCCTCCTGTGCCTGAAGGCCGGCAAGCACGTCGTCAGCGAAAAGCCGTTCTGCATCACGACCGACGAGGCGACGCGGATGATCCGGGCGGCTCGCCGCAATAAGGTCATGCTCAGCGTCTTCCACAACCGCCGCTGGGACGGCGATTACCTGGCCATCCGCGACATCATCGACCGCGGCCTCCTGGGCGACGTCTACCACATCGAGTGCTTCTTCGGCAACTACAACCGGCCGCGCACCTGGTGGCGGAGCGACAAGACCGTCTCCGGCGGTGCACTCTACGATTGGGGGGCCCACTTTACCGACTGGATCCTCCGCTTGGTCGATGAGAAGGTGACGCAGGTCACGGGATTCTTCCACAAACTCCGCTGGCATCACGTGACGAACGAGGACGCCACGCGGGCCGTCATCCGCTTCGAGGACGGCACGGTGGCCGACTTTCAGCAGTCGAGCCTTGCGGCCGTCGGGAAGGCACGGTGGCGCGTGCTCGGGACGCTGGGCGGCCTGGAGACGACCGACGCCGAGGCGGTCCACGTGACGAGTTACGCTTCGGGCGTGTGTTTTGACGGCGAGATCCCCGCGGGGGAGACGTGCGGCTGGGCCGAATACTACCGCAACATCGCCGACCATCTCCTGATGGGCGAACCGCTCGCCGTCACCGCCCACCAAGGCCGCGAGGTCATCGCCGTCATCGAAACCGCCGAACGCTCCTCCGCCCAAGGCCGCAGTCTGCCGCTCCCGAAGGAGGTGTACGGTTAGCCGCCCGTTAGCCGCCGGGCTTGCCCGGCGCGCCGGCGTCGGGCCCAGCACGCCAGTTAGCCGCCGGGCTTGTCCGGCGCGCCGGCGTCGGCCGGGTGCGCCGGCGTCGGCCGGGCGCGCCGG
>CAYVAM010000015.1:10117-31939 GCA_964449275.1 uncultured Anaerolineales bacterium
CGTCGGGCCCAGCACGCCCGTTAGCCGCCGGGCTTGCCCGGCGCGCCGGCGCCGGGCCCAGCACGCCCGTTAGCCGCCGGGCTTGCCCGGCGCGCCGGCGTCGGGCCCAGCAGGCCAGTTAGCCGCCGGGCTTGCCCGGCGCGCCGGCGTCGGGCCCAGCACGCCCGTTAGCCGCCGGGCTTGCCCGGCGCGCCGGCGCCGGCCCGGCGTGCGCGGCGACAAGCGGCGAGGATCGCGACCATGAGCACGTGCAGACGAACCCGCAGCCGCCGAGCGTTCCTCCGGACGACCGGGGCCGCATCGCTCGGCGCCGTTCTGGCCGCCGCACTGCCGGCCTGCGCCCGGACGAGCAAACGAAACGTGCTCCGGCCCAACATCCTCTGGATCACCTGCGAAGACATGAGCCCGAACCTCGGATGCTGGGGCGACGCTTACGCCCGCACGCCGAACATCGACCGCCTGGCGGCCGAGAGCATCCGGTACACGGGCGCCTTTGCCACGGCGCCGGTCTGTTCCCCGACCCGGTCGTGTCTCATCACCGGCGTCTACGCCTCGTCGCTGGGCACGATGCACCTGCGGTCGCGGCTGCCGATCCCGTCCGAGATGAAAGGCTTCCCCTCGTACCTGCGGGCCGCCGGGTACTACTGCACGAACAACGTCAAGACCGACTACAACACGGCGGGCGAGCCGGCCATCATCCGGGCCTCGTGGGACGAGTCGAGCAACAAGGCCCACTGGCGCGGCCGGGAGGCGGGGCAGCCCTTCTTCAGCGTCTTCAACGATACCGTCACGCACCAGTCGCGGTCGATGGTCTGGCCGTACGGCCAGTTCAAGAAGCAAGTCCAGTCGCACCTTACGCCCCAGGAGCGCCACGACCCCGCCAAGGCGCCCGTGCCGCCGTACTATCCCGACACGCCCGTCACGCGGCGGACCGTGGCCCGCTACTACGACTGCATCACCGCGATGGACACGAATGTCGGCCGCATCCTCAAGGAACTCCAGGACGACGGCCTGGCCGACGACACCATCGTCTTCTTCTACTCCGACCACGGCGCCGGCCTGCCGCGCCACAAGCGGCTGGTTCTCGATTCGGGCCTCCACGTGCCGCTGCTCATCCGTTTCCCGAAGAAGTACCGGCGCCTGGCCCCCGCCGCGCCCGGCGAGACGCTGGACCAACTGGTCTCGTTCGTCGATTTCGCGCCGACCGTGCTGAGCCTCGCCGGCCTGCCCATCCCGGACTACATGCAGGGCGTTGCCTTCCTCGGTCCCGCCGCAGGGGAGCCGCGCACTTGCGTGTACGGCCACCGCGACCGCGTGGACGAGGCGTACGACCTGGCCCGCTCGGTCCGCACCCGGCGCTATCTCTACATCCGCAACTACATGCCGCACCTCTCCTACAACCAGCCGAGCGCCTACTCCGACCAGGGCGAGATCCGCGGCGAGATCACCCGTCTGGCGGCCGAGGGGGTACTCAAAGGGCCGCAACTCCACTACGCCGGTCCCACGCGGCCGCCCGAGGAACTCTACGACGTCGCAAAGGATCCACAGCAACTCCACAACCTGGCGGACTCTTCCGAGCACAAAGCCGCCCTCCAGGAGATGCGGCGGCTGCACCGGACGTGGATGGCCGACTCCCGCGACGTGGCCTTCCTGCCGGAGGTGGAATTGTGGCGGCGGTCAGAGGACGCCACGCCGTACCAGATGGCGCGCGAGACCGACAGGTACCCGCAGAAGCGGATCCTCGAAGCGGCGGACCTCGTCGGCCGCGGTCCCGACGCGCTCCCGCGCCAGGTCGAACTCCTGGGCGACGCCGACGCCGCCTGCCGCTACTGGGCTGCCGTCGGCCTCCGGGCCCTGGCCGCCGACGCCGCACCCGCCGCCGACGCGCTCGCCAAGGCGCTCGCCGACCCGGCGCCGAACGTCCGCATCGAAGCGGCCGGCGCCCTGGTCGCCATGGGCAGACCCGAGAAGGCGATGCCGCTGCTCACCAAGGAACTCGCCGACAAAGACGCGAACATCGCCCTGCACGCCGCCCGCACGCTCCAACTGCTCGGCAACCGGGCCCGCCCGGCCCTCGATGCGCTGCGAACTGCCGCCAAGGACGCCCGGAAACGCAAAGGACCGCTCGCCATGTACATCCGTTTCTCGACCGACGCGGCCGTGAAACAACTCGGCCGGTAAGCCGCTGCGCGATAACTGCCGCGCGGCGGCCTTCCCAGGCCGCCGCGAACCGTTGCCGTCATATTCGCCGAACGGGCCGGGGAGACGCTGCGTGATGCGCCGACGCGCCCCTTGCATCGCCGCCGTTCTCGTCGTTGCCGTCCTTTCAGCCTGCGCCGCGGCCGCCGACTGGCCGCACTTGCGCGGGCCGGCCCATGCCGCCGTCTCGGCCGAGACGGGTCTCGCCCAATCCTGGCCGGCCGAGGGTCCGCCCGTCCTCTGGTGCATCGACCTGGGCCAGGGGTTTTCCGGCTTTGCCGCCGTCGGCGACCGCCTGTACACGCAGGTCCAGTGGCGCTCGGGCCAACACGTCGTCTGCCTCGACGCCGCCACCGGCCGCCGCATCTGGCGACGCCGATACGGCTGGCCGTGGAAACCCGACAGCACCTGGCCCGGCCCCATGGCCACGCCCACCGTCGAGGGCGGCAGGGTCTACGTCGCCGGCGCCCTGGGTCTCATCGGATGCCTCCGCGCCCGCGACGGGCGGATGCTCTGGTCGGTCAACGTGACGGAGACGTTCAAGGGGCGCGGCACGGAATACGGCTACGCATGTTCGCCGCTCGTCGAGGACGGGAAGGTTTTCGTGCCCGTTGGTGGGAAGGGTGCCTCTGTTGTGGCTCTGAGCGCAGACGATGGATCGGTCGTCTGGCAGGCCGGCGACTGGCCCGCGAGTTACTCCCCCGCCTTCCCCGTCACGGTAGGCGGTCGGCGGCAGATTGTGGTGTATCTTCAGAACGTCGTCGTCGGGTTCGATCCGGACGACGGCCGCGTGCTGTGGCAGCACCGCGTGTCGGACGGGTACGACGAACACGCCGCCTGGCCGCTTTATGAGGAGCCGTACCTGCTGACGGCGGCGGCGTTTCGCGGCGGGGCCACGGTGCTTCGGCTGGGCGCCGGGCCGCCGGAGGTCGTGTGGCAGAGCGATGGGCTCTCGAACGACGTCTTCTCGAGCCTCGTCCTCGACGGCCACGTCTACGGTTTCGACCTGCACGACCTTCAGCCGCGGCCGGAGCGGGCAGCCGCCGGCCTCTTCAAGTGCCTCGACCTGGCGACGGGCGGCGTCCGATGGGCCACCGACCGCACCGGCCACGCGACGGTCCTCGCGGCGGACGGCAAACTGATCCTCTGGACCGAGTCGGGCGACCTGATCCTGGCCCGCGCCTCACCCGAGGCGTACCAGGAACTGGCCCGCACGCCGGTCTTCCCCGGCGAGGTCTGCTGGACGGCCCCGGCGCTCCACGGCCGCTGCCTCTTCGTGCGGAACCACGCGCGCGCCGCGTGCCTCTGGCTCGGCGACCCGCAGGAACTCACCGACGCCCAGCGGCAGACCACGACGGCGGCGATCGGGCGGCAGGCCGGCCGTGCGCGGGAACGACCCGTCTGGAGCGGCCGCGCGCTCTATGCGCCGACGCTGGCGCACACGCGCCGTTGGTTCGGGTTCTCGATGCTCGGCGTGTTTGCCCCGTCGGCAGCCCTCGCGCTGCTGGCCTACATGGCCGCGCGCCGTAAACGACCCGACCGCGCGCTCACGCGGGCCCGCGCGGTGTTTGCGGTGGCGGCGTTCCTGCTTGGCGCCGGCGGGACGGTGATCGCCGGCTGCGCGGCAGGCGAGTTCGTCTTCACGTGGCCGGTGGCCTTGTTCGTGGCGTTCCAGGCGACGGCGCTGGTTGCGGCGGGGGCCAGGTACGGCGGCGGCCCGGAGATGAAACGAGCGCGGTGGCGCTCGCGCGCCGCCATCCTCGGTCTTGCCGCGCTGTGCGGCGCCTACGCGTACCTCTGCCGCGAACTGGCCGTCATGATGGGATACGGTTTCCTGGCCGGCTTGGTGCCGGCGTTTCCGGTGGCGGCACTGGCCGCGTGGCGGATGCGCGTACGTCGGCGTGCGTGGGCCGACCTCCTCTGGACCGCCGTGTCGTTCTCGGCCTATTTCTGGGCCTCGGCCGCGTTCACCGTCTGGAAGACGCACCTGTGACGCAGGTTGTGCATCGATGCCCGCTCACGGCGCCTCAAAGACGACCATCTGGTGGACGGGGAAGTCATGTTACCGCGCGCGGACCAGGCCGGATTGGCCCACTGGGATTGCTGCGGCGCAGCGGGCTCGATGTGTGAGGCCCCCCCCGCAACGCCTGTGCCACAACTCACCGCGCCACGCCGGGCGATTCCGGTTGACCGGCATGACACCTCGACCTACCATCTACCGACAAGAAAGGGACCCTCTCAGCGCATGGGGCCTGCCCAAAACCGCACGTGTCCTCGGATAAGCGGATAACCCCGGATAACCGTGTCCCCGGATAAGGCACCTTGGAGAGGCGAATGATCCGGTTCAGCCTTGGCGTTCTGGGATTGGCTCTGGCGGGCGTGATGGGTCTGGGTGCCCGCGCCGGACGCATATCCGGCCGATAAGGAGGTCTTTCATGCGTACTTTGCGCCTGTTGCTGCCGCTGGTCTGCTTGGCGATGCTCATTCCGTCGTGCCTGGCCACCGACGGGCCGCAGGTCCCCGCCGACGCACCGACCGGCGTGACGTTCATCGCCACCTCCGACTCGCACTACGACGCCTTCGAGAACGAGGACCGCAACGAGCGCGACCGCGCGACGATCGACCGCATAAACGTCATCGCCGGCGCGGCCTGGCCCGAGCAACTGGGCGGCGACCCTATCGAACGGCCGCGCGGCGTCGTGGTGCTTGGCGATCTCATCGACGACGGCGACCGCCGGTTCCAGGGCAAGAACCAGACCGGGCCGCAGTGGGCCTTCTTCGTCAAGGACTTTGGCTTCGACGGCACCGACGGTCGTATCACGTACCCGGTCTTCGAGGGATACGGCAACCATGACGGGCCGCCGGTCGGCAAGGAACGCTTCGGATTCAGCGTCCAGGCGCACTTGAAGGCCCGCAACGCCGAGCGGCTCCGGAAGGGATTCATCTCGACCCTCTCAGAGAACGGGCTCCACTATTCCTGGGACTGGGGCAAGGTGCACTTCGTTCAGTGCAACATCTACCCCGCCGACAAGCAGCACCCGGACGTCAGGTACAACCCCGTCTGGCACGACCCGCAGGGGGCGCTCACGTTCCTGAAAGAGGACCTCCGAAAGAACGTGGGCGACAGCGGCAGGCCGGTCGTCGTCCTGACCCACTGCGGGTTCGACACCGACTGGTGGCACAAGGACGACTGGAAGGCGTTCTACGAGGCCGTCCGCCCGTACAACGTCGTCGCGTACATGCACGGGCATACGGGCACCGGCCTTCGCAAATGGAAACCCGACGGGGCCGAGAAGCCGCTGACGGTCATCAACACCGGCCAGACGGAGAACGGCTTCTTCGTCGTCCAGATTACCGAGACCCGCCTCCGTGCCGCCTACCACAGCAAGAACGCCAAACGGTACCGCGATGAGGAGGGTGTCCGGCACTACGAATGGGACGGCACGTGGTCGTGGCGGCACGTGCTGGACAAGGAGTTGGTGGCCCGCAGCGCGGCCTCCGAGCCGCGACCGTGAGGTGGCGGCCCCGCCGGCGGGCGACAGCGCCTACGCATCTTCAACCGTCGCCTTCTCACGCAAGCCGTCGAGGAACGTCTCGATGGCCCGCCGCGCGAACCGTGGAGAGCATGCTTTCGCAACGGCGCGACACGGGGCTCCTCAGCGCAACAGGATTGAAGCGCCGGCGCCGGGCGGGTACGCTGGCCGATTGAAGCCTGCGCCGTGCCTTTCGGAAAGGAGTTGATGGTGCCGTCATCACATCCCGTCCGCTGTGTGGTTGTCCTGGCCTGCGCGGCAGCCTGTTTTGCCGGCGTGCACCTCACGCCGGCCCGCGCGGCGGAACCGGCGCCCGAGAGCGCGTTTGCCGTTATCGCGATGGTCTCGACACCGGCGCCGGCCGGGAACGCGGCAGGGGCGCCCGCTCGCGCAAAGTACCTGGTGCTGGACAGCCGGATAATCGACACGACGGACAACGCCCGCCTCGCCGTCGGCACGGTAACGAAGCACCCCGCCAATCCCCTGTTCCGCGAGGACAAGCCCTGGGAGCCGCGCTTCGACAACCTGTATGCGAACGTCCTGTATGACGAGCAGGACAAGCGCTACAAGTGCTGGTACAGCCCGTTCATCGTGGACAAGGCGGTAAGCGAGACGCCGCGCGTGAAGCGTTCGCAGGTGCCCTACCGGCCGCGCGGACGCGAGATGGGCGTGTGCTTCGCCGTCTCAAAGGACGGGCTGACATGGCGGAAGCCCGAACTGGGACTCGTCGAGTTCGACGGCAGCGAGGCGAACAACCTGGTCGTGCGCGGCCCGCACGGCACGGGCATCTTCAAGGACCTCCGTGACGCCGATCCGGCCCGGCGCTACAAGATGTTCTACAAAGGGCGCGGCGTGTGCGTGCGTTTCTCGGCGGACGGCCTGCGCTGGGGCCCGGAGGTTCCCTGCCCGCAGATCGGTGCACGCGCAGACACCCATAACAACGCCTTTTGGTGTCCGGAGCGGGGCAAGTACGTCGGCATAACCCGCCTGTGGAAGGGCCAACGGATCGTCGGGCGAACGGAGAGCCCCGACTTCCGGCAATGGACGAAAGCGGTCGAAGTCCTGCGCGGCGACGAGGAGAACCAGACCTATGCGATGCCCGTCTTTCGCTATGCCGACCTGTACCTGGGCCTCGTGATGGTCTTCCGTCCGCGGCCGAACCGCGTGCACTGCGAACTGGCATGGAGCCCGGACACGGTAACCTGGCATCGCATCGACAAGGGCACGCCGCTGATCCCCAACTCGCAGAAGAAGGGAGATTACGACTGGGGCTGCGTCTACGCGGCGGCTTATCCCGTGTGTCGTGACCGCGAGATCCGCCTCTACTACGGCGCGTCCAACGGCACGCACAACGGCTGGCGCGACGGGTTCCTTGCTCTCGCCACGTTGCGGCCGGACGGCTTCGCCGGCTACGAGCCCATCGACGCGGCCAAGCCCGCCACCGTGGTGACCCGACCCGTCGTGTGCTCCGGCAAGACGCTGCGGATCACCGCCGACGCCCGGGGCGGCTCGGTCGGCGTGACGGTGCTCGACGCCGACGGCAAAACCACGACGGCCGGCCGGCCGATCATCGACGACGTGACCGGCGCGCCCGTGACGCTTCGAGGCGGCGCCGATCTGTCGAAACTCCACGGCAGCCGTGTCCGGCTGAAGTTCGAACTGACGAAGGCAAAACTCTATGCCTTCGCCCTGGGCCAGTGAGCGCACCCGGCGGGGGATAAGGCACTCGCCGCGGCGAGTGGCACACGGCTCGTTGACTTGGGCGCGGCCCGGAGGTTGCTTCGCCTCGTCCGGTCCCGGTGTAACGCTGGACGAGGAGGAGTCGGCGCCATACAGTGTGTGGGTCGAGTAAGTTCCACACAGGAACGGGAGGCTGACCATGATAACTGTTCGGACGTTGCTTGGCGTGCTGCTTGCCGGCGCCGTCTTGCCGGCCGCGCTCGGAACCGCAGCCGCCGCCGATCCGGCGGCCGACACGGAGAAGAAAGAGGGTTTCGTGCCGATCTTCAACGGCAAGGACCTCGCGGGCTGGGAAGGCGACAAAAAGTTGTGGATCGTCGAAGACGGGATGCTCGTCGGCCGGTCGCCCGGTATCCGGTACAACGATTTCCTCGCCACCACGAAGGAGTACGGCGACTTCATCCTGCGGTTCCAGATCCGCCTGGCGCCGAACAATGCCAACAGCGGCGTCCAGTTCCGCTCGAAACGGGTGCCGAACTCGCACGAGGTCGCGGGATACCAGGCCGACGTGGGCGGCGCGTGGTGGGGCAAACTGTACGACGAGGCCCGCCGCCGCAAGGTCCTCGCCGGGCCCAAGCCGGGGACAATCAAGAAGGCCCTGAAGGTGGGCGAGTGGAACGATTACGAGGTCAAGGCCGTCGGCCCGCACATCCGGCTGAAGATCAACGGCGCGACGACCGCCGATTATACGGAACCGGACGCCAAGATAGCCCGGCGCGGCGTCATCGCCGTCCAGATCCACGGCGGCGGTCCGCTGGAGGTCCGGTTCAGGAACCTCCGCATCAAAGAGGTCAAGGCCCCGAAATGACCGCAAGGTAAAGCCGCACGCGAGAGCCCCTCATTCCCAGTGGAGGATATATCCATGAGGCACCACGTTACGCGGCGCACGTTTCTCGTCGGATCGGCCGCCGCGGGGGTTGGCCTCGCGGCCGCCCGCGCCGGCGGCGCTGCCGAGTTCAAGACGACGCTCAAGAAGGCCCTCATCTGCGGGAAACCAACCGAAAAGAACCTGGCGAAATTGAAGGCGGCCGGGTTCGACGGCGTCGAGACCCAGGCCGCAGACGTCTCCCCCGCCGACGCCGAGGACTGCCGCAAGACCGCCGAGAAGACCGGCATGAAGATCCACTCGGTCCTGCGCGGATGGATGCAGTTCAACAGCAAGGACCCCGACAAGGTCGAGGCCACCATCGCCAAGACCGAGACGGCCCTGCGCGCGGCCCAGGGTTACGGCGCCGGCACCATCCTGCTGGTCCCCTGCCGCATCGGCGGCGTGAAGATGCCCGATCCGTGGGAGTTCCGTCTGGAGTTCGACGAGAAAAACGGGCACCTCACGCGCGTCGTCAAGGGAGACAACGAACCGTTCAAAGACTACATCGCCGCACACGACCACGCGACCGACACGACGATTGAGGCCGTCAAGAAACTTATCCCCGCCGCCGAGAAGACCGGCGTCGTCATCGCCATCGAGAACGTCTGGAACAACCTGTGGGTGAAGCCGGCCGTCTTCGCACACCTCGTCAAGTTGTGCGGCTCGAAGTGGGTGCAGGCGTACTTCGACATCGGCAACCACGTCAAGTACGCGCCGCCGGAGCAGTTTATCCGGTCGCTGGGGCCCACGATCGCCAAGTGCCACGTCAAGGACTTCAAACTGAACCCGGACTCACATGGCGGCAAGTTCTGCAACATCCGCGACGGCAGCGTCAACTGGCCCGTCGTCCGAGGCGCCCTCGACGCGGTCGGTTACAACGGGTGGATGACGATCGAGGGCAGCGGCGGCCTGTCGCTGGAAGAGAAATCGAAGCGCCTCGACCTGATTCTCGCCGGGGAATAGTGCGACAGCGCCACTTAGCCATTTTGCGCGGTGGGTCGGGAGACCCACCGCGCTATGCCCTGCTACCGTTGAACGTGAACTGCTCTAAACGAGCCGGCGCCAGGCACCGGACCGTGTCGGGGCGGGCGCGGCCTACTTGTCCGAGTCTTTGGGCTTGGGGTCGAGGTCAAGGGCCGCAGAGTTGATGCAGTACCGCAGGCCCTTCGGCGCCGGGCCGTCGTTGAAGACGTGGCCGAGGTGGGCGCCGCAGCGACGGCACTGGACCTCGGTGCGTTCCCTGCCGCCGCTGTGGTCCGGCTGCTCGTCGATGTGCTCCCCGCGGACAGGCTCGAAGAAACTCGGCCAGCCGCACCCGGCGTCGAACTTCGCGTCCGACGCGAACAACACCTGGCCGCAGCAGACGCACCGGTACACGCCCGGCGTGGTCGTGGCCCAGTACTTGCCGGTGAACGGCGGCTCGGTGCCCTTCCGGCGCGTGACGCGGAACTGCTCAGGTGTCAACTGCTCGCCCCACTCTTCATCGGTCTTGGTCACTTGGTATTCCTTGCGTTCGCC
Organism: uncultured Anaerolineales bacterium; assembly: GCA_964449275.1. Lineage (GTDB taxonomy): Bacteria > Planctomycetota > Phycisphaerae > FEN-1346 > FEN-1346 > JAUVZF01. The sequence continues at coordinate 19,976 of CAYVAM010000015.1, forward strand.
TGGGGTCGCCGGTGCCGTGTTCCCCGCCGGGCGCGTATCGCACCCTCCAGCCGCCGTCACAACGCCGGCGAGCAGACACAGGATTGCCGAACAAGGCGATTTCACGCCATTGCCTCCCATCCCTGTTCATTCATTGTAGGGTCGCTGCTTCCGCCTAGGCAAGCCTCCGCCTTGGGCGAGGGCCGGACGGTGCGTTTTTCGGTAGAGCCGGCCGGTCCGCCGTGCGAAGATACGCACGCGGTTTTCACAAACGCCGTCGCAGCGGCGCGGCGTTCAACAGAACGGGACGGAACCCCTGGAACAGACTGTCAGGAGGCAAGCGAATGAGATGTGTCACGTTGGTCCTGTTGGCGACGGCGCTGGGCGCGTCGGCACTTGCGGCCGCCGAGAAGCCGCACCGCAGACTCACGCCCGTCCCGTTTACCGACGTCAAGGTGACGGATGTCTTCTGGGGGCCGCGGATCGAAACGAACCGCACGAAGACGATCCCGCACGATTTCAAGAAGTGCGAGGACACCGGCCGCATCTCGAACTTCGCCAAGGCCGCCGGACGCATCGAAGGCAAGTTCGAGGGCATCTACTTCAACGACAGCGACGTGTACAAGGTCATCGAGGGGGCGGCCTACTCGCTGGCCGCCCATCCGGACCCGAAACTCGAGAAGTACCTCGACGCCCTCATCGACACGATCGCCGCCGCCCAGCAGAAGGACGGCTACCTCTTCTGCTTCTACACGCTCAAGGAGCCCGAAAAGCGGTGGACGAACCTCCGCTCGATCCACGAACTCTACTGCGCCGGGCACTTCTTCGAGGCGGCCGTGGCCCACTACCGCGCCACCGGCAAACGGACTCTGCTCAACGTGGCCGTCCGCCTCGCGGACCTCATCGATTCCATCTTCGGACCGGACAAGCGGCACGGCGTGCCCGGGCACGAGGAGATCGAACTCGCGCTCGTCAAACTCTACGAGGTCACCGGCGAAGAGCGGTACCTGAACCTCGCGAAGTTCTTCCTCGACGAGCGCGGACGCGCCGGCGACCGCAAACTCTACGGACCCTACTCGCAAGACCACGTGCCCGTGACCGAGCAGACGGAGCCCGTGGGCCACTCCGTCCGCGCGATGTATCTGTACTGCGGCATGGCCGACGTGGCCGCCTACACGCGCGACAAGGCCTACATCGCCGCACTCGACCAACTCTGGGCCAACACCGCCACCAGGAAGATGTACGTGACCGGCGGCGTGGGCGCCCGCCACGGCGGAGAGGCCTTCGGCGACGACTACGAACTGCCCAACCGGACGGCCTACTGCGAGACGTGCGCGGCCTGCGGCCACGCCTTCTGGAACCACCGGATGAACCTGCTGCACGCCGACGCCAGGTACGCCGACATCCTCGAGCGGGTCCTCTACAACGGGTTTCTCTCGGGCGTCTCGCTCGACGGCGAGAAGTTCTTCTACGTCAATCCGCTCGACAGCAGCGGCAAGCACCACCGGCAGGCGTGGTTCGGCTGCGCGTGCTGCCCGACGAACGTCGTCCGGACGCTGCCGTCCATCCCCGGGTACGTCTGCGCCACCGACTCCGACGGCATCTACATAAACCTGTACGTCGCGAGCACCGCGCGGGTGAAGCACAAGGGCGGCGCCGTGACGCTCAAGCAGCAGACGCGCTACCCGTGGGACGGGGCGGTCCGCCTGACGGTCGAACCGGACAGGCCTGCGGCGTTTACCCTCGCCCTGCGCATCCCCGCCTGGTCACGCGGCGAGACGGCGACGGCCGGCCTTTACCGCATGGCCTCCATCAAGGGCGCGCCCGGCGCAAGCGTGTCCGTCAACGGTCAGGCGGTCGGCCGGCTCGACATCCGGAAGGGCTATGCCCGCGTCACGCGCCAGTGGAAGAAGGGCGACGTCGTGACGCTGGACCTGCCGATGCCCGTCCGCCGGGTCTACGCCCACGAGAAGGTCAAGGGCGACGCCGGCCGCGTGGCCATTCAGCGCGGACCCATCGTGTACTGCCTCGAAGGCGTCGATAACGGCAAGTACGTCGGCAACCTGTACCTGCCGCCGGAGGCGAAACTCGCGGCGGAACACCGCGCCGACCTTCTCGGCGGCGTCACGGTTATCAAGGGCAAAGCGACGGTCCGCCGCGACGACGGCGACGATACACCCGCCGACTGCACGGCCGTGCCGTACTACGCCTGGGACCATCGCGAGGCGGGGCCCATGATGGTCTGGATTCCCGAGAAGCGCGACGCGACCCGCCCCGTCCCGAAGCCGACCATCGCCTCCGAGAGCCGGGCCTCGGCGTCTCACGCGTCTCCCCCCGACGCCGCGTCCGCGATGAACGACCAGATCGAGCCGGCCAACTCGATCGACCACGGCGTCTCGCGGCTGACCTGGTGGGACCATCGCGGAACGACCGAGTGGGTCCAGTACGATTTCGCAAAGCCCGCGAAGGTCTCCAGCGTCGAGGTGTACTGGTTCGACGACACGGGTCGCGGCGGCTGCCGCGTGCCGAAGTCGTGGCGTGTCGTGTATCGCGCGGGCGGGCAGTGGAAGCCGGTCGCCGGCGCGTCGGCCTGCGGCGTCGAGAAAGACAAGTTCAACCGCGTGACGTTCGAGGCGGTCGAGACGGACGGCCTGCGGCTGGAGGTCGAGTTGCAACCGAAGGTCTCCGGCGGCATCCTCGAATGGCGCGTCGGTGGCGCCGAGTGAGCCGAGTCGGGCGGTGGCAGCGTTAGCCGCCGCGCTTGCGCGGCGCGTTGACCTGGCGAAAGGAGCCACCGGCCGGGTGGCATGGCCACGCCCGCCACGGCGGGTAAACTTGCGTGGCCATGTGTGACATCCCGCGCACCGACGCCGAGTCGGGCGGTGGCAGCGTTAGCCGCCGCGCTTGCGCGGCGCGTTGACCTGGCGAAAGGAGCCACCGATGGACTCCAGGCGTGTGGCGCGTTGGCTGGTCATCGCGGCAGTGACGGCAACGGGTTGCGGCGCCAAGGCTGCCGGACGCGACGGCACCACCATCACCCTCACCGACAAGGTCCTCGTCGCCGACACCGTCCCGTTTGGCATCAACCTGGGCGGCGACGCGTACTACTCGGGTGCGGCCCTGGTGAAGAAACGGGCGGTCGAGAACTTCGAGGGCGCCACGTACCGCCAGTGCCATTTCGGACCCCTCAACGATTCGCGCGGCGCAACCACCTGGTTCGGCCTGAACGATTCGTGGAAGGAGATGATGCTCAAGGAAGGCCGGTACACGATCCTCTCCGGCCCCGCGCGCGGCACGACGGGCCGAATCAAGGGCATCTCCACGAAGAAGGCCAAGCACCAGGGCCGGATGAAGGACTTCATGTACGTCGAGTACGACAAGGAGGTGACGCCCGACGAGCCGAACCTGGGCCTGATGATCGAGGCCAACCGCCTCCGCGACGGTCAGATGCACACGCGCGACGGGTACTGGTGCTCGAAGCAGAACGAGATCGCCGTCGGCGACACGCATCCCGGCGCGTTCGGCTGCGCGGCCCTCAACCTGAAGGGCGCCGGCGAGAAGGCCCACTACCGCTTCAGCACCCACTACCAGCGGTACGGCCAGACGAACGGCACGTGGCACGTCCGGTTCTGGGCCAAGGCGAAGGCGGGCGAACCGAAACTCACGATCTCCACACACACCTACGGCGAGTCGAAGGCCCTGACGCCCGCCGCCGAGTGGAAACTCCACGAGCAGACCATCCGCGTGGACAAGGTGCCCGAACCGACCGACCCGAAGCGAAGCGACCATCTCCTGTTCACCCTCGAGGCCGAAGGCGGAGACGTCCTGATCGACGACTGCGAAATCTGGATTGAGGGCGACACCAACCCCACCGCCTTCCGCGACGACTGCGTCGCCATGCTCCGCACGTACCGTCCCGGCTGCATCCGCTACCTCCAGATGGGCGGCTCGACGCTCGACAACACGCTCGCGCCGCCGCTCGCGCGGCACGCCTTCTCCAGCCAGCGCGGCAGCAAGGTCGGCCCGTACGAGCGGCATGGCCGCCATCCGTATGGCCTCCACGAGATGTACGTCCTGTGCGAGCACCTCGGCTGCGACCCGTGGTACACGCTGCCGGGGACGCTCAGCCGCGACGAGATGAAACGGTTCATGCAGTACCTCGGCGCCCCGCCCGGCGTCGGTTACGGCAAGAGAAGAGCCGAACTCGGACACCCGAAGCCGTGGACCCAGGTCTTCCGAAACATCCACGTCGAGTTCGGCAACGAGGCCTGGAACAACGCCGGGCCGTACCAGTGCGGCGGGTTCAACGGGCGCGATTACTGGAGGGACCTCATCGCCACCGGCAAGGCCTCGCCGCACTATCGCGCCAACGTCGTTTTTCATGCGGCCGGGCAGGCGGCCAACTCGTGGCTGAACGGCGGCATTATGGAGCGCGTGCCCAACGCCGACCGGTTCGGCGTCGCGCCGTACATCATCCAGAGCATCTCGAAGCAGGAAATGGAGGTCCTCGACACCGACGAGGAACTGCTGGCCTGGGCGTTCGCCTGGCCCATCCGGCGGTCGCGCGACGAGAAAGGCGCGATGCGCCAGAACTGGGAACTGTCGAAGAAGAGCGGCATCGAACTATCAATCTATGAGGTCAACCACCACATCACCCACGGCGACGGGCCACTTGAGCCCCGCAACACGATCGTCACCTCCATCGGCGGCGGCCTCAACGTCATGGGCAACATGCTCCTGATGCTGAAAGAACATCACCTGCGGACGCAGGCCCTGTTCTCCCTCGTCCAGCACAGTTACAACGCCCACGGCATCGGGCCGGTGCGCCTTTGGGGCACCGCCCTCTGCATGCGCAAGGGGCACGAGCGGTACCGGCCGACGTTCCTCGCCTGCGCCATGGCCAACAAGGTCATGGGGGGGAACCTGGTCGAGACCACTCATGCGGGCGCGGAGCCGACGTTCACGGCCGAGGGCGTCTTCAGCAAACGCCTTGGCATCGAGAAGATGGAGGGGATTCCGGTCCTCTGGAGTTACGCCTTCGCCCAAGGCAAGCGGCGCGGGCTCATTCTGCTGAACATCGACACGTCGAAGCCGCACCCGGTCGCCGTTGCGTTCGACGGCAAGGTCAAGGACGAGGTGGCGACGCGCTGGTCGCTGACGGCCGACCGCATCACCGCCGGCAACGAGTTCGAGCAGCCCGAGCCGCAGGTCAAACTGGTGGAGGATGCGGTCGAGCGCTTCCGCTCCGGCCACCGGCTCACGCTGCCGGCGCACTCGGCCTGTGCGCTCCAGTGGGAGGTCCGGTAGCCCAGCGGGGTGGCATGGCCACGCTTGCGTGGCCATGTGCCGGTTCGGGAATCTCCACGACTCGGGCGCGCCCCGTTCGGGCGTCTGCGGCGACCACCGATGGTTCCGCGTCCCACGCGCCGCGGTTGTCCCCGTCCGGCAAGCCGGACCGCGGGAGAACTGTTGACACGGCCGGTGCAAAACGGCAAGTATCAACGTCCACGCTGGGCAACGGAGCAGGTCGAAGCGGGACCGAACGGGTCCGAGGAGATGAGATGGGCACGTCTGCGGCAGGGAAGCGTCCTTTCTACCGGCGGTCGTCGGCCGGCATGTGGCTGATGGCGTTTCCGGCGGTGGCGCTCGTTCTTCTCGGCGGCGCTCGGCTGCCGGCGGCTCGAGGCGCCGAGACGGGGCTCCGTCCGGGCGAGCCCGGTCCCAAGGCCGACGCCAAATGGATGGCCGCCTTGCGCGGGCGCGGGCAGCGCAAGGTCTATCGCGGCCCCGAACTCGAGACCATCGGGATGCCGTGCGGCGGGATCGCGGCAGGGCAACTCTACGTGCGCGGCGACGGCACGCTCGCCCAGTGGTGGATCTTCAACAACGCGAAGAACACCGGCTACGGCGCACGATGTTACCGCACGTATCGTCCACCGAGCCCCATCGACCAGGGTTTTCTCGTCGGCGTCAAGACGGAGGGCGGCGAGGCCGTGACCCGGCGCCTGAGCCGCGAGGACTTCGATGCGATTGAGTTCATCGGCGAGTACCCGATCGCCGAGATCCGCTATCGCACGAAGGAGAAGCCGGCCCTGCCCATCGAGGTGGACCTGGAGGTCTCCTCGCCGTTCATCCCCCTGAATGCCCGGGATTCAGGCGTCCCTGTCACCGTGCTTCGGTACACGGTGAAGAATGCGTCAACGAAACCCTGCGACGTAACGCTCACCGGCTGGCTCCAGAACGGCGTGTGCCTGGCGTTGGCGCCGGCGGCGGGCCTCAAGAGCCGGAACCGCGTCGTCCGCGAGGGCGGTCTGACGGCCGTCGTGATGGACCTCGTGGAAGTGCCGCCTGAGAAAGCGGCCGAACCGCCGCGCGTCACCGTCTTCGAGGATTTCGAGAAAGGTTCCTACGACGGCTGGACCGCGACGGGCAAGGCGTTCGGTCCGGCGCCCGCCACCGGCAAGTTCGGCCGCCAGCAGCCCGTGGCCGGATGGCACGGCAAGGGTTTCATCAACACGTTCCGCATCGACGACGAGCCGCAGGGTACGCTCACGTCCCGCCCGTTCACGATCGCCGAACCGCACATCGCCTTCCTGGTGGGCGGGGGCAACCACGAGGGCGCCACGTGCATGAACCTGGAGGTGGGCGGCAAGGTGGTCCGCACCATCACGGGGCGCAGCAACGAGCGGCTCGAACCCCGCGCCTGGGACGTCCGCGAGTTCATCGGCAAGGAGGCGCGCCTCGTCATCGTGGACAAGCACTCCGGCCCGTGGGGGCACATCAACATCGACCACATCCGCTTTACGAACGTCCCGCCCAGCCGGTACACGGGCCCGCCGCGCGAGCATCCCGCCTACGGCGACATGGCGCTCGCGGTCCTCGACCCCAAGGCGGGCGGCGGCACCGTGGGCAAGCGGACGGGCTGCGTCATCGAACCTCGCGACGGCGGAACGTACCCGCTCGGGACACCCCGGCCGGGGTACCTGTCGTCGGCCCTTCACCTGGCGCCGGGCGAGGAGAAGCACGCCACGTTCTTCGTCACGTGGTATTTCCCGAACCGGCCGCGCGTCGGGCGCATGTACGCGAACTGGTTCAAGAACTCGCTCGACGTGGCGAAGTACGCGGCGGCAAACCTCGAGCGGCTGCGCGCAGAGACGCACCTGTGGCGCGACACGTACTTCGACACGACGCTGCCGTACTGGTTTGCGGCGAGGCTCGCGATGCCCGTCTCGACGCTGGCAACCGAGACGTGCCAGTGGTGGAAGAGCGGCCGGTTCTACGCATGGGAGGGCGTCGGCTGCTGCGCGGGCACGTGCACGCACGTGTGGAACTACGAGCATGCGTGCGCGCAACTGTTTCCGGAACTCGCGCGTTCGACGCGGCTGATGCAGGACCTGTCGCCACAGGGCGGCTTCGACGAGAAGACCGGCCTGGTCGGTTTTCGGAGCAACCGGGCCTACGCCGCCGACGGCCAGTGCGGGACGGTCCTGAAGGTGTACCGCGAGCACCTGATGTCGCCGGACATGCGGTTCCTCGACGAGGCGTGGCCGAAGGTCCGCAAAGCGATGGATTACATGGTGGCCCACGACGGCGACGACGACGGCCTCATCGAAGACTCGCAGCACAACACGTTCGACATCAACTTCGTCGGGCCCAACACGTTCGTCGGAAGCCTGTACCTGGCGGCGCTGCGCGGGGCCGAGGAGATGGCGCGCCTGAAAGGTGACGGCGCCCTGGCCGACCGGTACCGCGCCATCTTCGAGCGCGGCCGCACCGAGACGATGAAGCGCCTCTTCAACGGCGAGTACTTCATCCAGATCGTCCCGGACGGCGCGCCCGACAAGTTCCAGTACGGCAAGGGGTGCCTGGCGGACCAGGTCTTCGGCCAGGGGTGGGCGCATCAGGTCGGTCTCGGGCGCATCTATCCGGCCGACAAGGTGCGGACGGCGCTCGGCTCGGTCTTCCGGTACAACTGGACGAGCGACATCGGCCCGTACAACGCCAAGTGGCCGCCCGAACGCTGGTTCGCCCGCGCGGGCGAAGGCGGCCTCTTTATCTGCACGTGGCCGAACGGAGGCCGGCCCGCCACCGGCGTCCGGTACCGCAACGAGGTCTGGACCGGCATCGAGTACCAGGTGGCCGGCAACATGCTCTGGGAGGGGATGGTGGATGAGGCCCTGGCCATCGTCCGCGCCGTCCACGAACGGTACGACGGGACCGAACACAACCCGTGGAACGAGGTGGAGTGCGGCGACCATTACGCGCGGGCTCTGGCGTCGTGGGGGTGCCTGGTCGGCGTGTGCGGCTACGTGTATGACGGGCCGGCCGAGAAGATCGGCTTCGCGCCGCGGATGACGCCCGGGGACTTCAAGGCGTTCTTCACGGCGGCCGAAGGGTGGGGCAGCCTCGTCCAGAAGCGACGCGAGGCCCATCAGACGAACCGCATCGAGGTGGCCTACGGCAAACTCCGCGCCCGGACGCTCGTGTTCGAGGTAGGCGCCGACATGAAGTCCGTCCGCGCCGCCGTCACGGCAGCCGGCCGCAAGGTCGCCGCCGACGTGAAACAGGACGGCGCGCGCGTGACGCTGACCCTCCCCGCGCCGGTCGACGTCGCGCGGGGAGAAACCATCGAAGTGACGTTACACTGATGAGCACGGCCGCTCCCAAGGAGGTGCGTCTGATGCATCGCTTCTTGTGTGATTTTGCTTTTCTCGTCACCGCGAGCGTCGCGATTGCCTCTAGCGCTTGCGCCGCCGATCCGCCGGGCCAGTGCGTCATTACGGTGGGCGGAAAGCAGATTGCACCCGCCACCCACGCCGTCGTCATCCCGGAAAGATGCACGCCGCAGGAGCAGCACGCGGCCGGGGACCTCGCGAACCACATCGAGAAGATGACCGGCAAGCGGCTGCCCGTGGCGCCCGAGAGCCGGTTGGGCGAGAAGACGCCGATCCTCGTCGGCAGGTGCGCGCAAACGCTCGAGAAACTCGGCGTCAAGGTCGATTTCGATGCCCTCGGCCTTGAAGGCATTGCCATCGAGACGAAGGGCCCGGCGCTGGTCCTCGCGGGCAACCAGCGCGGCGTCCTGTACGCCGTGTACTCGTTCCTGGAGGATTACTGCGACTGCCGGTGGTTCACGCCGGATTGCTCGCGGATTCCGAAGAGCGGCACGTTTGCCGTGGCCGATCTGAAGGTCCGCTACACGCCTCCGCTGGAATATCGGTCCACCGATTACCCCTGCTCGCGCGACGCCGACTGGGCCGTCCGCAACAAGATGAACGGCACGCATCCGCGGCTGGACGAGAAGCGCGGCGGCAAGGTGGCGTACTCGCACTTCGTCCACACCTTCAACTCGATCCTCTCGCCGGACCAGCACTTCAAGGACCATCCGGAATGGTTTTCCGAGGTGAAGGGCAAGCGCATCGGCGGGCGGACGCAACTGTGTCTGACGAACCCGGAGGTCCTCGAAACGGCCAGAAAAACGGTCCGCCGGTGGATCAAGGACGCCCCGCAGGCCACGATCTTTTCGGTCTCGCAGAACGACTGGCACAACTACTGCACGTGCGAAAAGTGCGCAGCGCTCGCCGAGAAGGAAGGCAGCCAGGCCGGACCGCTCCTGCACTTCATCAACGCCATCGCCGACGACATCGCGAAGGACTACCCCGACAAGATCATCTCGACGCTTGCGTATCAGTACACCCGAAAGCCGCCGAAGCACGTGAAGCCCCGTCCGAACGTGTGCGTGCGGCTGTGCAGCATCGAGTGCTGCTTCGCCCACCCGCTCCGGACCGACCCGTTCAACAAGACGTTCGTGGACGACATCCGGGCGTGGAACCGAATCTGCAACCGCCTGTACGTCTGGGACTACATCATCGACTACCGCCACAGCGTCATGCCGTTTCCGAACCTGCGGTCCCTGAAGCCGAACATCCGGTTCTTCATCGACCACGGCGTGAAGGGGCTGTACGAGGAGGCGTGCTACTTTACGCCGCACTCGGAATGGGCGGAACTCAGAACCTGGATCATCGCCAAGACGATGTGGAACCCGAATTACGACACCGATTGGGCCATCGACGAGTTTCTCGCCGGCTACTACGGCGCCGCCGCATGGCCCCTGCGGCAGTACATCGACCTGGTGCACAAGCAGGTCATTGAACATCCGGACTGGCATGCTACGATCTGGGCGAAGCCGACCTCGCCGTGGCTCCGCGACGAGGTCCTCGCGAACTACATCCGGTACTTCGACGAGGCCGAGGCGGCCGTCAGGGATGACCCTGTCCTTGCACAGCGTGTGGCGGTCGCGCGGCTGCCCGTGCGGTACGTGCGGATTATGAAGGCGAAGCCGGGCCACGCGAATGCGGCCACGTGGCTCCGGACGTTCGAGAACGTCGCCCGGAAGGCGGGCCTGACGATGGTCTGTGAACACGGCGGCACCGGGCGGCTCGACGTCTGGCTCGCCGCCCAGCGCAAACGCCTCAAGATCGGTGCCGGGAAGGCCGGTCAGTAGCGCAGTTAGCCAGCGGCCTTGGCCGCCGCGCGCCGTTATTTGACAGCGGCGCCAAATGCGAAAGGAGAACTACTTATGATGCGATGCATCGGCCTGAGCCTCATCGTCCTGGCAACAGTGAGCGGCTGTGGCCAGGAGAAGCCGCCGCCGGCAGAGGGAACCTTCGGCGGCGACGTGGCGCTACTCAAGAAACACTTCAGCGTGGTCGTCTTGTCGGACAAGTCGGGCAGCGCCAAGGTGGCCGTCGTCCCGGCCATGCAGGGCCGCGTCATGACCAGCACCGCCGGCGGCGACGGCGGAATCAGTTTCGGCTGGATCAACAAGAAACTCATTGCCTCGGGCGACCGGCTCGAACACATCAACCCGTACGGCGGGGAGGACCGGTTCTGGCTTGGGCCGGAGGGAGGCCAGTTCTCCATCTACTTCGCCAAGGGCGCGCCCTTCGACCTGGACAACTGGTTCGTGCCACCGCCGATCGACACCGAATCGTTTCCGGTCGTCAAGGCCGCTGCCGACAGCGTTCAACTTCGCCGCCAGTTCAGGCTGACCAACTACTCGGATACGAAGTTCGACGTGGCGGTCGATCGCGAGGTGCGGCTGCTCGGACCCGGCGCCGTATGGAAGCACCTGGGCGTCGGTCCGGTCGCCGGCGTCAGCATGGTGGCCTATGAATCGGTCAACCGCATCACGAACGCCGGCTCCGAGCCCTGGAAGAAAGAGACCGGGCTGCTCTCGATCTGGATCCTGGGGATGTTGAACCCGTCGGACGCCACCACGATCGTGCTGCCTATCCGGGCAGGGCCGGAGACCGAACTCGGCAAGCCGGTCGTGGACGACTATTTCGGCAAGGTGCCGGCCGACCGCCTCATCGTCGAAGAGGATATCGCCTACTTCAGCGGCGACGGCAAGCACCGCTCCAAGATCGGCATCGGCCCGAAGCGGTGCAAAGGAATCCTGGGAAGTTACGATGCGGCGAACCAGGCGCTGACGCTCGTACAGTTCACCTTCACCGAGGGCGTGACGGACTACGTCAACTCGCTCTGGAAACTCCAGAAGGACCCGTACGGCGGCGACGTGGCCAACAGTTACAACGACGGCCCCCCCAAGCCGGGCGCCGCGCCACTGGGACCGTTCTACGAACTGGAGTCCTCGTCGCCGGCGGCGGCGCTCGCGCCCGGCGAATCGCTCGAACACATCCACCGCACGATCCACATCCGCGGACCGGAGGCGAAACTCGACCCCATCGCCAAGCCGACGCTTGGCGTCGGCATCGACGAAATCAAGAACGCCCTGAAATAGCCCCGCCGCTGTCGGCGCGGCTGTTGTGCGTCGCGTGTGAGCCGCCGGGCTTGCCCGGCGCGAACGAGTGTCGCATTTTAGCCGCCGGGCTTGCCCGGCGCGAACGAGTATCGCATGTTAGCCGCCGGGCTTGCCCGGCGCGAACGAGTATCGCATGTTAGCCGCCGGGCTTGCCCGGCGCG
>CAYVAM010000015.1:32039-38601 GCA_964449275.1 uncultured Anaerolineales bacterium
TTAGCCGCCGGGCTTGCCCGGCGCGAACGAGTATCGCATGTTAGCCGCCGGGCTTGCCCGGGGCGTTATATGGAGGATTACCTATGAAACATATTGCATCCTTAGCAGCCGTGATCGGACTGGCATGCGCGCAAACGGCCGGCGCCGCCGACAACCTGACCTACGTGGACCTCGTGAAACGCCTGACGGCCCTCGACCAACTGGCCGTCCTGCCGGCCGAGGGCGACACGTGCGCCCAGTGGTCCAGTTACGACCGCGGCTCGAAGTACGACGAGGCCGCCGGCAAGTACGTCGGCTGGAGCGCCAACGGCGACGGCAACGGCTGCATCCGCCGCCAGGGCGACGGGATCGTCATGGCCGAGATGGACGGCCCGGGGTGCATCTGGCGCATCTGGTCGGCCAAGGCCGACCAGGGCCACGTGAAGGTTTACCTCGACGGCGCCGCCGAACCCGCCATCGACCTGCCGTTCGACGGATACTTTAGCGGCAAGCAGACCCCGTTCGTCTACCCCGCGCTCGTCAACACGACGGCCCGCGGCCGCAACAACTACGTCCCCATCCCGTACCGCAAGTCGTGTAAGATCGTGGCCGACAAGGGATGGGGCCGCTACTTCCAGTTCGTGTACGAGACGTTTCCCAAGGGGACGCAGGTGCCGACGTTCAAGCGTGACCTGTCGGCCGAAGAGACGGCGGCGCTCGCGGCCGCCGACCGGGCGCTCAGCGCCAACCTTGGCGCGGACCCCGCCGGCAAGCGAGCGGGCGACGAGACCATCGAGAAAGCGGTCACGCTTGCCGGAGGCAAGACCGAGACGGTCGCCGAACTCGCCGGTCCGCGCGCCATCACGGCCATCCGCGTCCGGATGGCCCTGCCCGAGGAGAAGAAAGACGAGGTCAAGGCGCTCAGGGAACTGGCGATCCGCATCACGTGGGACGGCCAGGCCAAGCCGGCCGTCTGGGCGCCGCTGAACGATTTCTTCGGCACGGCCGCCGGCGCCAACCGGTACAAATCGCTGCCGCTCGGCGTCACGGACGACGAGTTCTACTGCCTCTGGTACATGCCGTTTGCGGCCAGCGCCCTCGTGGAGGTCATCAACGACGGCGAGACGCCGCGCCAACTCCGTATCGCCGTGACGCACGCCCCGCTGTCGCGGCCGGTGGCCGACCTCGGCCGTTTCCACGCCAAGTGGCACCGCGACGCCTTCCTGCCCGAGGACCCCGAACGCCGCAAGATCGACTGGACCATGCTCAAGACCGAGGGGCGCGGCCGTTTCTGCGGCGTGATGCTCCACGTCTGGAACCCGCGCGGCGGATGGTGGGGAGAGGGCGACGAGAAGTTCTTCGTCGACGGCGAGACGTTCCCCTCCACCATCGGCACCGGAAGCGAGGACTACTTCGGATACGCCTGGTGCTGCCCGGACCTGTTCCAGAACTGCTACCACAACCAGACGATCTCAAACGGCAACCGCGGGCACGTCTCCGTCAACCGCTGGCATATCGGCGACAACGTCCCGTTTCAGAAGTCCTTCGAGGGCGCCATCGAGAAGTACTACCCGAACGCCAAGCCCACCCTCTATGCGTGCACCGCGTTCTGGTACCAGGCGCCCGGCGGCGCCGACCCGTATGAGCCCGTGGCGGTGGCCGACCGCGTCGGCTACGCCAAACCGCCCGAGCCGCGCATCGTCAAGGGCGCCATCGAGGCCGAGACGATGAACGTCCTGGCGAAGACGGGTGGCAACGTGCGGTCGCAGCAGATGGGCCAATATGGACCCAAGTGGTCAAGCGACTGCCAACTCTGGTGGACCCACGGCAAACCCGGCGACCGGCTCGAACTCGAAGTGCCCGTCAAGACGGCCGGCAAGTACAAGGTTTCGACCAACCTGACGAAGGCCATCGACTACGCCATCATCCAGTTCAGCCTCGACGGGAAGAAACTCGGCTCACCCATTGATTGCTGGAACGACGGCGTCGTTGCGACCGGCCCGATCGACCTGGGCACGCACGACCTGGAGGCCGGCAAACACACGTTCATCCTCGTCATCACCGGCGCCAACCCCAAGATGACGCCCGGCTACATGGCGGGCGTGGACTACGTAAGACTGACGCCGGTCGAGTAACTCGATGGCCTCTGTCACCCCGAGCGAGTCCCGGCGCGCCGGGACGAGCCGAGGGGTCTCGCCGCTGGCTGTTTCGGACGGCGAGATTTCTCCGCTCGGTCGCCAAGGCGGCCTCGGTCGAAATGACAGGCCCGCCCAGCCCTGGGCACAACGGCCCTGCCGGGAATCGTTGCCACACCCGTTTTTGCTGTCTGGCGTTTTCCCAAAGAAAGTTGAATTACCGGACGCAAATTATACGATGTAACAGTGATGGTCTTGCGGGATTCGACTGCCTGCGACGTGGGGATTCAGGCCGCAGACGATTCAGGACGGTGGCCATGAACCGCAGAGATTTTCTGAGGAAACTCGTGACCGGTGCTGCGGGCGGGGCGGCGGGCCTCGTGCTCGCCGGCTGCAACCAACGGGCGGGTCTGGTGCGCGACCCCGCGCCGCCGTATTTCGGCCCGCGCACCGGCGGACCGAAGGCGTATGCTGAGGGCTCGTCGCGGCCGAAGTCCAGTGGACGCGTGGCCGTTGCGCGCGGGCCGAGCGCGTGGATTCCGCCGGGCGCCGAACGCAACTGGCGGTACATCGTCCTGCATCACAGCGCGACCGACCACGGCTCGGCCGTCGAGTTCGACCGGATGCACCGCAATAACGGATGGGATGAACTCGGATACCACTTCGTCATCGGAAACGGCGCCGGCTCCGCCAACGGCGCCGTCGAAATAGGCAGCCGCTGGCCCAAGCAGAAGCACGGAGCCCACTGCAAGGTCGCGGGCCATCCTGAGTACAACGACGTGGGTGTCGGCGTGTGTCTGGTCGGCAACTTCGACCACTACCGTCCGACCGAAGCCCAGATCGAGGCCTGCGCCCAAGTGGTTCGGTTCCTCCAGCAGCGGTACCACATTCCGCGAGGCCGCATCTACGGCCACGGACAACTCAAGCCCACCCATTGCCCGGGCCGGCTGTTTCCGTACGACGAGATCTTCCGACGGCTGGCGTGAGTGCGCACACCATGCAGGGTGCAGTGGGTTCTAGTCGCGTTCAAGGTTGAGCCACGCCAGTTCGTCGGGCGTCAGTGACAGGTCGAGGGCGGGCAGGCTCGTCCGCGTCTCGCTCAACAGCCGTGGGCCGATGAGCGGGAACGTCGGGAACCGCTGGCACAGAACGTACGCCAGGGCGATCTGGATCGGCAGGACATTCCGCTTGCGGGCGAGTTCCTTCGCTCGCGCCAGCCGCTTGAAATTGTCCTCGGCGTACCAGCAGCGCGCCAGGCTCGCGTCGGCCGTGTAGCCGGGGTCGCCGCGCACGAAGAACCCGCGGGCCTGGCTCGACCACGGCATCAGCGCCGTCTGCGTCCTCTCGAACCACGCACGCGACTCGGGACCGGACGCCTGGAGGCATCCCGCCCACACCGGCTCGACCATCCGGGCGAGGCTGAAGTTGTTCGAGACGGCCGAAAAGCCGCGCAGCCCATGCTCGGCGGCGTAGGCGCCCGCCGCCTCGACGCGCTCGATCGTCCAGTTCGACCCGCCGAAGGCGCGGATGCGGCCGGCGCGCGCGTGCCGGTTCAGCACGTCGATGAATTCGCCGACAGGCACATCCGGATTGTCGCGGTGCATCATGTAGATATCCAGGTAATCGGTCCCCAGCCGCTCGAGGCTCACGAGGAGTTGCTCGGTGAGTTTATCCGGGAAGCAGTCGGGCGTGTGGGCGCCCTTGCCGAGGATGACCGCCTGCTCTCGGACGCCGCGGCTGCCGATCCATTGTCCGAGCACCGTCTCGCACGCCCCGCCGCCGTAGATGAACGCCGAGTCGAACGCGTTGCCGCCACGCTCGAACCAGTCATCGAACATGACGGCGGTGTGCGGCATCCGATGCTGGTTGTCCACGCCCATCACCAGCAGCGAGATGTCTTTGTCGAGACCCTCGATGCGACCGTATTTCATGTTGTGGCCGGGGCGGACCTCCAGGGGACGCCGGTGCACGGTCGGCACGCGGCCGGGCTTCTCCATCTCGTAGACGAGGCCGATCTCTTGGCGCCAGGCGTCGAGCGTCCGCATGTTGCCGAGCGTATCGTCCCACGACATGGCGGGCGCCGGGGCCTGCCGATTCGCCAGATGGGCGGCCACGACGTCGGCCTCGATGCCGTAAATCCACTCGTCGGTCTCGATCAGAATCTCCTCGGGTTCGGCTTCGCCATTCTTGTGGACGAGAATCTTCGACGAGCCGCCCTCGCGGCTGGGGATCCACGGCCGCGGGACGACGATGTGCCCCTCGCCGCCGTAGACTTCGAGGGTGTTCGTCTGCTGGAGCGAAACGCCGGCGGCGACACGGGCGAGGATGTCGCACTCGAACTTCAGGCAGGCCACCGTCCATTCGTCCACGCCCGTCTCGCCGAGGTGACCGACGGCCTTGACCTCGATCGGGTCGGCAAAGTCCTTGCCGAGCGCGGCGCCCGCGATGAGCCGCGACGCCGACACGGGGTAACCTCCCACGTCGAGGATTCCGCCGCCGGCCAGATGGTTCGCGAACAGCCGCCCCTCGGGGTCGAACCCCGCGTGAAAACTGAATGTGGCCTGGATGACACGGACTTCGCCGACGGCCCCGTCGCGCACGAGTTCGATGAGCCTGTGCGTCTGGGGGTGGCAGCGGTACATGAAGGCTTCCATGAGGAAGACGTCGTGGGCGATGGCGGCCTCGATCATGGCCATGGCCTCGGCGTGGTTGATGCCGATGGGTTTTTCGCAGAGGATGTGCTTGCCGGCCTCGGCCGCCTTGATCGTCCACTCGGCGTGCATCGGGTGAGGCGTGGCGATGTAAACGGCATCGACCTGCGGGTCGGCGAGCAGCGACTCGTAACTTCCGTGGCGGCGGGGGATGGCGAACTCATCGGCGAATGCGTCGGCCTTCCGGTGGCTGCGGCTGCCCACGGCCACGACCGCGCCGGTCTTCGAGTGGGCGACGCCCTTGGTGAAGTTCCTGGCGATGCCGCCCGCCCCCAGGATGCCCCATCGGAGTTTCTCTGCCATCGGTTCGGCTCTCCTGTTGTGTCGCTTCCCTGCAATCGGGTCCCATCTCGACCGTTCGGCGCGGCACTTTACCTCATGGGCGAGAGGGCTTCAATCGTTCTCCGGGGAAAACCGCCCGACCCGTGATTGCAGGGAGAGGGCTCGCATGGTTCAATAGAGAGCGCCGCCTGAGAGCGACGCGGCGGGTACGGAGACCCGCCGCGCAATGGCGCGGAGACGGCAGCCGCGCGGAGGGAACATGGCAAAACGCAAGCCCATGCGGCTGGTTGCGTGTCTGTTTGCGGCCGGGATGGTGGCGGGCTGCGCGCA
Source organism: uncultured Anaerolineales bacterium (assembly GCA_964449275.1). Taxonomy (GTDB): domain Bacteria; phylum Planctomycetota; class Phycisphaerae; order FEN-1346; family FEN-1346; genus JAUVZF01. Next base: position 37,477 of record CAYVAM010000015.1, read on the forward strand.
GCCGCCGGGCCAGGACCAGGTCGAGCCGGGCGCCGTCCGCCTCTTCAACGGCCGCGACCTCGCCGCCTGGACGGTGCCGGCGGACGGGTTCTTCGACAAGGGCGGCAAGGTCCACGTGGCGGGCGGCGTGGTTCACCTTGAGGCGGGCGACGACCAGACCGGCATCGCCTGGGCGGGCGAGTTCCCCAAGACGAACTACGAGGTGGAACTGGAGGCCATGCGCGCGAGCGGCGGCGACTTCTTCTGCGGCATGACGTTTCCGGTGGGCTCGTCGCACTGCACGTGGATCGTCGGCGGCTTCGGCGGCAAGGTCGTCGGCCTCTCAAATGTGGATACCTACATCGCCGCCGAGAACGCCACCACCCGCTTCATGACGTTCGAGTCGAACCGGTGGTACCGTCTGCGGCTGCGCGTGACGGACGAGCGTATCGAGTGCTTCATCGACGGCCAGAGGGTCATCGACCAGCCGCGCGGCGGCCACACGTTCGGCATCTGGCTGGAGGTCGAGCCCTGCCGCCCGTTCGGCGTTGCGACGTGGCGCACGGGCGGCGCGCTGCGGGACATCACGCTGCGGCGGATGGACGGACGAGGATAGGTTTATCGGTCGCGGGCGCATGAGCAAATGGGAAATCCCAAATGAAGCAACTGATCTGTGCGCTGGCCGCAGCGGCAGCGCTGGTGACGGCCGCCGTGCCGGCGACCTCCGAGGACGGAGGCGGGGCTGGTGGCAGGCGTGATATGGCCGGAGGCGGAGCAGTTCGACAAGACGGGCGGGTGGTCCAACGATTCGCAGTTCGTCGACCTGATGGGCTCGCCCTACCTGCTGGCCACGGGTCTCGCCGTTGTCGTGGCCGTTCGTTCCGCATTCCGCGTTTCGCATTCCGCATTCGAACGGGTCTCGCCCTTCCCTTTGTCACCCTGAGCGCAGCCGAATGGGTCTCGCCGTTGTGGTGGCCGTTCGTTCCGCATTCCGCGTTCCGCATTCCGCATTCGAATGGGTCTCGCCGTTGTCGTCGGGCGCCGCGCGGCGGCCTTCCCGACCCGCAGCGACTCTGTCGCAGGGCTGCGGAGGTCTTGCCGGAGCGCCGGTTTCCCCGTGCCGTCAGGCACGTTTGCACTCTAGCC
>CAYVAM010000016.1:0-38238 GCA_964449275.1 uncultured Anaerolineales bacterium
ACACGACGGCCGCCATCGGCAAGGGCTTCGCCATCGGAAGCGCCGCCCTGACGGCGCTGGCACTGCTGGCCGCCTACGTCGAGGAGGTACGCGTCGGAATGCACCGCCAGGCCGCCGCCGCATACCAGTACTGTGAAGGCAACGCGGTCTACTCGCTGGGCTACGGCAAGTTTGCCCAGGGGGTGGCGGCCGAGACCGAAGCCCGGACGCTCCCTTTGAAAGAGAAGGCAACGGCCGTCTACATGGAGATCGCGGGCAAGGCCGATAACTCCGTCGAACGGACCTTCGACGGCAAGCCGGTGTACTTGGTGCCCGTTGCGGCGGGCGCAACGGCCAAGGCAAACATGGCCGACATCGGCAACTACCAGGCGGGGATGCTCGACTTCATGCGGCACTACGGCGTGACGCCGATGAACCCGAAGTTCCTAGTCGGCGCATTCAGCGGCGTCCTGCTGGCGTTCGTGTTCTGTGCCCTGACGATGAAGGCCGTCGGACGCGCCGCCGGCAAGATGATCGACGAAGTCCGCCGCCAGTTCAAAGCCATCCCCGGCATCATGGAAGGGACGGCGAAACCGGACTACGCTTCGTGTGTTATGATTGCCACCGGCAGCGCCCAGCGGGCGATGATCCTGCCGAGTTCCCTGGCCATCGTCGTTCCGGTCATGGTGGGCCTGCTGCTGGACGTCTCGGGCGTGATGGGCCTGCTGGTTGGAGGCCTGACCTCGGGCTTTGCGCTGGCCGTCTTCATGGCCAACGCCGGCGGCGCGTGGGACAATGCCAAGAAGTACATCGAAGGCGGTGCGCTGGGCGGCAAGGGATCCGACGCGCACAAGGCGGCCGTGGTCGGCGACACGGTCGGCGACCCGTTCAAGGACACTTCGGGTCCGTCGCTCAACATCCTCATCAAACTGATGAGCATGGTCAGCGTGGTCTTTGCCGGTCTGGTTGTGAAGTTCGGCCCCATCATCGGTGACTATCTGGGCATCGGCTGGGACCATCTGGCGAAGTAATGGCCAAACGTACGCGTACAGCCCGCCGCCTCGCCATCGCGATGGCGCGGGTGTGCGCCGAGAATCGCTGCCGCAACGTGGTGGTGCTCGACCTGCGGAAACTGTCGCCCGTCACGGACTTCTTCGTGCTGGCCACGGGCACGTCGTCCCGGCAGATGCGCACCGCGGCGGAGCGGACCGTCCAGGCCGGCAAGGAACTCGGCGAGAAGCCGTTCGGCGTGGAAGGCGTTGCGCCGCGCCAGGGCGCCGACGGCGCCCGCTGGGCCCTCATCGATTACGTGGACGTGATCGTTCACGTCTTTACAGACGAGTCCCGCACGTACTACGATCTGGAACTCCTCTGGGGCGACGCGCCGCAGATCGACTGGCAAAAGGGCTGGACGCCGCGGGAGACGGACAACGCTCCCGCGTTCGGAGACGCGTGATGGCGAACATCCAGCGCCACCTCGATGAGAAGTTAACCACCGCCATCCGCGAGACCTTCCCCGACGCACCCGCCGACGCGCCGGCCATCGTCATGCAGGCGCAGGACGAACGGTTCGGCGATTACCAGGCCAACGGCGCGATGGCCCTTGCCAAACGCCTGGGGAAGAACCCGCGCGACGTGGCCGCCGAGATCGTTGCGGCAGCCGACCTCTCGGGCATTGCCGAGACGGTGGAGATCGCCGGTCCGGGGTTCATCAACATCACGCTCTCAAGTGATTGGCTGGCTGCGCAACTGGCGGAGATCCTGGCCGACGAGCGACTGGGTGTGCCCTCCCCCGCCCAGCGGCAGACGATTGTCGTGGATTACTCCGCGCCGAACCTGGCCAAAGAGATGCACGTCGGCCACCTGCGCTCCACGATCATCGGCGATGCCCTGGTGCGGGTCCTTGAGTTCCTCGGCCACGATGTTAAACGCCAGAACCACGTCGGCGACTGGGGGACGCAGTTTGGGATGCTGATGCAGTACATGCTCGAGCGAACCGGCTTCAGCGTACAGGGCCGCACAGCTTTTGGATGGCCAGGGATGCTTGAAGATCTCGAGTCATTCTACAGACAAGCCAAGGGCACTTTTGACAGTGACGGTGCCTTCGCGGACCGGGCCCGTCAGCGGGTTGTGAAACTGCAGCAAGGGGACAACGAATCTAGAATGGCTTGGGCGTGGTTTCTGGACCAGTCCCTGCAGCATTGCACCGCAGTCTACGGGCGGCTCCGTGTCCTTCTCACGGCCAAGGATGTGCAGGGCGAGTCGGCTTACAACGACGACTTGCCGGGCGTTGTCGAGGCGCTGAAGGCCAAGGGCCTGCTCACGGAATCGCAAGGCGCCCGGTGCGTCTTTCTCGACGAGTTCACCGCCAAGGACGGGTCGCCCCTGCCGCTTATCGTCCAGAAGTCCGACGAGGGGTATTTGTACGCCACGACGGACTTGGCGGCCATCCGCTACCGCGTCGATGAACTGAAAGCGGACCGCATCCTGTACGTGGTTGACGCGCGCCAGTCGCTCCATTTCAAGATGGTCTTTGCCGCGGCGCGGGCGGCGCGGTTTGCACCAGATGACGTTTCGCTGGAACACGTCGGTTTCGGCATGATGCTCGGCCCCGACAACCGTCCGTTCAGGACGCGCGAAGGCGGCACGGTGAAACTGATGGACCTGATTGACGAGGCCGAGCGGCGGGCCTTCGACCTCGTGAGCGAGAAGAACCCCGACCTGCCGGAGGAAGACCGCCGCCGCATCGCCCGCGTCGTCGGCATCGGCGCCCTCAAGTACGCCGACCTCGCTCAGAACCGCACGAAGGATTACGTGTTCTCGTGGAACAAGATGCTCTCGCTCGACGGCAACACGGCCCCGTACATGCAGTACGCCTTCGCGCGGATTCACAGCATCGCCCGCAAGGGCGGCCTGGACCTGGCGGACCTCGTGCGGGAGCCGGCGGCCGATGAAGGTTTCACCCTCGCCGAACCGGCCGAACGCCGCTTGGCCGTCGCGCTCCTTCAGTTCGCCGAAACCATCGAGACCGTGGCCGCAGACTGCCTCCCGCACGTCCTGTGCGGTTACCTGTACCGCCTGGCCGGCGCGTTCATGGGATTCTACGAGACCTGCCCCGTCCTGAAGGCCGAGCAAGCAGTCCGCGCGAGCCGCCTGCGCCTGTGTGCCCTGACGGCCAAGGTCATCGAAAAGGGCCTGAACCTGCTTGGCATCGAAACGGCCGAGCGGATGTAGGACCGCTCCGAGCCCCGACCGGGAGGTCGGGGGCACCTTCACCGGTCATGGCACTTGCGACCATGCGCATCTTCGAGATCTTCCGCAGCATCCAGGGCGAGACGACTCGCGCGGGCGTCCCGATGGACTTCGTGCGTCTGGCCGGCTGCGACCTGGCATGTTCGTATTGCGACACGCCCGACGCCCGCCGCGCCGACGCCGGCCGCAACATGACCGTCGCCGAAATCCTGGAGACGCTGCCTTCGCCTCCCCTGCCCTGGGTGATGATCACCGGCGGCGAACCGCTGCTCCAGGTCGAGGAACTCAATGGTCTGATCGCTGCGCTGATCGAAAGCGGGCGCAAGGTCGTCGTTGAGACGTCCGGCGCCCATCCGATTGAGATGCTCGACGAGCGGGCGGTTCGCATCCTGGATGTCAAGACACCCGGCAGCGGCATGGTCGAGCGTGTCTGCTGGTCGAACCTGGAGCATCTGAGGCCGGACGATGAGGTCACGTTTGTGCTCGTGGACCGCGCCGATTACGAGTGGGCGTGCGAGGTGGTAGAGCGTCATGGCCTCCTGGAGAGGCTGCCGGTCCTCTTCGGCGCCGCCCGTGGCCGTCTGGACCCGCGGCTTCTGGCCGGGTGGCTTCTGGAAGACGGCTTGCCCGTCCGGCTTAACTTCCAACTGCACAAGTACTTACGGCTGCCCTGACGGCCGTGCCAAATCGCCCCCAATTTTGCTCGACGACCTGCTTGACAGGAGCCGGACCCGCGCCTATACTCCGGCTCTCTTTGAGCAGCAATTGTGCACCCTATGCCAGAGGGGAAGACGTAAATGCGGTCCCGAGACCTTGAGAGTTTCCGAAAAATCCTGCTCGCCAAGCGGCGTGTTCTGGCCGGGGACGTGAACGGTCTGGAGCAGGCCGCCTTACACAACAGCCGCCAGGATGCCAGCGGCGACCTCTCGAAGGTGCCGCTTGACATGGCCGACATTGGCTCGGACAACTTCGAGCAGGAGTTTACGCTGGGCCTGATTGAGACCGAGCAGGCAACCATCCAGGAAATCGATGAGGCGCTGAGCCGGATTGACAACAAGTCGTACGGCAAGTGCGAGAAGTGCGGAGGCCGGATCCCCCTGGCGCGTCTCAAAGTCAAGCCCCACGCCAAGTATTGCATCGAATGCCGACGCCAGCAAGAACAAGGCGTGCTGTAACCGATGGCCGGAGCCACATTCGCCTCTGGCTGACCGTCGGCCTCGGCGCCCTGGTGGATCTCGCCGGCAAGCACTTTGTCTGGAACCTTCTTGGCGGCCCCCCCGAAGGCGGCGGCCGCGTCATCGCGGTCATCCCCGGATGGCTTCGGCTGGTGGCCAGCGAGAATCCGGGCATCGTCTTCGGCATTGATTTCGGGGAAGACCTCGGTCTGGGCCCGGTCGCTGGCCGAATCGGGACGATCGTTCTGACGGTAGCGACATCGGCCCTCATCTTCTACGTGTTCGCCACGTCGCACCCCAGGCACCGGTGGACGCACTTCTGGTGCGGCCTCATTCTGGCGGGCGCCGCGGGCAACCTGTTTGACCGGATTGCCTTCGGCCATGTCCGCGACCTCATCCAGTTCACCGCCGAGATGGGCGGGCGGCCTGTTTGGCCGTTCGTTTTCAATGCGGCCGACGTTTACCTGGTAGTCGGCGTCATCGCCGTCGCCTGGGCGATACTGTTCGGTTCCGCCTCCCACGAGGCCGGCCGCCGGGAGAAACGCTCCTCCAAGGAGCCTTGAGGTGGGTTGCTCCAGCCGCGACGAAGCGTACATGCAGCGGGCACTCGACCTGGCCGCCAACGGAATAGGCCGGGTTGAACCCAACCCCATGGTCGGCGCCGTCATCGTGCAGGGCGAGTGCGCGGTCGGCGAAGGTTACCACGCCCGTTTCGGCGGTCCGCACGCGGAGGTCGTTGCGCTCGCGCAGGCCGGGGAGAAGGCTCGTGGCGGCGAATTGTTCGTCACGCTCGAGCCGTGCTGCCATCACGGCAAGACGCCGCCTTGTACGGATGCGGTGCTGGCCGCAGGCATCCGCCGCGTGGTTGCGGCCGTGGCCGATCCGTTTCCGCAGGTGTCCGGGCGTGGTCTGGCGATTCTGGGGGAAGCCGGCGTCCAGGTTGAGGTGGGGGTCCTTGAGGCCGAGGCCCGTCGGTTGAACGCCGCCTACTTCAAGCGTCAGAGAACGGGCCTGCCGCTGGTGACTGCGAAGTGGGCGATGACGCTGGACGGCCGGCTAGCGGCTGCGTCGGGCGAGAGCCGCTGGATTTCGTCCGAAGCCAGCCGCCGGCGCGTCCACGAACTCCGCCGCATCTCGGACGCCGTGCTGGTGGGGTCCGGCACGGCCATCGCGGACGAACCCTCGCTGACGGTCCGGCACGTCGAACCGTTTCCAGAGCGCGGTCAACCGACACGGGTCATTCTCGACAGTCACCTGGCGCTTGACCCGACGTGCGAACCCGCGCGCACGGCCGGCGAGGTACCGGTCATCGTGTACACGGCGGCGGCGGCGTTTGCCGAGCGCGCCGGCCGGGCCGAGGCGTTGCGGCAGACGGGATGCGAGATCGTGACCGTGCCGCGGACAGACGCCGGCCTCCAGTTGACGGCGGTGCTTGAGGACCTCGGCAAGCGCGAGATGTCGCGAGTCCTCATTGAAGGCGGGTCACGCGTCTTCGGGTCGTTCTTTGCCGAAGGGCTTGTTGACCGGGTGATGGTTTTCGTCGGCCCGCGGATCCTCGGCAGCGCCGATGCGCTCGGGCCCGTGGCAGGGCCGGACGGGCGCGGGCTCCTGGAAGCGTTCGAGGTTGCCGATCTGGCGTTCGAGGGCGTTGGACCCGACCTGATGATCCAGGGGCGCGTGAGTGAGTTTTGAGCGGCCTACCACGTTCCGTAACGCGCCTGCCAGAGTTCGAGGAGTCGCCGGGCCCGGTCTTCGTCGCTTATGCCCGCAAGGACCGCGCGATCCTGAGGGCTGAGGGTGCTCATGAAAACCTTCAGTTTCCGCGCCCGCGTCCGACAGAACTCCTGATGTTTCTCAGGAAGGTGCCGAAACGCGGCATATCGCTCGAACACGCTCTCGCGCTGTTCGGCACGCATCTCGGCCAGCCGCCAGTACTGGTCGAGCAAGGCCCGGCGCCCGTCGTCCGGCAACGACTGCCAGCGAATCGTGTTGGCCTGAGTCTGTCGTGGGTCCAGTCCCAGCCGGTCCGACAGTTCCAGGTGCCCGGCGGCCTGGCCCGACCGGTCGCGAGACTTGCTCTTCGAGGCGCGAGATCCCGCAACGTCGTACGGGACGCCGCCGATCAGGATCTGCGGCCCCGTGATGCCGGCAACCAGACCGCACGCCAGCGCCGTCGCCAGACACATGAGCATCAGGCGGATTCGCCGGCGGCGGCGATTCAGAAGACGCACAAGTTGTTCGCGTCGCGGATCCATCCGTCAGGCTCCGTCGCCGGTTTCGTCCAGGCTCATCAGGCGATCCATGGCTTCGATGACGGCAATCTCATCCAGCAGGTCCGCGTCTTCGAGAAACGAGACGTTGCGACTGACTTCGCGCTCGACCGGACTGGTCGGTTCCTGGGGCAACCCGGTCCAGGAGTAAACCGCCAAGCCGAACACGAGCCCGGCCGCAACACCCAGCACCGACGCCACCACCTGCCGCCGCAGCCGGTCCGGACGAAGGCGAGACGCCAAGGCGTTGAGGTCCTTCTCCTCAACGAGCCGGGCCATCATACGATCGGTGAATCCTGCGTGCGCCGGCGCGGGCGGCACCTCATCCAACAACCCCCAACTCTCTCGAAGCAATCGGGCGTGGGCCCGGCACGACTCGCAACGCTCAAGGTGCCGGCGCACCGCCTCCGCCGTCGATGACTTCAACTCGCCATCGAGGTAGGCTGCCAGCACACCCCGAACCCACTGACACGGAGAAGACATCGCTCGAACCTTCCTTGGAAAAGACTCCACGAGGTTGAACACGCCGCCATCGGGTGGGTGCTGCAAAAAAGCGGGAAAAACTAACTGACGCGCTGCCGGCCGCGGCCCGTACGGATGTAGAGGAGGAGCCGGTCCTTCAAATTGTCGCGGGCCCGGGCCAAGAGGCTCTTGACGGCCATGGTGGTGCATCCGATCGTCTTGGCGATGTCCGCGTAACTCATTCCCTCATACTTGTTCAGGATGACGGCGACCTGCTGCTTTGCGGGAAGGGCCTGGATGGCCTCCCGGACTTTCTCCTGGAGTTCTCTCTGGTGCAGGTGAAGATCGGGCAGGCGGCTCTGGGGGTCGGGCATGGCGCGCGGCCCGTCTCCGAAATCGGACATCTGCTCGATGGAGATGTCGTCGCGTCGATTCGCCCGCGACCTCAGGGCGTTCAGGCTGACGTTGGCCGTGATGCGGAACATCCACGTCGAGAATTTCGCGGTGGGTTTGTACGTTTTACGAGCCCGGTAAATCCTCAGAAAGACTTCCTGGGCAAGGTCCTCGGCATCGGAGGCGTCGCTGATGAAGCGGTAGATAAGCCCGATAACGCGGCCGTGATTGCGCTCGACCAGTTCCTGGAAGGCCAGTTCGTTGCCTTTCTGAAACGCCAGCATCCGGTCAACGTCGTAGTCGGCAGCGGCTCCGCGGCGGCCTTCGCGCTCATACGACCTGGCAACGGCAACTACGGCCTTAGCCATGACGGCTCCGTTTGGCCCTTGGGCAGGAAACGCCGGGCGGCGAACGCCCCGTCGAGCAAGTGGCGCCCCTTCCCTCACTCTCGTACTAGTTATTACGAACGGGCATCCGTTTTTCAAGCAAAAAAATCCGGTTCTCGGCACGTTTCCGACACGAGCCGCACGACACCTATTCGGACACGTTCTTGAAAAGGTCCTCGACAAACAGCCGCGCAGCCGCCAAGTCGCCGATGCGGTCGTCCCCCGCCTCGCGCTCGACAACCAACGCCCCCGTGAAACCGCCTTCCTCCAGCGCCTTCAGGACGGCCACAAAGTCGACGTTGCCCTGGCCCAGAGGCACGTCCTCGCCCCACACTTCGCCGGGCTTGTCCGACCGCGTGCCGTCTTTCATGTGAGCCATCGACGTGCGGCCGGCCAGGACGCGGGCGGCGTCCAGCGGGTCGTCCGAGCCGTACAAGATGAAGTTGGCCGGGTCGAAGTTGACGCTTACGAAGTCGCGTCCGAGATCTTCGAGGGCCTTGATAAGCGCCTCGCCGGATTCCTGGCCGGTCTCGAAGCCCACCGTGTGGCCCGATGCATTGATAGCGTCCACGGCCTGACCAAGGCGGTCCATGAAGTCGCCGTACGACGGGTCGGCCGGCCTGGGGATGAAACCGACGTGGGTCGTGACGTGGGTGATGCCGAGGTCGGCCATGGCCTCGCCCCAAACCCGGCACCGTTCGAGGCGTTCGGGGAAATCGTCGGGGTTGATGAAACCGCCCGTGTCGCGGATCGCCTGGATACTGGAGTAGTCCTCACCCGGGAAGTCGATCATCCCGGCCGGTACCTGAAGGCCCGTTCGCTGGAGCGCATCGCGAATGCGGGCCATGCCGTCGGGCGTCAGGTCATCGTCCTGGCGGAACGTGAACTGAATGGCCTCGTAGCCGAGTTCCGCCACCTTCTCGATCGACTCGACCGTGCCCGGCAAAGCCAGCGACCACAGCGTACTGCCGATGACGTGGTGTGCCATGAGCAAGACCTCCTTCGGTAGATTGCCGCACGTGCCGCGTTTGCCTCAAGTTTTTGCCACACGCGGTCCGATACCCCCCGGAGAGCGAGGATACCTTAATATGGTTCGGCGCGGTCGTCAAGAGAGTCCCCATCTTTACCGCATCGGCGAACTCGCCGAGAAGGCCGGCGTCTCGCGTCAGGTCGTGAGCACCTATTGCATGTACGGCCTGATCTCCGAGACAGATCGCACACCGGGCGGCCAGCGGCTGTTCGATGAGTCCGTGGCGCGGCGCATTCGGCTCATCCAGGACCTGAAGTGCCGGTACACGCTCCGCGAGATCGGCGAGATCTTCATGCGCGACCGCCGCTAAGCAGGAGCGAGAAAGTGTTTCCGAACACCCGTAGCGCCGGGGTTTATCCCCGGCGGGGAACCACCGTCGCCCTGACGGGCGGCAAGCCCGCTACGGCGACCTCACGCAAAGCCCCCCCCAAGCCGAGACTCGACGAGGCGAGGCCGCCAAAAAGCCGCAAAGAGAAACTAAAACCAGGGTGTCCGTTCCTGGCAGCCTGGCGCCTTGCCGTGAGGAATCCGTTTTGCTCAGGGACGGAGCGTGCCAGGAGCCACTCTGCGTGAATAGGGCCGCGCCGCAGCCGTCTGACCTGGCGGGGGAAGCAGATAAGAGGTTGATTTTACGTCAAGGGCTCGCTACACTCCCTTGCCTTGTCGTATAATCCTGGTGAGCGGAGAGAGGCATGTACGCAATCGTCGAAGACAGCGGCACGCAACTGCGAGTCGAAGAGGGTCAGACGCTGGAGATTGATTTGCGACCGGCCGAGGTGGGCAGCGCCCTGACGTTCGACCGAGTGCTCCTTCTGGCCGATGAAAAGGGCGTCCGGGTCGGCAAACCCCTCGTGGAAGGGGTGAAAGTGACCGCCCAGGTCCTCGGCCCGTCTAAGGGTCCCAAACTGGAGGTCGTGAAGGTCCGACGGCGCAAGAACTCCCGGACCCACACCGGCCACCGCCAGGGATACCTGACCGTCCGCGTCACGTCGATCGAAGGCTAGACGCGCCGGCGCCGGGGGTGGGTTGCGGGGCAGCCCGCACGTTGTATAATGTCTGAGAGACGGCCGGACAGGGGGAAGGTGATACATGGGGCTGGCTATGCGAATGCGATGTGCGAAACTGCTCTTGAGTCTGGCACTGGGCTTGGCGATTGCGGTCACGATATCCGCCCGGTTGGCGGCCGGTGAAGCGGCGGCCGATCCGAAAGCGGACCTGGAGGCGCGCGTCGAGAAGCAGATCGCGTCGATCGAGGAGCGGATGATGTTGCTCCAGGAACAGGAACTCAACCTTTCGATGAAGATCATGCAGGCCCGGCAAAAGGCGAGCGAGGGCGTCGAGAATCCGGGCAAGATCGCCGAGAAACTCGCCAAGGGCGAGAGCGGCAAAGGACTCCGCCAATACAAGGCCATTATGATCTCGTGTGCCAGACAACTGCAGGCGTTCGGGGCCAAACTGCAGCCGCTGCTGAAATCGGTCAAGGTGCTGCAACGCGACCGCGAGAAGGCGCCCGAGCCACTGAAGGCACGTATCGACACGGTGACCGCCCGCGTCGAGAGCAAGCATCGGACGAACCTCGAGAAGGTCGCCCAGATATACAAACAGTGCGCCGAGTTCCGTGCCGCCCTCGGCATCTACCTTTCAATCTACAAGAGCATCCCCGCCAACCAACGCGCCAAGGACACCGTCCTGACCGAGACCATTGGCGAGTTGTATGACAAGGGCGGCGACCCGAAGAACGCCCTCCTGTTCTACAAGAGCCTATTCGAGGCCAAGAGTCCCAAAACTCGGTACAACGACAGGAAACTCGGGATGAAGGTCGCCGAGTTGTACGCGAAGTGCGGCGACAAGCGCAGCGCCGTGCAATTGTACCAGGCGCTTTTCAACGCCCTCCCAAAGGACAAGCGAACCGAGAAAGACGGTCAGGAACTGCTGAAGAAGATCGAGGGGATTGAGGGGAAGTCCGGGCGGTCGAAGGACCGGGACAAGAAGAAGCGCTACTAAGCGGGAGCGAGAAAGTGTTTCCGAACACCCGTAGCGCCGGGGTTTATCCCCGGCGGGGAACCACCGTCGCCCTGACGGGCGGCCGCCGGGCATAAAGCCCGGCGCTACGGACTTGGGTGTCCCGGCGCGCCGGGATCAGCCGCCGAATTCGGATTGACTTCATCGCTCCTGCTTACTCGCCGACAGATCGCAGGGCGGGAATGACACAGGGCCGCATCGGCGGCCCTTTCTCTTTGGCGCCGGCCGGACACGACGGTCCTGGCGCGACAGCAGGTCAGGCCGGTTCCGTGCCGCTCTGCGTCGCCGCGGCGTGCGAAGGCGCCCCGCCGGGGTACCCCGCCAAGACATCCATGACTTCCTCGACCGAGGTGATCCCTGCCCGGATCTTGTTGCCGGCGTCAAGCCGGATGGAGGGGCGTCCGGCCGAGCGAATCGCGTCGCGCAGCCCCACCGCATCGGCGCCGCTGCGAATCAGATTCGCGAGCGCCTCATCGACGGGTGCCAGTTCGAACAGGCCGATCTGTCCGAGGAACCCCGTCTGCCCACAGTTGACGCAGCCCCGTCCTTTAACATACTCGTCCACCGGGCCGAACGTCTCGGTCACGCGATGGCGCAGCGAACTCGGCGGATCGTACGGGGTGCGGCAGTGGAGGCAGACCGTCCGCACCAAGCGCTGCGCCAACACGCCGCGCAGAGCCGAGGCCAGCGACTCCGCGGGCACGTCCGCCGCCAGCCTCGCGATGGCGTCGGCGGCGTCTCTGGCCCGGACCTGGGCGAGGACCAAGCCCCCATCGAGGGCCGTTTCCACGGCAGCGCGCGCCACGTCGGCATCCAGCACCCCGTCAAGCATCAGGACGTCCGGCTGCTGGAGAAGCAGCCGCGAAAGGATGTCCCATGCGTCTGCGGAGCCGCACGTTGCCGGCGAGAACTGGTTGACGCCCGGCAGAGTGAAGTGTACGCACGATTCGATGGTGCATACGTTCAGGCGGACCGGGTCCAGGGCATTAAGGCTACTGTAGAGCGTTGTGGTAACGCCGCTTTCGCACGGGCCGGCAACGACCACCAGACCATGCCCCTCAGTCAGCATGTCCCGGTATGCCGAGAGCAACTCGACGTCGCAGCCGAGTTTTTCGAGCGGTTTCTGGGCCTCATCGTCGCGCACCAGGCGCACCACGGTCCGAGGCCCGGATGCTCCGCTCAGGCTGGTCGCCTGAAGCTGAACGCCGCGGCCCTGAACCAGAAGGCGAGCGCTTCGACGGAACCCCTGGGCCGGCGATGCCTTGCCGGAGAACCCCATCATCTCATCGAAGGCTGCGGCCAGTTCCGCCGCCAGCCGTGCGGGCGGACGCATCACCACGTGGAGCACGCCGTCGATGCGGAACCGGATCCGCATCACCTTCTCATCGGGTTCCACATGGATGGCGCTGGCACGAGAGCGAACGGCCTCCCGGATCAAGAGGCTCGCAACCTTCTCGGACGGCCACGTGCCGTAGACCGACTCGTAGTCATCCGGCAGGAGCAGGTCGGCCGACATCGGCAGTTCGCCGGCCCCATCATCGAAGAGTTGGGGCGGCTCCGTCATCTCGGCGCGGGTCTCGTCGAGCATCTGGTAGATGTTGTCGGCCGTCGACGCCACCACCTGCACGCTCAGCCCGGCCGCGTGGGCAATCTCATCGACCAGGAAAATGTTTGACGGCTCGGAGACGGCCACGGTCAGAATATCGCGGACCCGAAAGAGCGGCAGGACACAGTGCTTCTGGATAAACATCGTCGGCAGAGAACTGCGGACCGCCGGGTCAACGAGTTGCGGCGTGAGACGGGCGAACGGCACGCCGCACCCTTCCGCCACCGCCGACAGGACCTGTTCCTGGGCGGCGTAGCCAAGATCGACCAGGATCTCGCCGAGGAGCCGATCCTGCTGGCCGTCCTGCTGAACCTGGAGCGCGTGGGCCAGTTGCTCGCGCGTGATGACCCCGCGGGCCGTCAACAGGCCGCCCAGCCGGGCGCGCTGTTTGATTGCTGTCGCCATGGCCTGTCCTAGTGGAAACTCTTGACAGCCTCGTGAACGTTATCGAAGACCTCGAACTTCTTGTCGAACCGGACAATCTCAAAGGTCTTCCGCCCAAGGCCTTTCAACCCCGCCACCTTGATAACGCCCTGGACGGCCTCGACCTGTTCCTGGAACCACACAACGGCTTCCAGTCCCTGGCTGTCGAAATACCCGGCCCGTGACAGGTCGAGGACGAACCACCTGCCGCCCGACCGGATTTGCTCCGAGGCGGCTTGACGGAACTGTTCCTCCTCGGCTCGTGTCAGGGCCGGCGCCACCGAAAGCACCATCATGCTGCCATACGCATCGGCCGTTATCGGCATCGTGAACCTCGCCTATATGCCCGTGGCACAGAGCGCTGCCGGCTCCTCGGCAAACTGCTGCCTCAGCCGGTCGAGGTCAAGTCGGAAGAACGCCTCGGCCACGGCTACGTCGAATTGCGTTCCCACGTTCCGCTGGATCTCACCGATGGCATGTTCAAGCGGCAACATCGGCCGGTACGGCCGGCTGCTGGTCATCGCGTCGAAGGCGTCCGCCAGACCGACGATCCGGGCGAGCAACGGGATCGCCTCGCCCTTCAGCCCCGCGGGGTAGCCCTTGCCGTCCATGTGTTCGTGATGATGGATGACGGCTTCGCGGATGGGTTCCAGTTTCTTAATGCCGCTCAGGATGCGCCCGCCGACCTCGCAGTGGCGTTCTATGATACGGCGTTCTTCAGGCAGAAGGCGGCCTTCCTTCCGCAGGATGGCTTCCGGCGTGCCGATTTTGCCAATGTCGTGAAGCAGTCCCGCCATGTACGCCTGCTCGGCCTGTTCGTGGCCGAGCGCCAGTTGTCCTGTGATCTCGCGGCAGGTGATCGCCACCCGCTCGCTGTGCCCGCACGTGTACGGGTCCTTGGCATCGACGCTCGATACCAGCGCCCGCACCAGGCTCAGCATTATCTGCTGGAGTTCGTCGTAAAGGCGACGGTTCTCGATCAAGACGGCGCTGGCGTTGGCGCTGGACCGGATGAGTTTGACGTCGGGACTGCCGAACTCCTCGCCGCAGCGATTGAACGCCGCAAGGACACCGCGAGTCCGCTCGCCCAGTGCCACCGGCACCACAACCAGCCGCTCCATCGCCACCGAGAACCGGGCCAGCGACGGGTCCTGCTGGCAGTGATTGTTGATGAGAACGTTCCCGTGGGGGTCAAGGCTATCCAGCAACTCGTTGAAAAGCCTCGGCAAGTCGGAGGCGGGCAGCGGCAGGCAACCGGAGACCACCGTCTTGGGCTCGGCTCCGTCCACGCCGGGCAGGTAAGCCACGGCCGCCTCCGCGCCGGTCGTCTCGCGAAGTTCCGCGCACACGTACTCCAGCAGGCCCGTGACCGGCCGCGTCACGCGGAGCACCTCGCCGACGTTGTGGAGCAGGCTGATCTCCTCGAAACTCTGGCTGAGCGCCTCGGCGAGCGAATCACATTGTGAACGGGCGTCGGCCTCCGCGACCCGCGCGCGGACGGCCACCCCCACAGCCGCCAGCAGACGGCAGGCCAGCGTCTGCTCGCCTTCCTCTGGGGTGGGCAGTTCGACCGCCGCAACGAGTCTCGGCTTCCCGCGAAGGCAGATCGGCCATGCGGCCGCCAGGACGTGTGGTCCGTTCGCCAGGCGATCCTCGTTCGCCTCGGCCGCTTCGCGCACGAGGCGCGTCACCGTTTCGGACGGGACGGCGCCGGCATCCAAGGCACCACCTTGTCCCGATGCCTCGGCGATCCGCGTGCCATCGGGACGGTAGAAAGCAGTGGCCAGGCCCGTACGCTCGCGGATCTCCCGGGCGAGCCCTTCCGGGGCCTCAACCGCCGCCGGCGAACACGTTGTCGCAGATGCCAACATGGCTTCCCTAGGATGCGGCACAAACCCCGAGCGCCTCCCGGACGTTGGCGAGGAGTTCCCGTGGGCTGAACGGCTTGGTCATCACGCGCAGGATAGGCAGGCTGTCGATCTCGCTCCGGTCGATTTCGAAGCCCTTGGCCGTCAGAAGGATGGTGGCGATGGGTTCCGGCAGTTCGGCCGTCAGCCGCGCACACAATTCCAAACCGCTCATTCCGGGCATCTGGAGATCGGTAATCAGGACGTCCGGCCGCTCAGCCCTGGCCCGTTCATACGCTTCCTGGCCGTCCATCGCCACGATGACATTGAGTCCGGCGTTCCGTAGTTTCATAGCCACCACGTTCGTGATAACGGCTTCGTCGTCGGCCACCAGCACCTTGAAGCCCATGCTCGTCCTCCCGTCGCTGGACGGCTACCGAACAGCGGGCAAGTAGATTCGGAACACGGATCCCTTGCCAACCCGGCTTTCCAGCGCGACCCGTCCCCCGTGAATAGTTTCGACCACGTGCTTCACGAGCGGCAGTCCGAGACCGGTGCCGCCGGCTCCCCCGGCTGAGTGTGGCGAACGGTAGAACTTTTCGAAGACCCGGTCCATGTCCTCCGGCGGAATGCCGTAGCCGGTATCCACCACGTCCACCACCACAGAGCCGTCGTCGAGGTACGTAGAGATGGACACCTGTCCCCCCTCTGGCGTGTACTTGACGGCGTTCGAGACGATGTTGAGCACGGCCTGATAGAGCAGGTCGCGGTCGGCGTGGACGCGGAAGAAGACCGGGGCCAGATCCGTCTCGAGGCGGATGTTCTTCTTCGTGGCCTGCGGCGTCATAACGTCGCCGACGTCGCGCAGGATTTCGGTCATGGCCAGGTCCGTCTTCTTGGCGGGGATGAGGCCGGACTCCAGACGGCTCAGGTTCAGAATGCTCTCGATGAGCCGCCCGAGCCGGTCGGTCTCGCCGGCGATCACGCCCAGGAACTCCCCGGCCTCGGCCTCGTCGGCCACCTCGCCGTCCAGGAGCATCTCGGCATAGGCCTTGATGCTCGAGAGCGGGGCCTTGAGTTCATGGGAGACGTTCGAGACAAAATCGCTCTTCATGCGGGCGATTTCCTTCTCCTTTGTGACGTCGTGCAGAACAGCCACTACGCCGCTGACCCGGTCGTGCTTACGCCCCTCGACGACGGTGTTCAGGATGACACGCCAGGTCCGGGCGTTTTCACCCGATCCTTGAACCCACTCGACCGTCCGGTGCGGCACGGCCAGGCCCGTTTCGTGCATCTCGTGCAGCAGTTCGAGAAACGGCCTGTCGCTGATGGTCTCCTCAACGGGCTTGCGGGCGGAGGCGTCGAACGTGAAACCGAAGATCTTCTCGGCCGCCTCATTTGTCAGAACCAGGTCCCCGAAGGCGTCCATGACGAGCACCCCGTCGCTGATCGCATGGATGACAGCCTCCACGTGCCGCTTCTCGGCCTCCAGGACCTTCATCTGAATCTGCCGCTCCTTGGCGGTCATGTGCGACTGTTCCACCTCGTCCTTGACGAAGACGAGGTAGTGATTGATGGCGTGCCCGAGCCGTCCGAGCGCGTCGGCGTCGGCTTCGCTGACGACCATGCCGACCGTCCCGCGCCGGGCCATGTCTTCGAGGTGCTCGGTCACGCCGTCGATCCGCTCCTTGGGGATGCGTGCGATCAGGAAGCCGCCGATGATGCCGAGCACCGAGAGTGCCAGTCCCGCTCCCAGCGTCATCGCCTTGGCCGTGGCGGGCTGTCCGGCATCGCGCAGCGGGTCCATGAGCAGGTGGAGCCCCACACCGACCCCCAGGAACAGCAGGATGACGGCGGCCACACGCCTCAACTCAATCACGACCCACAACCTCCAGACCGTCCGCCCATCCGGAACGGCGACCGCCGGTATCTCTCCTACGACGAGTTCGCGGGTCTGGCCAAGACGTATAGCCCGTCGCTCTGCTTGGCGTCTTGCGACCGCGCCGCAGACGGCCGCGCCTTCGCCTTGGGCGGTGGAGGGAGCGTCCTTCCCTCGGCGCGTGCGAGGAGCCACTCCACGGTTTCCCGGCCGTCACACTTCGGGTCCTTCAGCGCCAGTTTCAGGTGCGACACGGCCTCGCCCGGCCGCCCTTCGGCCACGAGGACGTAGCCCATGAGGGCGTTGGCCTCGATGTCCTGCGGGTGGCTTGCCAGGGCTGCCTCGAGGAACTTCCGGGCCGACGGGAGCAGGCCCTCGAAGATATCGCACTTGGCGAGCGCAACCAGCGGCCGGGATGCCCCGGATGCGCTCCGTGCCTGCACCTCATAGAGGGTCCGGGCCTCGTCGGTCCGGCCGAGGGCCATCAGACAGTCGGCCCGCATCTGACGGATCCAGCCGGCGGCGAAGTCCGGCTCGCACTTCGCCAGTTCAGCCAGGGCCGGCTCGGCCTCGTCATAGGCGCCGGAGTAAAACAGGGCCGTCGCCAAGCGCTCTTTGCATTCCCGCTGCTCGGGATCGAGCCGCAACGCGATCCGGTAGCCGCCGGCCGCCTCCCGGTAGCGGCCGAGGAATGAGAGGACGTCGCCGAGGGCGGCGTGCACATCGGCCCTGCCCGGCATCCGCTCGGCAGCCTCGGCGAGGCGCCCGGCGGCTGCTTGAGCCTTGCCGCTCGCGACGAGCATTTCGGCCTCGGCCAGGGCATACCTTGCGACGTCGGGGTTCAGTTCCGCCGCCTTGGCGAACTCGGCCAGGGCTTCCGTCTCGTGTCCGAGGGCCTGTTCGACCGTGCCGAGCACGTATCGGGCCTCGGCGGATTCCGGATCAATGGTTTTGGCAGTCTCGGCGTAATCGCGGGCCTCATCCAACTCCTTCATCTCGGCAGACAGACGGGCCGCCAGCACGTAGACGGGGGCATAGGGGATACCGGCCTTGATGATCTCTTCGACGTGCTCGCGTGCGCGGACGAGGTCGCCGCGTTTGAAGCAGGCTTCGGCCAGTTTGACCATCATGGAGGCGCGAGATTCGCCCCAGCGCTGGCGGGCTTCCTCGCGCTTCTTTTCGATGTGCGTCTGTCCGCATCCGGCGGCCAGAAACACGCCTACGACGGCGGCATACAGAGTGACTCGCTTAATTCGCACGGTCGGCCTCCTTCTCGCGGACCTTGCCCGTGGGACGTGCTTCGTTCTTCGGCTTGGGCTCCTGCTTGGCGGCAGGAGCGCGCTTTGTCTTGGTGGGGGAGACCACCCCCTTGGCCTCGTCCATGGCCCTCAGACGAGTCTGGATGGTGTCCCAGATGGTGAGGTTGGGCGGCGTGTGCGGCTTGCCGGTCTTCGCCGTGAGCACTGCATCTTTCAAGCGGAGAGCCTTGAGGTTGTTCGGAGCCACGTTGCACGCCAACGAGACGTTCCACCAGGCGTCGTCGAGGTCCTTGGGATTGCGCGTTTCCTCGTAGCGTTTCCAGGCCTGATTGGCCTTTTGCACGTAGCCGACGGTGATGCGTTCGCGCGTGAAGAAACTGAATCCTTCGCGGATGCCGAGGCACCGGCGTTTGGCGTCGGCAAGGGTGGCCTTGCCGATGGCATTGAGTTCGTTGTCCTCGATGATGTGTGGCGTCAGGAGGACAATGATTTCGTGTCGCAGCGTGTCGTCGTCCTTGCTGCGGAACAACCACCCGAGGCCGGGAATGTTGCCGAGTCCGGGAACCTGGTTCCGACCGACGCTGACGGTCTCGTCGAACAGGCCGCCGATGACGACCGTCTCGCCGTCCTTGACCATGATGTTGCACGTGATTTCGGTGGTGGTCTTGTCGGGGACTTCTGTGAGAGCGTTGATGGCCCCTGTGGAAACCTCCGGGTGCACCTCCAGGCGGACGTACCCGTCATCGGTGATGAACGGGCGGAAGCGCAACTGGGTTCCGACTTCGAGGAAGTCCACGGACTGGATAGCCGTCGTCTCGCTCGTGGTGGTGGTGATGTAGCCGATTTCCTGGCCCACGATAACCTCGGCGGGCTGCTTGTTCAGCGTCAGGACCTTCGGGTTCGAGAGGACGGTCGTGTCGGTGACGGCCTCCAGCGCCTGAATAAAGAACGAGATGTTGTTGGTGATGACGCCGATGTTCAAGCCGGTGCCAGGCGTGGCGAAGCCGGTCGTGTAACCCGTGGCCCAGGGATGAGACTGCGCCCTGGCGGTGGCTGCCGCGTCCCCCTGGATAGTCGCCGGTACGGTCGTCGGTTCAGGGGCGGCGATGTCGCGAAAGTCGACGCCGGCCAGAGCGTTGAAGTTGATGCCCAGGCTGGTCTGATCGTCGAGTTCAACCGAGAGGATGGTGGCTTCGACGAGAACCTGACGGGGGCGCTTGTCCATCTTCTCGAGGATCTTGCGCACCTGTTCGAGGTTCTCGGGAAAGTCGCGGACGACCACGCCATCCCCCAGGGCGTAATCGTCGCCGCCGGCCTCATCGACGCCGGACGGGATACCGGTCTCGGCGCCTGTCGTGACCGCCGTCGTCGCCTTGGTCGAGAGGGCCGGCGTGATCAGGATTAGGGCCTCTGCGCTCGTCAGGTAGTTTAGATGGAAGACCTCTGTGACCAGCCGCGACTCGTCCTCCTTGATTGCCACGAGTTCTTCGGCCGTATGAACGTAGATGCAGTTCCCTTCCTTCACCCACTCCAAGGCGGTGGCCCGGCAGATGGCGTCGAGGGCTTCTTCGACCGTCACGGCGTAAAGGTCGGCCGACACCTTGCCCGTGGCTCCCTTGCTGGCAACGATGTTGAGTTGGTATTGCTGCGAAAGGAGTTCGAGGACGTTGGTCAGATCGTCGTCCTTGATGTGAAGTTCGATCCTGCCCTCGCCCACCGGCGCCGCCTTCGTCACGCCAGCGTCCGCCGGTTGGGACGCGTCGGCGGCAGGCGTGGTCGCCTCGGCACCGCCGACAGCAGCAGATGGCGCGTTCTGTTCGGCGCCATGCGTTATGGCGTGCCCAAACGTCAGGTACGCCCCCGCCAGCGCCGCCATCAGGAGCCCGGCGGACCACCGACCTCGTTCGCGGGCTGTCTCCCTAGCCGACATGACGTTCTTTCTCAATCCATGCGTAACAGACACGTGACACCTCCCTGCTGCAGTTTTGCCCGGCCTTCCTGGATCTCAACGATCCGGAATCCGGCCACTGCATTCCCCTCTCGGTAGTTTTCGCCATTGATAACGGCCCAACGCTGCCCCTCGGGCGTGATGAGGATCACCTCGAGCCTCAGCCCCTTGACCTTCTCCAGGATCTCCTGTGGCGTCGGCCGGTCGGCCGTTGCGCCAACCACGTTCGCCGCGCGCGGCGCCGGACGCTTGGAATCAGGAGCGACCGCCTCTTCGCCGGCGGACCCGGCGTGGTCGAACGGGTTCCGCCGAAGCGGTCTGGGAACGGCCGAGACGTGCTCGCCCACGAGTTCCTCAAGGCTAACGGCGGCCGACCGGACCCTGTCGGGCGTCACCCCGGGCGACGCCGCGAAAACGCCGCGGTCCGCTACTTTCGTCGTCCATGGCTGAATGATCGCCAACGCCCAGGCGCTCAGGCCGGTGACCAGAAGGGCCACCGTCAGCATAGCCTGAATCCACCGCCCGCGCGCGGTAGCCCACCGGCCGCGCGACCGACCGGCCAGCCAGACATGAATCCAGGTGTCAGCGGCCCAGAATCTTCCCAACTCGATCATGGTTTCTCACTCGCCTATCCGCGTGCCCGCCCGAGGCTTGCTCCGCCGCCGTTGCCCAATTTACCCGGACCCGTTTGCTGATCGGACTCGGGAAGGTAGAACACCAGGATTTCGGCTTCAGCAACGACATGGCCGGCGCTTTCGGATCTCACGCAACGCACCCGTCGGAAACGGCTCACCCGTTCGACACCTTCGATCTCGGCCAGGCACCGGTAGACACCTTCAAAAGGCCCAATCAGCCGCAGCCGCAGGGCAACCGCGAGCGCCGGCCCCGACAGTCCCGATAGCGTGGTCTCGGCCCGCTCGATTTCGTGGGCCACGTCCGACTCAGCCGCCACCCGCTCGGTCACCGCTCTGAGGAACTCGGCCACGTGCGGCTCCGGCGGCAGGCGACGGTGGAATACGTCCTGGGCCATGCGAAGGCTCGGGATCCGCGCCGACACATACAGACCCTCGTTGCTGGCGAGCACTTTCCGGCGGACCAGATCGCGTTCGTGTTCGAGCGCCCGGCCAACGGCCGTCAGTTCGCGCTCCTTCGGCCAGCACACCAAGAGGACAAAACTGGTCATCATGACAGCGGCCACCAGCAGGATGAGGAACTGCTGCCGGTCTACCGCCCAGCGCTTGCGTACGCTCGTACGTGCCGCCACGTCTATCTCTCCTCGGCCGGGGACACCCGCACGATCCCCGCCTCGATGACGAACGACCGCCGCCCGTGGATCCCCCCCGACAGCAGTTTCGACTTCTCGACAGTGGCGCGCTCGAAGCACGGCGACGCATCCAGTTCGCCCACCGCCTGCGTCACGGCCGTCTCATTGGGCGCCCAGCCGCGCAACCGAAGCGTCGCCCCCTCGGTTTCTGCCCCTATCGGATAGTCCAAGTCAAAGCCGTCCAGCATAATGCCCTGTGGCAAGAGGCGGACCATCTCGCCGATGACGTTGGTCACGGCGATCCTGGGTTTCAGGCTCCGCAGGAGGTCCAGGCGCTGATTGTAGGACTTGGCCTCAGCCCTGAGGTTCCGGACCTTCTTTACGTCCGCGTCCACTGCCGAACCCGCGCCGCGAAGCGCCGCCAGTTCGGCCCGTGCGTCCCGGACCCAGGCGCCCATCTGGAGACTCCACAGGACCATCGCCAGACCGATGGCCAGCAGCAGCCAGGAACGAATGAAACCGATCCGACGCTGGAACCGCGCCCGAAGGTAATCTTCCGGCAAGAACTCCAGTTCGTGCACCGTTCGCTCCCCTGCCTCTCAGGCCGCGTAACCCGCCGCAAACTGGGCCGCCAGGTGGAACCCCTTCAGGCTGAGGCCGAACACCGTGGCCCACTCAGCCCGGGCACCTCGCCGGTCGAGGATCGGCCCCAAGTGGTCGGTCCGCACCCCGCGGAATGGATCGCCGATCACAACCTCCATCCCCACCCGCTCGCCGAGCGTCTCCGCAATGCCCGGGTCCTGTGCTTCGCCGCCAGTAAACACGATCGACTCCGGACGCGGCCCTCGAAACGTGACGCTGTAGTACCGAAGGCAGAGGCCGACCTCATCGGCAAGGTCTTCCAGATGCGGCCTGATGGCGTCGGCCACCGCGCGCGCGGTCCGATCGGCGTCGGGGCCGGCAGGGTCCTTTTGCAAGCGGCGTCGGGCGATCCGCCTCCGCAGGGCCTCGGCCTCGGCAGGGGCCAGTTCAAGACGGTCCGCCACCGCGCGGTTGAACACGACCCCGCCTATCGGTATGGTCTTCACGAAAACCACGTCCCGTCCGCGTGCGATGACCACCGTCGTTTCCGCCCCGATGTCCGAGAAGACCCGCACGATGTCTTCGTCGTCTCGGCGGCGCAGAAACCGCTCGACACTGCGGAACCCGGCGCATGGCTCGGCATCCAGGCTCACAAGGTTCAGCCCCGCTTCGCAGGTCAACTGAATCTTCTCATCCACTTCGACGCGAGGCGCGGCAAAGAGGATGATCTCGTCGAGGACCTGGTCTCCATGTCGCACTTCCCCTGCCCTCAGGTACTGAATCACCGCGGTGGCTGTATCGAACGGGAACTTGTTCTGGGCTTCCCAGTTGACGGCCGTCACCAGTTCCTCTTCCGGCATTCTCGGCATGCGGATGTTGCGGATCGCCAGTTCCCCGGCCGACAGCGCCATCACGACCTCACGTCCGCGGAAGCGGCGTTCCTTTACAACGCGACGCACACCGTCGATAACGAACTTGCGGCGCCGCGCCACAGCACCCTTCACTTCCAGCGGGATCACGAACTTGGCGGCCTCGAGTACACGCATATCCCGCTCGCTGCCACCCACCTGTAGCAGCCGGACGGCCGTGGTCCCAACGTCCAAGCCGATCGGCAATTGCCTCACGGCAAACCCCCTTCCGGCCCCCGTCAACCCGAAACACGCGTTACTGCCACCGCCCCCGTCAGCACCCCGACCGATACCTGCATCTGCACCTGGCCGGATTCCACCATCACCGTGCCGCCCGACGACGGCTCGCCCTGGGAATTGAAGGTGACGTACGTGTTACCGCCGAACGACGCGCTGGCTATCCCCACGGAACTCATCCCGTTCTGCCGGGACAGGGTTACCTCAAACGGCTTCCCAGCCACAACCGGGTGCGGGATCGCCAAAGCGGACGCATACGACCCGCCGCCGTAATTCGCCACCACCTTGTAGGATTGCAGATCCTGACTCAAGATGAGCGAGTGTGGCTGCTGGGTCGTCAGGGCGAGACTCCGCGTCAGTTCCAGATCCGATCCGAGAATCCTGGCGGCGCTGATAGCCTGCGTGTCGGCGGCCGAGCCGATGCTGGGAATGACGATCGCGGCTGCGATGACAAGCACCGCGATCACGATCAGCAACTCGACAATCGTAAAACCCTGGCTTCGAGCCAGGAAGCGTACCCTTCTCATCACGGAGTTCCTCCTCTGCCGGGCTCGGCGCGAGCCTTCTGCTCGGTTGTCTGGATGACGTACGTGCCGTTGCGGAACCCGTCCTCGATTTCCTTGAGACGACTGTTCAGAGCCTTCAGTTGATCCACCATCGCCTCTCGCTGTTTGCCCGAATCGGGAATGCCTCTGGAATCGGTCGAGAGGGCTTTAACCCGCGCCAGAGCCTGGGACTCCAACGGGCCTGTCCTGAACCACAAGGCGGCTGCAATCAGCGCCAGCATCGCAGACACAAGGACCAACCCGTGGGCAATCGCTCGAACGTGCCTTGCAAGCATTTCCTATCTCCCCTATGCCGCCCATGCTAACACACAGTTCCAAAAAAACGGACAGTGCTCCCTTTGCCTGCCATCCAGAGGGGTTATCGGCACTCCCGCAGCCTATCTTCAGCGATTCACGATCCTCTGGGTGGCTCAAAACGGGCAGCCATCGGACAGTGCTCCTGGGACCTCTCGACGCCGCCCTCCTTGGCGCCAAGACCCGTGCGCCGAGCCCGGCGCTGCCACCAGAGGGGGTCAGGACAGCGGGTGATGGGTCGTTCGGGAGGGTAGCGAGACGAACTGCCGGCCAAGAATCAAAAACACCGGGGGCAGCGGACGCTCCAAGCGTCTCTGCCCCCGGTTCCATGCCTCTTCGCCCCTACACGAAGAGGCTGGCGGTCACCGCTGCGCACCCACAGCGTTTACAGTGTGCTCATATACGTGCCATCGATGGTCTTGCGGTCGTCCGTGTCCGCCAGGTTGGCTTTGAACTCGCCCGTCGTGGCGTTGAACCACCAGCCACTCGACTCGTCCTTCGGATTGACGGCGGCGGCGCCGGTGACGACCGTCACCGCCTTCAGGTCGGTCATGGGGTTAAACGGAACGCCCGTCAGATACGGGCCGTATATGACGGGCGGAACAGCGGTGGGGTCGGGCGTGGCTTGGGCGCTGCCAGTCTTGTCGCTAAAGGTGCACATCTCGGCCACGAACTCCGCGTCTCCCTCACCGGCGCCGTCAGCCGGGTAGTGCTCCATGTGCTGCGTCTTGTACAGGAGCAACTGGCTGCGGATGGTCTGGAGGTTGGTCACCAGGTTGCTGACCCGTGCCTCGGCCGACGCCTCGGTGAACTGTGGTATCACGATCGCCGCCAGAATGCCCAGAATGATCACGACAATGAGGATTTCAACCAGGGTAAAGCCGGTTTTTGCCGCATGCTTCATGTTAATCTCTCCTTGTACCTTCGCCGCCCACGGGGGGCTGATCACGTTCCCTTACTCGCCCTTACCACTATTGCTTTGCCCGACCCTTCGTAACGCCGCCCGCGAACCAAAGGCGGGTGTCGCACGGTTGCCCTTGCTACGCGCTAATCGCTTTTCACCCCCTTCATACGCGTGCTTCACCGGGCAGCGGCACGACAGGTCGGACCATTTACCCGCCACCTGCCATCGTCGCACTGAGCGATATGTTTATCGGCCAGACGACACCCTACCTTCACAAGATTTTCTGTATTTTCCACAGTGCCCATCTTAACAGTCGCGCCTGAAAAAGCGACGGCCGCCAAGGACCGCCATTTCCGGCCGACGCTTCACTATTCAGGATACCGATAACCGGCCCCACGTCAAATGCGACGGCGGTCCGTCTCGCTGGCGAATGCCTCCGCGCATGTCGTAACCCTTTACAGCACAATGGCTTGCGCGCCCACTCGGCCATACGACGGCCAACTGAGAATCACCACTGCAACATCGGCGCACGCCTCGAATTTCGCCCGGTTTTTCTTATACCCCCTCTTGGGAAACCACGTGGGTCGTCATGGCCGCGAAGCGCCGGATGCCCCCTTCGGCAAGCCTCAGAACAAGTTCATAGTCCGGGTCAATGTCCAGCACCTCGCCGCTGAACGTGCCATCGCGGTCGCTCACGGTAATACGTCGGCCGAGAGTTCGGCACCGCTGTGCCGCATGGCGGCGAATCTCGCTGACCCCGTCATCGGTCATCCGGCCGACCGCATGATCCAACCTCTCGAGCACCCGCCTGACCAGCAGTGTGCGGTCCACGTCCTCTCCCAACATGGCCAGGCTGGCAACGTTTCCGCGGAAGTCCGGCGGAAACGCCTTCGGGTCCTGCGTGCAATTAATGCCGACGCCGATGACGGCCGGCCCCGTCCCGCCGGCAACCGGTCGCGCTTCCACCAAGATGCCGCCAACCTTCAGGTCATCGACCACCAGATCGTTT
Organism: uncultured Anaerolineales bacterium; assembly: GCA_964449275.1. Lineage (GTDB taxonomy): Bacteria > Planctomycetota > Phycisphaerae > FEN-1346 > FEN-1346 > JAUVZF01. The sequence continues at coordinate 25,696 of CAYVAM010000016.1, forward strand.
GGCCACCGCATTCCGACGCTCAGGCCACACTCCCGTTCGATCGCCTCAGCCACAGCAACGGCGGCTGCACGAGTCAGCACCCCCCCCTGAGTAGGCGTAAGCGGCACCCAGACGATGACCGAGCAAAGAATCGATGTGTGCGGCGGGGCAATCCACCGGTTGCCCCGTCGGCCCCGGCCGGCGGTCTGGTACTCGGCAAGGACCGTCAAGCCGTCGGCCGCCTCCTGCTCCTGATCAGCCGCCTCCCACGCGAGGTCGTTCGTCGAACTGGTCGTCTCCACACATCGGACGCAACGCCCAATCCGGGAGACGGCAAGGTCACACGCCACTTCCTCTGCAAACAACCTCAGCGGCGCCTCGACGAGGCGAAGCCCCTCCATCGGATGGGATTCGATGACAAACCCCAGCCGACCCAACTCATCGACCGCCGCAACGACCTGCTGCGGCGGCACACCCAGTTCCCCCGACAGGTCCTCAGGACGGACCGGCTGCAAGCGCCGGCAACGAAGCGCTAAAGCCACCCGCGGATCCACCGACCCTCCCTTCCGACGAACCGGCCTCCGGTCCCCTGCTCCGCGCACCCGCGCTTCGCCACCACGTCGGCACGCCGCCCGGGACGGCCCCGTCACCGCGGGTGAATCTCAAGCGATACATCGAGGTTCGGCGCGCTGTGCGTCAGCGCCCCGACACTGATGCGATCCACGCCGGTCGCGGCGATGGTCCGGACATTGCGCAGCGTGACCCCGCCGGATGCCTCAAGTGCCGACCCCCCGTCCCCAAACAAGCGGTCACGCCGGCGCACCGCCTCGCGGAGTTGTGCCGGCCTGACGTTGTCCAGCAGGACGACGTCGGGTTCGGCGGCGAGGATCTCCTCGAGATAGTCAATTCTCTCGACCTCGACCTGGATGGGGATCTCGGCGGAGATCCGCTGACGCGCCTCGCGGACGAGTCCGGCGATGGTCTCGCCGACGTGCTCCGGCGCGCGAACGGCCAGGTGATTGTCCTTGATGAGGACGCCGTCGTGGAGGCCCGTCCGATGGTTGACGCCGCCGCCCATTCGGACGGCGTACTTCTCCAAGTACCGCCATCCGGGGGTCGTCTTTCGCGTGTCGAGGATGATGGCCCCCGTCCCGGCGGTCGCCTGGACGAACTTCGCGGTGAACGTGGCGATGCCCGACAGGGCCTGGACGAAATTCAACAGCGTCCGTTCCACCGTCAACAACGGCCGCACGGGGCCGTGGATGCTCCCGAGGACGTCGCCCGGCCTGACCGTTTCGCCGTCTTCGACGTTGGGTTCAAACTGAAGGCGGCTGTCCACCCGGTTGAACATCGGCTGGATGCAGAACAGCCCGGCCGCCACGCCGCCGGCCTTGGCCACCAAGTCGGCCTCGCCGACCGCATCGTGATTGATGAGGACGTTGCTCGTCAGGTCGCCTGGGCCGATGTCCTCCTCAAGCGCCAGCGTCAGGAGCGGCTGAAGGCTCTCGAGCGCACGACCTTTCAATCGTTCGAGGGGAATGGTATTAGGGAGTCGTTTGGGTTTCATGGAGCAGTTCCTGAATGCGGTCTCTGAGTTCGGCGGCGCGTTCGAATTCGAGTTGTTCGGCCGCCCGGTGCATCTCGGTTTCGAGTTCGCGGACGAGTTCGGTCCGTGCGAAATCCTTTTCGCTGAGGCGCACGGCCCTGCGTGCAACGCGGCGGCCCTCGACCTCGGCCTCGATGCCAAGGCGGATCGCCTTGTGGATCGTCTCCGGCTTGATGTCGTGTTCGATATTATAAGCCGTCTGCTTTTCGCGCCGACGCCGGGTCTCGTCGATCGCACGCTCCATGCTGCCCGTGACGGTGTCGGCGTAGAGGATGACCTCGGCGCTGGCGTGGCGGGCACAGCGTCCGATCGTCTGGAGAAGGCTCGTATCGGACCGCAGGAACCCCTCGCGGTCGGCGTCGAGGATACAGACAAGGCTCACCTCCGGCAAGTCAAGTCCTTCGCGCAGGAGGTTCACGCCGACGAGCACGTCGAACTTCCCCGCCCGCAGGTCGCGCAGAATCTCGCTGCGGTCGAACACCTTGACCTCGCTGTGGAGGTACTCACCCTTGATGCCCTCACGGCGGAAGTACTCCGACAGGTCCTCGGCCAACCGCTTCGTGAGCGTCGTCACCAGGGTGCGCTGGCCGCGCCCGGCGCGCTTCCTGACCTCGGCCAGGCAGTGGCGGACCTGATCGGTCGCCGGCTCAACGCGGATCTGTGGGTCGACGAGCCCTGTCGGGCGTATGACGATTTCGACAACCTCGCCGCCCGATCTCTCGATCTCCCAGTCGCCGGGCGTCGCGGAGATGAAGAACACTTGCCGCCCGACCGATTCCCATTCCTCGAACGTCAGCGGCCGGTTGTCGAGCGCCGACGGCAGCCGGAACCCATGCTCGACGAGGGTTTCCTTGCGGCTGCGGTCGCCGGCGTACATGGCCCGGATTTGCGGCAGGGTCGCGTGGCTCTCATCGACGAACATCAGATAGTCGTCCGGGTAGTAGTCAAGCAGGCAGTAGGGGCGTTGGCCGGGGTCGCGGCCGGAGAGGTGGCGGCTGTAGTTCTCGATGCCGGCACAGTAACCGACTTCGCGGAGCATCTCCAGATCGTACTTGGTGCGGGCCTCGAGGCGCTGAGCCTCCAGCAGTTTTCCTTCGCGGCGAAGTTGCGTCAGCCGCTCCGTGAGTTCCTGTTCAATGCCAATGCAGGCCCGCCCGATGCGGTCCCCGGGCATGACGTAGTGCTTGGCCGGATAGACGTACAACTGCTGCTCGGCGCCGAGGATCTCGCCCGTCGTGGGGTTGACGAGCGCGATCCGATCTACCTGGTCGCCGAACAGTTCGACGCGGTAGGCGAACTGTTCGTACGCGGGCTGCACGTCCACACAGTCGCCGCGCACACGGAAGCGCCCGCGGCCGAAGTCGATGTCGTTCCGCTCGTACTGAAGATCCACAAGCCGCCGAAGCAGGTCGTCCCTCTCAATCCGCTGGCCCAACCGAAGGCCGATGACCATTCCCTCGTAGTCCTCCGGGTCGCCCAGTCCGTAGATGCATGAGACGCTGGCCACAATGACGACGTCGCGACGGCTCGCGAGGGCGCTGGTCGCCTGGAGCCGCAGGCGGTCGATATCGTCGTTAATCGAGGCGTCCTTCTCGATGTAAATGTCGCGCGCGGGAATGTACGCCTCCGGCTGGTAGTAATCGTAATACGAAACGAAGTAGGCCACCGCGTTGTGCGGAAAGAACTCCTTGAACTCGCTGTACAGTTGTGCCGCCAGCGTCTTGTTGTGACTGATGACGAGCGCCGGCCGCTGGAGCCGCGCGATGACGTTGGCCATCGCAAACGTCTTGCCGCTCCCCGTTACGCCCAGGAGGGTCTGGTAGCGTTTGCCGGCCGCCACGCCGTTGATCAGCGCATCGATGGCCTGGGGCTGGTCGCCCTTCGGTTCAAAGTCCGAAACCAGTTCAAAACGGTCCATGCACGCACCGTGCGGCCTGATGAACAGGTCATTCTAGCACCGGAGGGAGAAAGCGGCAACGGTTCTCGGACTATTTGGAGGCGTCGGGCGCGGCCTGATTGATCATCCGGACGGGCTCGCCGGCTGCGTCGGTCGGACCGGCGAAGAGAAACGACCGCAGGTTCCCCAGTTTCTTCTCCGCGATGCCGCGGACGGCCACAAGGTCCTCGATTGTGTCGAACCGACCGCCGCGCTCCTCACGCAGCGCCACGATCCGTTTCGCAAGCGATTCGCCCAGGCCCGGCACCAGCGCGAGCGTCACCCAGTCGGCGGTGTTGACGTTCACGCGATACGTCGGCGGCGCGGCCGGGATGACCTCGAGGGGCTCCTGGCCCAGGCGAAGATACGAGACCGCCCGATACGCCACACCCGCGACGACGACGAGCGCCAGGATGACCAGCACGGCCTGCTCGCCGCGCGCAATCAGCACCTGCTTCCTGGCCGGCGGAATACCCGCGGAACCACTCATGGCCGCATTATGGCGAAAGCCACACGCCGCCACAAGAGACTGTGCCCTGCCCGAAGCGTGCGTGCTCGGCCCTGCCGCCCACACTTCGCGCGGCGGGTGAGGACACCCGCCGCGCACACTCGGCGGCCTGGGAAGGCCGCCGCGCGGAAACGCCGGCTATGAATCAGACTCTCATCCGTCGGGCCAGACGATGTTCGAGTCGGCCTGGCCTTTGATGCCCTCGGGCCAGATCTCCTGCCGCACCCCCATCAGCCGCTGGTAGGCGATTTTTGGATTCATGTCCTTGCGAAGCAGCCCCCCGTGCGGCCAGCAGTGGGGCTTGTGGTCCGAGAAGTCGCGCCACGAAATCGCCGCGATGAACGGCTTGGAGATGGCAATGCGGCAGAACTCGTCGATCCAGTCGGACTGGACCACCTCATCCCAGGGCTTGCGCCAGATGCCACCGGCGCCGCTCGCGTGCTCGGCGCCGCCGATCTCGGCATCCGGGTCCGGGTCGCACGCCGATGGCACTCCGCACGCCGTCACGTGGACCGGCTTGCCGAGTCCGCCGAAGCGGTCCAACTGGTTCGAGACGTGAAGCATGTCGCGCATACCGTAGCCCAGGCCGTGCGTGCCGAACATGAACTGGATGCCGACCACGTCGAACGCCACGCCGGCATTCTGACACATCTCGGCGTAATGATATGGCCAGATGGAGCGCTGGTTCTTGGCGTAGTACTCGCCCCACGGATAGATCAGGTTCAGCACCACCATGGCCGACGGGTCGGTCCGCTTGACGGCGTGGGCACAGACGCGCGTGATCTCGATGATCCGGTCCAACGAGAAGTTCATGCAGTTCTCGACGTGCAGGCCCGTCACGGCGTCCCAGTGGTCCACGCGGCCGCGATAGCGCTGCACGCAACGCTCGATGTGGTCGAATACCAGGTCGCGGATCGTCTCGAAGTCGTTCTCCCAGATCCACACCCAGTCGGGCAGATACTGCTCGGAGAAGCGGACCGGCGAGGCCCCTTTGATGCCGATGCCCCGCGATTCCAGCCACTGGACCCAGGCATCGTGCCATTTCCACTCGTACTCGTGTTCGCGCGGCTCGATGGCCCGCCAGATGAACGGTACGGTGGCGTAGTTGAAGGCGTCGCCGAACCGCTGGCCCCCTTTCGGCTCCTCCTCAAACGGGTCCCAGTGGCATCCGAAGTCCACCTTCGCGAGGCCCCCTTTGCGCCGCCGGATGTCGATGCCCTGCTTCGCGTCCACCAGGGCCATCTTCTCACCGAGGGCCAGGCCCCGGGCCAGGCACTCCTCGGCCAGGTCGCTTGCCGCCAGCGGCGTGTCCTTGACCGTCTGGGCCTTGGCGAGCAGCAGCCGGATCTCGTCGAACTCCTTGTCGATCTCCGCCGTAGGCCCGCCGTACACGTACCCCCACTCGTCCTTCTTTCGCCAGATGTCGGCGATGCGTCCCCGCGCCAGTTCCATCGTCAGCAGGTACGGCTCCTCGCGGTCCTGGAGCAGGGCCGTGCGCAGCATGATCTGCGACCCGCCGCGTATCGGCCAGCACCCGTTGACGGCGGCCAAGCCCTGGCCGGACCGTTCGCAGAAGAGGCGGCCGTGCTCGGCGTTGTACCGGATCCGCCCGCGGATGGGCTGGCCCTCCTGGCTCGTCAGGTACATCCGGTCGGTGTCGAGTTCGGCAGGACGTTTGCCGTCAAACAGTACTTCGAAGATCAACACAGGTGGGCTCGCATTTCCTTCGCCTCGGCCGACACGTCGGCCGTCGGTCCCCGTTCCAGTACGGCAAACGATTATAGGAAGTGGCCGCCGCCTCTCAACTGAAATCCCGGCCCCGCCGCACCGCACCCGCTCCCGGCCGTGGGGTGTGGCAAGTTTATCTGGCGGGCCGGCGATGGCCTCTGTCACCCCGAGCGAGCGCAGCGAGCCGAGGGGTCTCGCCGCTGGCTGTTTCGGACGGCGAGATTTCTCCGCTCGGCCGTACGGCCTCGGTCGAAATGACAGGCCCGCCTAGCCTTGGGGACAATGGCCCTGCCAGAAATCGTTGCCACACCCCGACCGGGCCGCAGGCGAATAAGACTTGACGCCCTCCGGCCGCCAGCGCTAAATAGAGAACCGGAAAAGGCCAACCATGGGAGGGGCGCTATGACAGCCGCTGTGCGTGAAACCAACCTGGAGGGACTCGAGGTGCGGCGCGGCAAGGTCCGCGACGTGTACGATCTCGGCGACCGGCTCCTGATCGTTGCCACCGACCGCATCAGCGCCTACGACGTGATCATGCCGACTGCCATCCCCGACAAGGGGAAAATCCTGACGGCCTTGAGCCTCTTCTGGTTCGACTTTCTCTCGGACGTGACGGCCAACCACCTGATTACCGCCGAGGTCAGCGAGATGGGCCCCGAGGCCCAGGCCCGGGCCGACGTGCTCGAGGGACGTTCCATGCTCTGCCACAAGGCCGACGTCTTCGGTGTCGAGTGTGTCGTGCGGGGCTACCTGGCGGGCTCCGGGTGGCGGGAGTACCAGGCCCAGGGGACGATCTGCGGCATCGAACTGCCTGAGGGGCTGAAGCAGTGCGACCAGTTGCCCGAACCCATCTTCACACCCGCCACGAAGGCGGAGTCGGGCCACGACGAGAATATCTCTTTCGAGCGGGCCGGTGAGTTGATCGGCGACGATGCCGCCACCACGCTCCGCGACCGCAGCATCAACATCTACATGAAAGCCGCCGACTACGCCCGCGAGCGCGGCATCATCCTCTCGGACACAAAGTTCGAGTGGGGCGAGGCCGACGGCCGCATCATTCTCGTGGACGAAGTCCTGACGCCCGACTCGTCCCGCTTCTGGCCGGCCGATGAGTACGAGCCCGGACACGACCAGCCGAGTTTCGACAAGCAGTTCGTCCGGAACTACCTCGACACGCTCGACTGGGACAAGACGCCGCCGGGCCCCGAACTGCCCGAGACAATCGTCGTCAGCACCCGCGCCAAGTACGTCGAGGCGTACGAGCGGCTGACCGGCAAGACGTTCCAGTAGCGCGGGGCGCAGCAAGCCGTTCGATCCCGCCGCGGGAGCGGCGGGGCACGTTCGCTTCCAGGTGGCATCAACGTGCGCGTTTGAGGCCCCTCTAATAAGGTAGTGCTTCATGGCCGAACTCGTGGTACGAACCGCCGGCGAGTCGCACGGCCCAGCCGTCGTCACGCTCGTCGAGGGCATGCCCGCAGGGGTGCCGGTGGACACGGCACGCCTCGACGCCGACCTTGCGCGCCGGCAGGGCGGCTACGGCCGAGGCGGGCGGATGGAGATCGAGCAGGACCGCGTCGAGATCCTCGCCGGCGTCCGTCACGGCCGCACACTGCCCGGCCCCATCGTCCTCGCGGTCCGCAACCGCGACTCCCGCCTGGAGGAGGCGCCCGAAGTTTTGTGCCCGCGTCCCGGCCACGCCGACCTGGCAGGAGCGCTGAAATACCTCGACCCGGACATGCGGAACATCCTGGAGCGTGCCAGCGCCCGCGAGACGGCCGGCCGTGTCGCCGCCGGAGCACTCGCCAGGTGCCTGCTCGATGAGTTCGATATCGACGTGCTGGCCTACGTCGTCCGGATCGGCTCGGCGACGGCGGACGTGCCCGACGACGTTCAGGAGCGCCGCACACTGCGCGACGCGAGCGAGGTGTACGCGCCTGACCCGGCGGCCGAAGCCGCCATGAAGGCCGCCATCGACGCCGCACGCGACGCCGGCGATACGCTGGGCGGCGTCATCGAGTGCGTCGCGACGGGCGTGCCGCCCGGCCTCGGAAGCCACGTCCAATGGACCGGGAAACTCGACGGTCGCCTCGCCCGCGCCGTGATGAGCATCCAGGCCATCAAGGCGGTCGAGATCGGTCTCGGGATGGCGGTCGCCGGGCGGCCGGGCAGCCAGGTGCACGACCCCATCGCGTACGATCCGAAGCGGCGCGACACCGCCTGCGTCGGGTTCGTCCGCTCGACCAACAACGCGGGCGGCATCGAGGGCGGCATGACGAACGGCGCCCCCGTGGTGGTGCGAGCCGCCATGAAACCGATTTCGACGCTCCGCCAAGCCATGCCCTCGGTCAACATCAAGACGAAAAAGGCAGAGGAGGCGGCGTACGAACGCAGCGACGTCTGCGCCGTGCCGGCCGCCAGCGTCGTCATCGAGGCCGTCGTCGCGACGGAACTCGCCGGAGCACTCGTCGCCCGGTTCGGCGGCGACACGCTCCGCCAGATGAAAGCGGCTTACGAGACGTGGCAAGAGGCCGCACGGGAACTCTAGTGCTCGCGTGGTGGCGTTCCCAGGCCACCACGCATCGGCATCGGCATAAGGACGCGGCGGCCTGGGAAGGCCGCCGCGCGGTTAGCCCAAGACACTGCATGCCCATACGGAAGAAACACGTCCGACGCATCGTCTTCACGCTCCTTGTGGTCGGCGTGCTCGGCCCGGTGGCTGCGCTCGTGCTGTACGGCCTGCACGTGCGCGGCGGGGCCTACGGCAAGGCCGTGGAGCAGGCGTTTGTCTCGCGTCTGCGCTGCGATGCGGGCGTCCGCCGCGGCCGGCCGACGGGCCCGTCCACAACAGCGGCCGACGAGGTCCGGCTCTCGTGGGCCACCGCCGAAGGCAAACTGGTGCTACACCTCCTGGAGTTGAAGGCCGAACACAACGCGTACGGCTGGTACGTGACGGCCGCGCGCGGCCGCCTCTCGCTCACGGGGCCCGCCCCGCGAGCCGCGCTCGCCGCGCTGAACCAGCGGTTGGTCCAGGTCGAACACCCGTCGCAATTGATGGCGCTGGCCGTCGAGCGGCTCCAGTTGTCCCTCGATCTGGGGCCCCTGAAGGTCCAGCGCGAGGTCCGCGCCCTCGCCCTCTCGAACATGACCGTGTTCGTGGTGTCCCTGTTCGAGCCGGGCACGCTGAACGACGCGAGACGGTCCACGCTGACCGAAACCGACCTCGGACTGCTGGCAGCCGTCCGCCTGAATCCGACATCCCGGAAAGGCGTGTTCGACGGCCTGCACGTGGAGATGAAGGACGTGCCGCTCGGGTCGCTCCGGAGAGTCCTCGTGCGCGGACGCGACAAGGCAGACGAAGACGTCCGCGGCACGGCGGACCTGACCGTCGATTGGCACTGGCCCGAGGCCGACGCCGACACCGCCGCCGTCAAGGTGACCGCGACCGGGTTCGACCTTTCACAGTGGACTCAAGGTGTTCCCGGCGGGGGCCTCACCGGCACGGCGAACCTCGACGCTCGCTACGCGAAGTCGCGGCATGGGTCCCCTGCCCTGGCCCTGCATCTGGAATCGGACGGGGGGACGCTCAAGGGGAAAACGCTCGCATGGCTCGAAAGCCTGCGTGCGGGCCTCGATGCCGCCGGCGCTGCCGAGATCCAGACCGTCCCGTTCCAGCGGATAAACGTCCGGTTCCAGGCGGTCGGCGGGCAGGGGTGGTACGTGGGCAAAAAGGATGAGTGGGGCACGATCCCCATCGTGACGGTCCGACTCTTCGGCGTCGATGTGCCGCTGCTGCGGGCCTGTACGCGGCCGTTCGGTACGTCCGGTTTGTGGCCCGCGATTTCGGAAAGCCTGGAACTCCAGCAAAGGACCGACGAAGAAAAGTAGAATGGCGCGCATAGCGCGGTGGGTCTCCCGACCCACCGCGCTCCAGTGGTGACGTTCCTGCTCCTGCGGGCGCGGCGGGTCCGGAGACCCGCCGCGCAATGTGCGGCGCCGTGCGTCCCACGTGCTCAGAATGCCAAAGAAAAGCACGGCCGGACAAGGCCGGCCGTGGCACACCCTTGGCGGAAGTACTGCGGCCCGCGCGACGGAGGCGCGGGCCGCTTTCTTGAGACCTACGGTTCAACCGATGGGGCCTTACGCTCCCATGGAGAGGAAGACCTCAACGCGTCGGTTCCTGGCCTTACCGGCGGCGGTCCGGTTGTCGGCAATCGACTGCGTCGATCCGACGCCGCGCGTGTTCATGCGAGCCACCTCGACACCGGCGCCCTTCAGGATGTCGGCCACGGCTTCGGCCCGGGCTTCGCTCAGGCCCTGATTGCTCGCCGTCTTGCCGAGTTCCGCCAGCAGCGCCTTGGTCGTGGCCTTCTTGACGGGATCGGTATCGGTGTGGCCGACGATGGTCACCATGATTCCCCTGGCGACGTCGGAGGCCAGGATGCCGCCCAACTTCGCAATGGCCGTCCGGGCGCCGGCCTTGACGACGTTCGAGCCGGAATCAAACGTGATGTCGGAGGCAAAACGGAGCCGCCCGGTCGCCGCATCGAACTCGAAGAGGCCCGGATACTGGTCGGCCAGTTGCTGGATCGAGATGGCCACCTCCCTGGGTATCTTCCCCTCGGGCGCGTAGCCTCGGCCGGCGAGTTTCTTATAGGCGTCCGTGAGTTCATCAAAGGCCTTGCGGACCTCGTCGCGTTCATTCATGACGGTAGCCAGGTGATCCTCCTTTTCCTGGAGCATCCGCTGGGCGTCCGCTGAGCGGGCCTGGAGGGCGCTGACCCGCTCGGCGAGCGTAGCCAGGTTGGCCTCCTTTTCCTGAAGCAGTTTTTCCTGCTCGCGGTTTCTAAGGAGGACCGCAGTGTACTTGGCTTCATCCACGCAGCCCACCGACACGAGAGCCAGACAGGCCGCCAGTACCATGACGATGACCGCCGAAAAGCGCTGCATCATTCGACTCCTTTCCTGGGTCAAACGCTCGACATCGAGACCGTTCACGTTAGGCAAATCGGGGCCTCACCCCGAAAGACACGTTCGCTCAGATTGCGCCTATCTCACCCATGCCCGTCAGCCGCCCATGGCTTCCCTGGCCGCACGCTGCTTATCCAGCACGTAACCGACGAGGGCAGCAATCCCGACGATCACGATGCTGGCCACCAGGATGATGAGCGGCGTGTTCTCGCTCGCCATCGCTTTCAGCGCCCCGGACACGGAGCCCTGCAACAGGCCGATCAGGCCCAAGACCGCCAGACCCAACCCCACCACGGCGAAGCCCAGCATGAACGTGAAGTGCGCGTGGTGCGCGGGCGGCTCGACCAGCGTGACGATCCGCGTCCTGCTCGGCGCCACCGCCGAGGGGCCCGAGGGCGCGGTGACGGCGGCCAATCCGCTCTCGGCATCGACGGCGATGACCGGCTCTGCCCCAATCTCCTCGGCGACGCCGAGTTCCTCGTCACTCAAGACCGCCCCCAGGCTCGACTCGTCCGTCTCGGGGCTGAGCGCCAGGGGCGCGGGCTCGGACTCCGGCGCCGCCATGGCTTCCTCGACGCCCCTCGCCGCCTCGGTTGGAAAGACGCCCTCGGTGTCGGCGGCGATCCAGGTTTCGGCGGCGCTGTCGGCCGGCACCTCTTCTTCTTCGGCGAAGAGGATGTCGGCATCGATGCTCATCAAGGTGTCGCCGGCGTCCGCCTCCTCTTCGGCGGCGCCCTCGCCCGGCGCGGGCCCGCCCTGCATGGCGTCGATGTCTTCTTTGCGGAACTTCAGTTCCCCACCGTCGCGGAAGACGCGAAGTTCGCCCTTGTCGATGATGGCCTGAAGTTCCTCAGCCGTCTTGCCAAGCCGCTGCTTGGCCTCTTCGAAATTGACGAAATTCACTCTCTATGCCTCCTGAGTCCCGGAGTCGGCCGCCTCATGCAGCCCTCCATAGGCATTATACGATCAGGGCTTGTTCCCCGGCTTCTTGTCGCTACCGTCGCCCGCGCCGGCTCCGGCCGTCCGGTTCGGCTTTTTCAGACGTGCCCGGATTTCCTTCGGCAGCGGCGGATCGTTGTTCCAGTCCGTCAGTTCCCAGTCGGCCGAGATATCGCGGACGGCCAGCAGTTTCAGACGACTACGCCGGCCATCGGCCAGGTACACGGCCAGCCGCTGCCGGGCCGTGTCAACCAGGCAGATAACCACCTCCCTCTCACCCATGGGCGTGGCCGAGACAACCACGTTCGCCGGGGCGTCCGCAGACGGCCTCGCGCCGATCGCGCCTGCCGCGAAGGCCAGCGAATCCGACCGGCCCGAAATCGCCAAGCCTATCCCCAGCAGCGCCATCCCGGCGCCAAGCATCCCCAGCGCGAAACACCACGTCCGGCGCGAACTGAGAATGGCAACTCCTCCTCGCGGCGAGCCGCCATACTTGCACGATACATCTCACACGCCCCGCGCAGACGGCGCACCTCTTCTGCCGCATTGTAGGAAACGCCCAACCCATTGCAACCGAATTTTCGCCATTCTGTAACATCTCAGTTACGGGTGGCGGGCCACCTCGCCGGGTGGCAAGTTTTTCTGGCGGGCGCAGGTGGTTGTAGCGCCGGGCTTTATGCCCGGCGGCCGTTGGCGGCGCCGGCCAGGATGCGCCGGGGATAAACCCCGGCGCTACGGTCAAGCCGCAGGAAATCGTCCCATGCCAGAAATCGTTGCCACACCGTCGCACGGGGCTGTGGCAAGTTTTTCTGGCGGGCGCAGGTGGTTGTAGCGCCGGGCTTTATGCCCGGCGGCCGTTGGCGGCGCCGGCCAGGATGC
>CAYVAM010000017.1:0-36502 GCA_964449275.1 uncultured Anaerolineales bacterium
CGTCGGTCTGAATCCAAAGACTGTACTCGCTGTTCCCGGGCAGGAACCGGCGCGTGCACGAGACGATGCCGATCGAGACGCTTCGCGACATGCCCCACGGGGCGCCCATCGCCATGACGAAATCGCCCTCCTTGAGGACGCTCGAGTTGCCCAGTTCCGCGTGCGGGATGGTCTCGGTGTCGGCGGGAATCTCGAGTTTCACCAGCGCCAGGTCCGTGTCCTTGTCCGTGCCGACGACCTTGGCGCTGAAGGCCCGGCCGTCGTAGAGCAGGCACCGGACCTCGACGGCCTTGTGCACCACGTGCCAGTTGGTGAGGACTTCGCCTTCCGGGGAGATGATGACGCCGCTGCCGGCCACCTCGCGGCTGATCTTCTTGCCGGATTCGTGGCTCTCCTGGAGGACCTTGATGTAGACGACCGCCGGGAAGACCCGGTCCTTGGCCGACCGGATGACCTCGCGGAAATCGAGCCTCGCGAGGGCTTCCTCGCGGCCGCCCGGCCGCACCTCGGCCGCCGGAGCAACAGCCGCCATCGCCAATGCCAACAGGATGAAGAGGTAGCGTTTCATGCGGGCAACTCTCCCGGCCCGGATCCTCTGGCCTGCCTTATTCTACGTCCGCCGGGCGGGGATGTCATGGAAATATCGCGCCCCTGCCTACGCGCCCTTGGTAAGATGAACCGGCACAAGGCCGGGAAGCGCACCGAAAATGGTTAGCCGCCGGGCTTGCCCGGCGCGAACCCAGAAGGGCGAGCCCATGTCAAGCCGAACGCGTATCCTCGCAGCAGCGATCCTGGTCGCCGCCGCCACCGCCGCCGCTGCCGACGTGGCCATGGAAATCCTGAAGGCCGACGGCGAGAACCTCCTCGCGCCCGGCGCCTGGCGACCGTGGCAGAAAGGCTTTACGCGCGAAGGCGCTCTGTTCGTCTGCGACAACGCCGGCGAGGGCAACGTCCAGCGCGGCGTCAGCCAGCACGTCGTCCTCAATCAGACCGCGCCGGAGCCCATCGTCGCCACCTGCTGGAGCAAGGCCGCAGGCGTCGGAGGTTCGGCGAACTCCGACTACTCCCTCTACCTCGATCTCGTCCACGCCGACGGCACGCCGCTCTGGGGGCAGGTCAGCCCCTTCAAGACGGGCACACACGACTGGCAGCGGGCACAGGTGACCGTGCTGCCCACGAAGCCCGTCCGCAGCCTCTCGTTCCACATGCTTCTGCGGCGGCACGCGGGGGTGGCCTGGTTTAAGGATCCGAAACTCGCCGTTCTCAAGACGCCGAAAGGCGCCGCCATGTTCGACGGCGTCCCCGTGCGCCTGCGCGAGAAGCCTGCCGAGCGGCTCCTCGTCCGCGACGTGGCCGCCGGCTCCGACTTCGTCACGTTCGACGGCGGAAAGGCCCTTGGCCTCACGCTCAAGAGCACCCGGACGATGGAGCGCGGCGCAACGTGCCTCACCGGCCGCCTGACCGACACCACCGGCCGCGACCGGGCCGTCACGCTCGTTTGCACCCTGCCCTTCCCGTCCGACGGCGCGCGGTGGCTGGCCGACCCGCGCCGCGAGGTAGCCGTCAAGCCGCCGCAGGAGTACCTCAACGCCCTGCGCGCCGGCAGCGTCGGCACGAACGGCCTCATGTCGCGCTATCCGCTGGCCGCCGTCGCAAACAGCAAATCTGGAACCGCCATCTGCCTCAACATGGCCTATCCGGCGTTCTACCGCGTCGGCTACAGCGCGGGCGCCGGACTGCTGTATATCGCGTACGACATCGCCCTGACGCCGGAGAAGCCGGCCGCCGAGGTCCGCTTCGTGGCCTTCGACTTCGACGCCGCGTGGGATTTTCGCGGCGCCGTCGCGCGGATGTACGAAATCTTTCCCGACCACTTCAAGTGCCGCACCCCCGAGATGGGTCTCTGGATGCCGTTCCACAAGACCAGTTCCGTGAAGGGATGGCAGGACTTCGGCTTCGCGTTCAAGGAAGGCACGAACGAGACGGCGTGGGACGATGAACATGGTCTCACCACCTTCCGCTACACCGAACCGATGACGTGGTGGATGAAGATGCCCAAGGGCATGCCGCGCACGATAGACGCCGCCCTCGCCCACGCGCGGGCCTTGGCCGAGAAGGGCGACCGCCGCGCTCAAGCGTTCCTTTCGAGCGGCCACCACGACGAGAGCGGCCGCTTCTCCGCGCGCCTTCGTGATACGCCGTGGTGCGACGGGGCCGTCTGGAGCATCAACTCCATGCCCGGTGTGCCGGGCGAGGTTACGGACTTCAAGAGCAAGTGGAGTCCCGCCATCCGCGACCGCCTCTACGGCCCGAATCGCAAAGGCGACCTGGACGGCGAGTACATCGACTCCAGCGAAGGCTACGTGACGAACGTCCTGAACTTCCGCCGCGACCACTTCGCCGCCGCCCGGACGCCGCTGACCTTTGCGAGCGGGTCCCACGCGCCGGCCATCTTCCGCGGCCTCATCGTCTTCGAGTACGTCCGCGCCATCGAGAAGGACGTGCGGGCGATGGGCAGACTCATGATGGCCAACGGGGCCCCGACGCGGCTGCCGTGGCTCGTGCCGATGCTGGACGTCTGCGGCACGGAGACGAACTGGCATCGCGGCGGTAAATGGACGCCGATGTCCGACGCCGAACTTCTCTACCGCCGCGTTCTGGTCGGGCCGAAACCGTACTGCTTCCTCATGAACACGCGGTTCGAGGATTTCGGGTCCGAGTTGGTCGAGCGGTATATGAAACGGTGCCTCGCGTACGGCATGTTCCCCGGCTTTTTCAGCCACAACGCGTCGCAGGGGCACTACTTCAGCCGGCCGGAACTGTACGACCGCGACCGCCCCCTCTTCAAAAAGTACGTGCCGCTCGTCAAACGCGTGGCCGAAGCAGGATGGCAGCCCGTTACGCTCGTCCGCTCGGGTGACCCGAAGGTGTACGTCGAACGCTGGGGCGACCGATACCTGACCGTTTTCAATAATTCCTCGCAAGAGCGGACCGCAACGCTGACCCTCGACGGCCTCGCGGCACCGAAAAAGAGCCGCGACCTCGTGGGCGGCAAGACTATCTCCTGGACCGACGGCAAGGCGCAGATCGCCCTCGGCCCCCAAGACGTGGCGGTCATCGACCTTACGGCCGGCGCCTCGGCGGCGGATTCGCGTTGACACGTTCGCCCTCGGCGATACGATTGGGTATGGTTCACACGCCGAAGGGCTCCGGCAACAAGAGGACGGCCATGGAAATTCACGAGCGTCCGTGCGACGTCGAAGGGGTCATCCTGCTGGCCCTTGACGGCGGCCTCGACCACTCGAACAGCGACGGGTTCGCCGAGAAAATGGAGGACCTGCTCCAGCGCGGCACGCTGCGGGTTGTCCTGGACCTGGAGCGTCTGACGTACGCCTCGAGTTGGGGCCTGGCGGCCCTCGTGCGGATGCACCACCATTACAGGGCCCGCGGCGGGAACGTCGCCTTCGCCAATCTGCACAGCGCGGTGGCGACGCTGCTGCGTGTATCGCACCTGGACCGGCTGTTCGATCTCTATCCGACCGTCGAGGAAGCCATCCGCCACCTCTCCCAAGGCCCCCCGGATGAGAAGGGGGAGTGAACGGCGCCACGAGTTCGCGGGCACCCGTCTCGTCCCCCCCACCCCCGCCCTTGTTTCTGCCCGGCACGGGTCCGTACGGACCGGGCCCGTATCACGGTGTCCGGAACTGCCTGGCCGCAACACGCCGTACGGCGCGTCTTGCGGAGCGGCGGCGGCGCTATCTATAATCATCTCATGCTTTCGCGGTTGCTGACTTCGGTGGGGCAACTCGTGTTGCCGGTGCACTGCGCGGCGTGTGGGACGGCGGCGCCGACAGACCGCCGGTGGCCGCTGTGTGAGGCGTGCGGCCGGGAGATGGCGGACCTCATCTCGTCGCCGTATTGCCCGCTGTGCGGACGCCGGGCCGGACCGCATACGGTCGGCCCCGACGGTTGCATGTTCTGCCGCAAGTATCCCGTCCGTTTCAGTGCGGCCGTTCGCGTGGGGCCGTACGAAGGTCCGCTCAAGACGCTCATCCTGCGGTGCAAGTACGAGCGGCGGGCGGCGGTTGCGCGGACCCTCGGCCGGCTGCTGCGCGAGCGGCTGGCGCTGGCGCCGTGGGCCGACCAGGTGGACCTCGTCGTGCCGGTGCCGCTGCACTGGACCCGGCGGATAGCGCGCGGGTTCAACCAGGCGGCAGCGCTGGCGCGCGAACTGGCGGCCGCAGCGCCGAAGGCGAGAGGCGTGTCGTCGCGGCTGCTTCGTCGCACTCGCCCGACGCCGCACCAGAGAAACCTGCCGGCGGCCCGGCGGCGGAAGAACGTCCGCGGCGCATTCGCCGCGCGGGGCAAAGGAAACGCTCTCAAGGACAAAGGCGTCCTGCTCGTGGACGACGTGATGACGAGCGGCACGACGATCGGCGAATGCACGCGCGTCCTCCGCCGCGCCGGCGCCCGCGACGTGTACGTCGCCGTCGTCGCCACGGCCGATTACGACGAGGTCGGGCCGTGGTGAGAGGGGTGCGAACGCTTCTGCTTGCTGTTGCCGTGGCGCCGGCGTGCGGTATAATCAGGACGGCCGCAAAGCACGTTCGGAAGGGCATCACGATGACTCAGGTAGAGATCGACCAAGCGCGCCTGGCCGAGTTCTGCCGTCGGTGGAAAGTCACGGAACTGGCCCAGTTTGGGTCGTCCTTGCGGGACGATTTTGGACCGACCAGCGACGTGGACCTCCTGGTGACGTTTTCCCGCGACGCGGACTGGAGCCTGTTTGACCACTTCCGCATGGAACAGGAACTGGCCGACATGCTTGGCCGCGAGGTGGACCTTGTGAGTCGCCGCGGGATTGAGGGAAGCCGCAACTGGATTCGCCGACGCGAAATCCTGCGGACTGCGAGGACCATCTATGCCGCCTGAGCGGTCCTGACGAGCGATTAAGGCTTATCTATGCCTTATAGTCGGGGTTCGGGCGGGGCATCTTGGCGCCGACGCGTTTCTGCCACGTGTGAAGCAGGGTGAGGAGTTCGTTCTTCTTCTCGGGCATCTTCCGGGCGAGGTCGCGGCGTTCGCCGATGTCCTTGCTGAGGTTGTACAGTTCGACCGTCCCCTCATCGTAAAACTCGATGAGTTTCCAGTCGCCCGCCCTGACGGCGGCGCCCGGCGTCCACGTGCTGCCGTGATAGTGGGGATAGTGCCAGTAGATGGCGTCTCGCGGCAGCGTCTTGCCGCCCGCCAGGAGCGGCACCAGGCTCAGGCCGTCCACGTGCTGCTTGGGGCGTGCCGCGAGGCCGGCCAGTTCGAGCATCGTCGGATAGAAGTCGGTGCTGGTGACCGGCACGCCACAGACGCCGCCGGGTCGGGTGACGCCGGGTGCGCGGATGATCATGGGTTCGCGGATGCCTCCCTCGTAGCACCATCCCTTGCCCGCGCGCAGGGGCAGGTTCGAGGTCGGATAGCCGCGCCGGCGCAGCGTTGACAGGCCGCCGTTGTCGGACATGAAGACGACGACCGTGGTCTCGGTCAGGCCGAGTTGGTCGAGTTTGTCGAGGACGCGGCCGACGTTCTCGTCCATGGCGTGGACCATGGAGGCGTAGGCGGGGTTGTCCTGTCTGAGTTTGGTCCATCCGTCGCGCTCTTTGATCTGGTCCGGCCCTTTGAGCGGCGGCAGGGCCTCGGCCTTCTTCTTGAACGTCTCGAGGTGCCTCTTGCAAGCCTGGATGGGCGTGTGGACCGTGTAGAACGAGAGGTACAGCAGGAACGGTTCCTTGCCGCGGGCCTGGAGGAACCGGATGGATTCGTCCGTCAGGCGGTCGGTCAGGTACTCGCCGGCGGGGCCGTCCTTGAGTTTGGGGTTCTTGTACGGCGAGTAGTAGCCTCCGGGCGGCGAGCCCCTGTGATGGCCGCCCTTGTTGATGTCGAACCCCTGCTGCTCGGGGAAGAACCCTTCGCCTCCCAGGTGCCACTTGCCGGCGAAGAACGTGCGGTATCCGGCCTCCTTGAGTGCCTCGGCGATGGTGACTTCCCCCAGGGCCAGTTGGTTGTGGATCGGCGGGGCGAGGAGTTTGCGATTCTTCGGCCGCTGACCGGGGATCCAGTCGGTGATGCCCAGCCGGGCCGGATACTTGCCGGTCATGATGCTGGCCCGCGTGGGGCTGCAAACCGGGCAGGCGGCGTAGGCGTCGGTGAAGCGCATGCCGGATGCGGCCAAGCGGTCGATGTTCGGCGTGTCGTAGAATGTGCTGCCGTAGCAGCCGAGGTCTTTCCACCCCAGATCGTCAACCAGGAAGAAGACGAAGTTCGGCCGCTTGCGCGGCCCGCCGCGGACGAAGCCCGGCAGCATGGCGGCGGCTGCACCGAAGCCGAGCCACTTGAGGAAGTGCCTGCGGCTGTGCGTCCGCTGCCGCCTGGGGCGCCTGTTGCTATCGGTCATGCGGGTCTCCTTTGTTTGCGCCGGGTCCGCGCACCCCTGCGTGGCGCGAGTATACCGCCTGCGACCCAGCGGTGCCAGGATGCCATGCGGTCCGGGCGTTGCGGGTCGCGGCGTGGCAAGTTTTCCTGGCGAGCGAAGACGGTTGTAGCGCCGGGCTTTATGCCCGGTCCCGATGTATCGGGATTGGCGGCGGCGCCGGCCAGGATGCGCCGGGGATAAACCCCGGCGCTACGGCCAAGCCGCAGGAAATCGTCCCATGCCAGAAATCGTTGCCACGCCCGCGGGTCATCCGCCGCCAAGATTCCCTTTGCGCGCGGGCGCTGCTGCCGTATCATCTCTGCGGAAGCGGGCGCATGGGCCGGGCCGCTCTCGGCCGTGCGGGCGGTGGCGACACGCGAAAGGAGAAGCGGATCATGCAGAGGCGAAAATTCCTGGGCGCCGCGGGCGTGGCCGGTGCGGCCGCGATAGGGGCCCTGGCCGAGACGGCCGACGCGGCGGACGCGCCGAAGAAGCAGTACCTGGAACTCAGGCTCTATCGCTGCGACGCCGGTGCGATGCGCGAGGACCTCGAAAAGTTCCTGGGCGAGGCGGCCATCCCCGCGTGGAACCGGATCGGCGTGAAACCGGTCGGCGTGTTCGGCATGATGGACGAGAAGAGCGCCGACCTGTACGTCCTCCTGCCGCACGAGTCCGTCGAGTCGTTTGCCGCCGCACCGCACCGCGTGTGGGCCGACGCCAAGTACCAGCAGGCCGGCGCGGCGCTGCTTGCCACACCGAAGAAGGAGCCGGGATACAAGCGGATCGAAAGTTCGCTGATGCTGGCGTTCGACGGCGTTCCGAAAGTGGAAGTGCCGACGAAGAAAGATGCCCGCGTCTTTCAACTGCGTACCTACGAGAGCCACTGCGACGAGCGTGCGATGCGAAAGATCGAGATGTTTAACACGGGCGGCGAACTCGCGGTCTTCCGCGCCACCGGCATGAACCCGGTCTTCTTCGGCCAGAGCCTGATCGGAACGAAACTGCCGAACCTGACCTACATGCTGGGGTTCGAGGACGTGGATGCGAAAGAGGCGGCCTGGAAGGCGTTCGGCGGCCACCCGGACTGGAAGAAACTTCGGGCCGATCCGAAGTACAAGAACACGGTCTCGACGATTACGAACATCATGCTTCGGCCGGCGGCGTGTTCGCAGATCTGAGCGTGCGTCCGGCCTGGCGCGCGGTGCGCGCTGGCTGGCGTCGGCTCGCTGGCGGCGCCTTGTCCTTTTCCTTTGCCGCCCTGAGCGACGCACGACTATAATCGTCCCACGAAAGGGCCTACGCGCGGGACATCCGCACGGCTGTCAGGGCAAGCCCGCATGACGCTCATCCCGTTCGGCCGCCAACTGAAGAGCCTTGGCCGCCTCGGCCATGTCGGCACCGTCCTGACGAAGCACGGGTTCGGGTGGCTGGTCCTGCGGCTGCACCTGGACCGCTTGGTGCCGTTTCGGAGACGTCTGCTGCGGGGCCGTGGGCAGGAAGAGGAACGGGCGGACCCGTCCACGGCGTCCCGCGTGGCGAAGGTGCTGGAGGAACTGGGGCCGACCTACGTCAAACTCGGCCAGGTTCTGGGCACCCGGACGGACCTGTTGCCGCCGACGTTCATCGCCGAGTTCCGCAAACTCCAGGACCGCGTGGCGCCGTTTCCGACGTCCGAGGCGCGGGCGGAGATCGAGCGCGAACTCGGCAGGCCGGTCGAGGAGTTCTTCGACGATTTCGGTTCCGAGCCCTTTGCCGCCGGCAGCATCGCCCAAGCCTACGCCGCCCGGACGAAGGACGGCACGCCGGTCGTGGTCAAGGTCCGCCGGCCGGGCATCCGCGACGTGCTGGAGGCCGACATCGACATCCTCGGGCGCCTGGCGGAACTGGCCGAGCGGTACGTGCCGGAGTACCGCATCTTCCGGCCGTCGCTGATGGTGGAGGAGTTCGCCCAGACGGTCCGGCACGAGATCGACTTCATCGCCGAGGCCTCCAACACCCAGCGGTTCGGCGAGGCGTTTGCGGATAACCCGCACATCTGTGTGCCGCGCGTCCTGTGGAACCTCACGAGCAGCAGCGTCCTGACGCTCGAGCGCCTGGAGGGCGTGGCCGTTTACGACGCCGAAGCGCTCGCCGCCGCCGGCGCCGACCGCAAGGCCCTGGCGGCGCACCTGACGGACTGCTTCATGCGGCAGTATTTTGAGTTGGGTCTGTTCCATTCGGACCCGCACCACGGGAACTTGATGGTCCAGGCCCCGGATGTGCTGGGGATTCTGGACTTCGGCCAGGTCGGGCGCCTGAGCGACGTGATGCGCTCGAGGCTTGGTACGGCGCTGGTCGCGTCGCTCCATCGCGACTTCGACATCGTACTCGATGTATTCGACGACATGGCGGCGCTGCCCGACGACGTGGACAGCGAGCGGCTCAAAGAGGACTTGGCAGCCCTGGTGGGCAAGTACGCGGGCGTGCCGCTCAAGCAGTTGGACCTGAAGGAACTGTTCGACGAGATCACCGCCACCGCCCGCCGGCACCGCGTCGTCCTGCCGCGCGACTTCGTTCTTCTCGGCAAGAGCCTTGTCATCATGGGCGGCGTGGCGCTCGACCTGGACCCCGAGACGAGCATGGTGAAGGTGGTGCGCCCGAAGGTCCGGCGCCTGATGGCCGACAAGGCGTCGCCGCGGCGGCTCGCGCATCACGGCATGACCTCGGCCTACCATCTGCTTGCCCTGGTCGAGCAGGGGCCGCGGTCGCTCCGGCAACTGGTCCGGAAACTGATACGCGGGCGGCTCCAGATCCTCTTTCGCCACGAGAACCTGGAGCACCTGATAACCGAACTCGATCGGTCGAGCAACCGCATCGCCTTCTCGATGATTGTGGCGGCCATCATCCTCGGCTCGGCCGTCATCATGCAGGCCCACGTCAAGCCGATGATCCCCGGCACGGATATCCCCCTGCTGGGCCTGTTGGGATTTCTGCTGGCGGGCCTGCTGGGCCTGTGGCTCGTTATCGCGATTCTGAGGTCGGGCAGATTGTGACGCGTCGCGGGCGCGACCGCGCGGCGGTCGTCCGTCCGGAGGTGGGGTAAACCATGCGAATCATCGGCTACGCACTGGCGATCGCGGTCGCCCTCGGGACGCTGGGCCCGCGGGTCTCTCCGGCACAGGGACTCGGTTCCGGCATCACGACCGAGGTGCGAAGTTTCGACGTCTTTATCGGCAAACGCAAGGTCGGGTTCATGCGGCTGAAGATCATGGCCGTCAAAAACGTCGTGATCCTCGACGAAGAATTGACCGTCCCGTTCAAGGTCAAGGGCAAGACGCAGAAAGCCGACGTGGACAGCCAGATGGTCTTCCGGGGCACAACCACACCCCTGCCGCAACGAGGCAAACTGACGACCAGCGTGTCGGGCTTCAAGGTCATGGACGGGGCGGTCGAGTTCACGCCGGCCTCCGGAGGGCTGGCGGCCAAGGCCGAGGCCACCGGGTACGCCGACGTCGAACGCCACCCCTTCGACACACCCCGCACGTGGGAGAAGGAACTGTCTGTGCCGGGCGAGATGGTGCTGACCCGGGCGGCGATGCTGTACTTCGCCCCGCGGCTGCTGCCGAGGCCCGGCAAGATCGAGAACGTGACGCAACTGGTCTTTCCGGCCAACTTCAACTGGCCGGCGCTCATCACCGTCAACCCCGACTGCGTGCTCCAGCGGCATTCGACAACGCTCGAGGGCACGGCCGACATCACGCTGCACCGCGTCTACGTGGGCGGCAACATCAAGGCGCTCCTGAAGATGACGGTGGACGCCGAGAACAAGGTCGTCGAGTTCCGCTTCGGCGACTTTACGGTGCGTCCGGTATCGCTGCGTTCGGAAGCGAAGCCTTCGAAGTAGAGCGGCGGGCCTCCGACCGTGGCGGGCTTACCGGGCATGGGCGCCGGCGAGGGCGGTGGCCGGTTTGTCCCCGGTGTCGGGCAGTTCCTCCCACGCGGCCACGCGGTTGCGGCCCGCTTCCTTGGCGGCGTAGAGTGCTTTGTCGGCCCGGCCGATCATTTCCTTGACGCCGATGTTCTGATCGGGCGAGAGCGCGGCCACGCCGAAACTGGCACGCAGTTGCAGTTCCGCGTCGCCGTAGGTCAACGTGTTGTCCTGAATCCGCTCGCGAAGGCTCTCGGCCAACCCCAGCGCACCCGGCAGGTTCGTGTCGGGCAGGACGGCAAGGAATTCGTCCCCGCCGTAGCGGATGAGGATGTCGCTGGTGCGGGCGCGGGTCTTCAGGAGGTCCGCCACGTGCTTCAGCGCGGCGTCGCCGGCCAGGTGGCCGCACGTGTCGTTGATACCCTTGAAGTGATCGAGGTCCATCATGATGAAGCCGAGCGACTCGCCGCTGCGCCGGGCGCGGGCCCTCTCGCGCTCCAGGTGGCGAACGGCCTGGCGGCGGTTGACCAGTTGGGTCAGGAAGTCAATAGCGGCGACACGCTTCAGGTCCACGTTGTCCCGTTCAAGTTCCTTTCTTGTCTCACGGAAATCGCGGATCCAGAAGAGCATGCCCAACACCACGGCCGTGTAGCCGCTGACGTTGATGTACATGCTGTCCCACACGATCGAAACGGCCCGAAGTTCGGTGGCCAGTGGGATCCGGGTGATGTGCAGAGCCTCTGCGACGGCCAGAAACACCAGGCCGCACAGCAGCGCCAGGTAACTGCGCCATCGCCCCCCCACCCAGTGGTGCAGAATCGGGACCGCAACCACGCCGCTAAAGAGGATCACGAGCCGCACCAGGCTGGCAGACAAATCCCAGGTCTGCATCAGGACACGTTCCCCCAGTTTAGTGTGCCGAATCGCCGCCTTCCCTTATCGGCAGGAACGGCCCGAAGGATTAGCACTACAGCGCCACTTAGCCCTTTTGCGCGGTGGGCATTCTTGCCCACCGCGCAAGAAACCGACCTGAGGGGCTTGCCTTCCACACGTGCAACGACACCATGCGAACCGTCAAGCCGTTCGGCCGGTGGCTGTGGCACGACACGAATTTACACAAACTTCTTGACACCGCCGTCGGGCGATCCGACTTGACACGCCGCCCACTTTGTGCATAATGATTTGTGTTCCCGGAAGGTCGCGTGGCCGTGGGGCTCGGTCCGGCGGCCGCGGTCTTTGGATGCGCGGGATGGGAACCAAGGGGGTCACTTTCGAGTGGCCCCTCAATCGGGGCGTAGCGCAGCCTGGTAGCGCGCTTGACTGGGGGTCAAGAGGTCGCTGGTTCGAATCCAGTCGCCCCGACCAACGTAACTAACGCCGAACGCTAGACTTGGCGTACCTGCCTGCGTAGGGCAGCGCGGCTCGAAAGGCCCTGGTTTTTGGGTAGACTGCCTAAAAACTGGGCCAGACGAGAAAGGAGCCGCACATGCCACGCACGCACGTTCCATCCTACCGGCTGCACAAGTCGACCGGACAGGCCGTCGTCACCCTCGACGGCCGCTCCATCTACCTGGGCAAGCACGACACGCCCGCGAGCCACGCCGAGTACAACCGACTCACCGGCATCTGGCTCGCCAACGGCCGCCACCTGCCGGCGGAGCGCGATGGCCCGCCCCAGGATTTCGCGGTCAATGAACTGCTCATCCGCTACTGGCGATGGGCCCAGGGCTACTACGTCAAGGACGGCGAGCCCTCGACCGAACTGACCTGTATCAGGTCTGCCATGCGCCACCTGAAGGCCACGTACGGAGACACGCCGGCCGCCGACTTCGGCCCGCTGTGCCTGAAGACCGTCCGCCAGAAGATGGTCGAGACCGGCCTATCGCGCGGCGTCGTCAACGGCTACGTGGGACGCCTCAAGCGGGTCTTCAAGTGGGGGGTATCGGAGGCCCTCGTGCCGCCCAGCGTGTACCAGGGCATCGCCTGCGTGGTGGGTCTCAAGCGGGGCCGGTGCACGGCACGCGAAAACGAACCGGTCAAGCCCGTCGCCGAGGCGTGGGTCCGCAAGACGATGGAGCACCTGCCCCCGACCGTAGCCGCGATGGTCGAGGTCCAGATGTTGACGGGCATGCGGTCGGGCGAGATGTGTATCATGCGGCCGATGGACGTGGACAAGCGCGGCAGGGTCTGGCTCTACACGCCGACGACGCACAAGACGGCCCACCACGGGCACCGGCGGGTCGTGCCGATTGGTCCGAAGGCCCAGAAGGTGCTCGGGCCCGCCCTCGAACAGGCCGTGAAGCGCGGCGGCACCGAGGCGTTCGTGTTCTCGCCGGCCGAGGTCCAGGCGGGGCGGAACGCCGAGAAGCGGCGACGCCGCGCGACGCCCGTCCAGCCTTCACAGATGAACCGCCGGAAGCGGCGTCCGAAGAGGAAGCCGCGCGACCGGTACGACGCCGGCACATACCGCCGCGCCATCGAGTACGCTCTCGCCGCGGCCAACCGGGCGGGCGTATCGGTTCCACACTGGCACCCGCACCAGTTGAGACACACGGCCGCGACCCATATCCGCCAGGAGATGGGCCTGGATGCGGCACGGGCGGTGCTGGGTCATCGGACGCTCGCCGTCACGGACACTTACGCCGAAATCGACCAGGCGCTCGCCACCGAGGTGGCACAGAGATTGGGGTAAGACGAAAACGACCTCGCCGCGCCCCGTGAGGGGCAGCGTCCCGCGCGGCGCGCATTCCCAGCGCGCAGGTTGCCCGGTACGCCATCACTCGCCATCACTCGACAAGACGAGGTGTTAGGTAACACGAGGGGCGGGGGCGCGCAACTCGCGCACTTGTCGCCACTTGGCACGACTTGTCCATACCTGACAATGGTGGAGCCGAGGGGACTCGAACCCCTGACCTGCTGATTGCGAACCAACTGCCCTCAAACCCTAAGTCGCGCAAGGACAAAGCCTTAGACGCTGCGCCCATCGACCTTTCAGCGCATTTGCAGCGCGCCGGAAACAGGCCCGGAAACGCCGCCCGAATTGGCCGAAACCGACGCCGTCTGGCTTCACCTGTCCGAAGCCGTCAAGGCCGGCATCATGGCCATGGTCAGGGCTTCCGCCGGCCCGTGAGACGGTCGTGGCCCGCCCTGGCCGAGCCAACGAACTCGACCGCGCCTTGCCGCTTCAGAGCCGCCAAATCCCGCTTGGCCGTAGGTACCGAGACCTTCAGCCGCTTCGCGCTGTCCGGCGCCCGAAGGCCACCGTCCTCACCCAGGACGGCCAAGACCCGCCGCCGGCGTTCTGATACAGTATCACGTGAAGGGCCCGTCTTGGCACAGGCTGATACGGATGATGCTGATTCTTCGCCCGTCAGGTCGCGGGCCTCGATCCACTGCCTGAGGCAGTAGCCGTGCCGCCGGTCGTTGGTAATGACGTCCTGTGGGCTTGCGGCAACGCTTCGCCCGTCGCTCAACCGCCTGGCGCCACCTCATAAGCCCGGGGTCGCGGTTTCGAAGCCGTTCTGTGCTGCTGTGAGGTGGACATCACAGAAGGCCGTGCAACGCGGCCCTTGAATCCGCGCAGGCAACGGTCTAGTATCCCTGCATATTGCGGACCCGGTATCCACCGAGCCCGTCAGATACCCGCCGGCCGGCAGGCGGAGCAAACCGGAATGGACAGCGAACAGGCACAATACGCCGCCCTTCGCGAGCGCGTCAAAGAGTTGACCTGCCTGTACGGCCTGGCGCAACTCGCCGAGCGCCCAGGCATAACGGTGGAGGAGATTCTCCAGGGCATCGTGGAGTTGTTGCCCGCCGCCTGGCAGTACCCGGAGATCACGGCAGGGCGGATTGCCATCGACGGCCGATCCTATGTCACCGCCGGTTTCGAGGAAGCCGACCAGATGCAGTCCGCCCCGATCGTGGTGAGTGGCAAACGGCGCGGCAGGGTTGACGTGGTGTACGTTCGGGAAAGGCCGGCGTTGGATGAAGGCCCGTTTCTGAAGGAAGAGCGGAGCCTGATCGACGCCATTGCCCGGCACATTGCGCTCCTCCTGGAGCGGCGGGAGGCCGACCAGGACCGGTTCCGCCTCCAGGAGCAACTTCGCCATGCCGAACGCCTGGCAACGGTCGGGCAACTGGCGGCCGGCGTGGCGCACGAGTTGAACGAGCCGTTGGGCAACATTCTCGGCTTTGCCCAACTGGCCGGCAAACACCCTGGTCTTCCCGAGCAGGTCGGCCGGGACCTGGAGAAGATTGTGGCCACGTCACTCCACGCTCGCCAGATCATCAACAACCTGATGCTGTTCTCGCGTCAGATGCCCCCCCAGAAGACTCGTGTAGACCTCAACACGGTGCTCGAAGAAGGACTGGACTTCCTGGGGCCGCGTTGCGCGAAGAACGGCATAGCGGTGGTGCGGAAGTTGTCGCCCGAACTGCCGGAGATCCCCGCCGATGCCTCGCAGTTGCGCCAGGTCTTCGTCAACCTGGTGGTCAACGCCATTTACGCCATGCCGCGAGGCGGCTCCCTCACGGTCACCACGCGGGCATCCGGCGACCGCGTTGTGCTCAGCGTCGAAGATACCGGGATTGGCATGAGCCGGGAGGCACTCAAGCAAATCTTTATCCCGTTTTTCACAACCAAGGACGTTGACGAGGGCACGGGGCTGGGCCTTCCCGTCGTCCATGGGATTGTGACATCCCACGACGGGACGATCCACGTCGAGAGCGCTCCGGGCCAAGGCGCCCGCTTCGACATCGAGTTGCCGATGGCCGGCGACGAAGACACAAAGGAAGACCCGACGGATGATGCCGCCAAGTGAAAAACCCTCCATCCTTGTTGTCGACGATGTGCCGAACACGGTCGAAGTCCTGCAGCGGAACCTCACCGCCCAAGGATACACCGTCTTCACAGCGCCTGGTGCGACCGAGGCGATCCGGATCACCGAAAGCACGCCGATCGACCTGGTCATAACCGACCTGAAGATGCCGAAGGTAAGCGGCATCGACCTGGTGCGCCATGTCCGGGAGAACCTCAAGGACACCGAAGTGATCATGATCACCGGCTATCCTTCAATCGAAGGCGCTGTCGAAGCCGTCAAAATGGGCGCCCAGGAGTACCTGCCCAAGCCGTTCACCGACGAGGAGTTGCTCGCCGCCGTTCGGCGGGCCCTGGACAAACTCCATATGCGGCAGGCGGGTCGGGCCGCCGTTTTGGCGGCACCCCCCAGGCCGTACGGACTTATTGGTGAGTCGTCGCCGATGCGCGAGGTCCTCAAGGCCATAAGCAAGGCCGCATCGGCCTCCGCGACGGTCCTCATCACCGGCGAAAGCGGCACGGGCAAGGAACTTGTCGCCCGGGCGATCCATTACAGCAGCAACCGGTCGTCGACGGCCTTCGTGCCGGTCAATTGCGGCGGCATCCCGGAGGGCCTGCTCGAGAGCGAGTTGTTCGGCCACGTGAAGGGGGCGTTCACGGGCGCCGACGAGTCCCGCGCGGGGTTTTTCCAGACCGCCGACGGCGGCACGATCTTCCTCGACGAGATCAGCGAAACCAGCCTCGGCATGCAGGTGAAACTGCTCCGCGTCCTTCAGGACGGAGAAATCTACATGGTCGGGGCCGACCGCAGCAGACGGGTCGACGTGCGGGTCCTGGCCTCGACGAACAAGTCGCTGACCGATCTCGTGAAGAGGGGCCTGTTCCGGGAGGACCTGTACTTCCGCCTCAACGTGGTCTCAATCGAATTGCCGCCGCTGCGCGACCGCGGCGACGACATCCTGCTGCTTACCCATTATTTCGCCAGGAAGTACGGCAGGGAACTGGGCCGCCCGACGCCGCGATTCTCCGACGGGGCGCTGCACGTGCTGAGGCACGGTTACCACTGGCCGGGCAACGTGCGCGAACTGGAGAATGTTATCCACCGGCTGGCTGTCATGACGGAGGGCCAGGGCATCGACGTGCCGGACCTGCCGGCGCCGCTGCGCTTCAGTGCTCTCCGCCGGCCGGACCTCAGCCGCCCGCTGGCCGAAATCGAGGCCGAGTACATCCGCAACATCCTGGCCGGCGTCGGTGGCAACAAGACGAAGGCAGCGGAAATCCTCCAGATCGACCGCAAGACCCTGCGCAAGAAGATGGAGAAGGCCGACGGGCAATCCTGCCTTTGACTGCCGCGCGATTGGGGAGTTTCGCCCCAGCGGCCCGAAACTCCCCGCCGGACCGGCCGCCCGCCTGAGGTCCGCCGTCGCCTTTGGCACGCCTCGCGAGCGGCGAAACAAATCGTAAATCCCGTTATTTCCGGAACTTGCGCGAAACCCGCCATCTCCCCCTGAGTGCCATAAGCAAACGGCACGCGCCTTGCTACAAGGGCAGAGTAACCGCTGCCGCGCAAATCGGTCTTGGGGCGGCGGCTCCCTGCCGGCGGAGAGGCCCGTGCAGGGGTTGGGAGTTTCCCAGACGAAGGAGATGATACCATGTCCCAAGGGCGCCCCGCTCCCAACCCGCCGGACGTCGCCGGGCCGTACCGCGACCTCTGCTCAACGTGCATTCATGCTGAGGAGTGCGGCAATCGCAGCACGCCGGAGTGCCCCATTCTCTTCTGTGAGATGTTCGAGGTCCCCGCTTCGCCGTTGGCCGTCACTGCGGCGGCGGCCCGAGAACCGGCCGACCGGCAGGACGCAGGTGACTATAAAGGGCTGTGCATGAATTGCGAAAATCGCCGGACCTGCACGCTGCGCGAACCGGAAGGCGGGGTCTGGCACTGCGAGGAGTACCGGTAAGATGACCCAAGCCGCCGCGGAACCAGACCCGCGCGCAGCGCCCGTCCCGGACGAAGTCGATCCGGAGCAGATCCGGCGAATCGTGGCGAAGCACCGCGAGGACCGCGGCGGGTTGATCGCCGTGCTTCAGGATATCCAGACGCTGCATGGGTATCTTCCCGAAGACGCCCTGCGAATGGTGGCCGAAGAGACCGGCCGCTCCCTCGTGGATATCTACGGCGCCGCCACGTTCTACCGTTCGTTTACGCTCCAGCCGCGAGGCAGGCACCTGATCTGCGCGTGTCTCGGAACGGCCTGCCACGTCCGCGGCGCGCCGAGGGTCGTAGAGGAGTTCGAGCGCCAACTCGGCGTCAAGGCCGGGGAAACGACCTCCGACAAGGAGTTCACGCTGGAGACGGTTAACTGCCTCGGCGCCTGTGCCTTGGGGCCGATAGTTGTCGTGGACGGGCATTACTTCTGCAACGTGCGGAAGTTCGGCGTGGCCGACATTCTTGAAAAGGCCCGGCGCGGTGTGGATGAAACAAGACCCGAGGACGACGAAACGGTCTTTCCGCTGGAAGTCAACTGTCCACGATGCAATCACAGCCTCATGGACCCCGGCATCCCGGTTGACGGACTCCCGTCCATTCGGGTGACGGTGAATTTCAGAAACGTCCTCAGCCCGGTGAATCTCTCCTCGCTCTACGGCAGTTTCCACAGCGCGGGTGGGGCGGAGATTCCGGAAGGCGCTGTTTGCGAGTTCTTTTGTCCGCACTGTCACGGTCGGTTGGGCGGTCCGTCGCGCTGCACAGAATGCCGCGCGCCGATGATCCCGATGGTTGTCCGCGGCGGGGGGATGGTTCAGATATGTGCCCGGCGCGGTTGCCGCGGGCACCGACTTGACCTGGATGGCGTAAACGCATAGGCCAATATGAGCCTGCCGCGCACTCGGAACGCACCAGAAGAACGCAGGAACCGTTCATGACAAGACTGAAGTCCGTTGAGGGATTCAAGGCGCTGTGCGAGCGGCTGCGCGCGGGAACCGGGACGCATCTTCCCACCATTGTCATTCCGGCCGGCACATGCGGCCTGGCCAGCGGGGCCGGCGATCTGGTCCGCGTGGCCAAGCGCGAAATCCTGGCCAAGGGCCTCATCGACAAGGTCCGCCTGCGGGTCACCGGGTGCCACGGCTTTTGTCAGTTGGAGCCGTCGGTGCTGATCGAGCCGCGGCGCACCTTCTACCCTAAAGTCACCCTGGAGGCGATGGCGCGCATCGTCGAAGCCGTCGCCGACGCCGAGGTGCTGACCGAACTGCTTTTCGTCGATCCGGAAACCGGCGAGGTGCTGGAAAAGCAGGACGACATCCCCTTTTTCAGAAAGCAAGTTCGCAGGTTGCTCGCCCGCAACGAGAAGGTCGATCCGATCCGCATCTACCATTACTTCGAGATCGGCGGCTACGAGCCGTTGGTGAAGGTCTTGGAGCGGGGCAGTGGCGATTGGATAATCCAAGAGGTCAAGGATTCCGGCCTTCGTGGGCGCGGAGGCGGCGGTTTCCCCACCGGCCTGAAATGGGAACTGCTCGCGAAGCAGCCGAGCCGCGGCGGTAAGTTCATCGTCTGCAACGCCGACGAGGGCGACCCCGGCGCCTACATGGACCGCAGCCTCCTGGAAGGCAACCCGCACAGCATCATTGAGGGGATGCTCATCGGCGCCTATGCCACCGGGGCCACGGAAGGCATCGTGTACGTCCGGGCGGAGTATCCGCTGGCAATCCGCCACCTGACGGTCGCCCTGGAGCAGGCACGCGAGCACGGGCTGCTGGGCGAGAATATCCTCGGCACGGACTTCTCCTTCCGTCTTCGAATCGTCAAGGGCGCCGGTGCGTTCGTCTGCGGCGAAGAGACCGCACTCATACGCTCCATCGAGGGCAAGATGGGCGAGCCGCGGCAGCGACCCCCGTATCCCATCCAAAAGGGCATCGATGGCAAGCCCACAGCCATCAACAACGTCGAGACCTGGGCCAACATCCCCGTCATCATCCGCCAAGGCGCCGCCCAGTTCGCCAAGATCGGAACGAAGGGCAACAGCGGGACGAAGATCTTCAGCCTCGTCGGCAAGATCAAGAACACCGGACTCGTCGAGGTGCCCATGGGCATGACCGTCGGCCAAATCGTTTACGACATCGGCGGCGGCGCGGTCGGCAAGGCACGCATCAAGGCGGTCCAGACCGGCGGACCATCGGGGGGGTGCATCCCCGCCGCCATGTTCGACCTGCCGATCGACTATGACAGCCTGGCCGAGGCAGGCTCCATCATGGGTTCCGGCGGCATGATCGTCATGGACGAGAACACCTGCATGGTCGACGTCGCCAAGTACTTCATGAACTTTCTGAAGGACGAGTCGTGCGGCAAGTGCTTCACGTGCCGCAAGGGCACGCAGCGGATGCACGAAATCCTCGACGACATCTCAAAGGGCAAGGCCGCGCCCCGGCACCTGGACCTCCTGGAGGAGTTGGCGCTTGCCGTGAAGGACACGACGATGTGCGGCCTGGGGCAGACGGCGCCGAATCCCGTTCTGAGCACGCTGCGCCACTTCCGCGGCGAGTACGAACGCCACGTCGTGGACAAGAAGTGCGATGCGCTGGTCTGCACGGAACTGGTCGGCGCACCCTGCCAGGCCGCCTGCCCGCTGGACACCCAGGCTTGGCGCTACGTGGCACTCATCGAGAAAGGCAAGTACGACGAAGCCTACCAGGTCATTCGCCGGGCCAACCCGTTTCCGTCGGTCTGTGCCCGCGTCTGCGACCGCAAGTGCGAACAGCGATGCCAACTCGGAACCAGCGGCGACGAACCCGTGGCGATCCGGGCCTTGAAGCGGTTCGTCACCGACCGCGTCAGTCCATCGGCCTACAAGCCGCCGCCGACCGCACGAGGCGCGAAAGGCTCGGGCAAGGTGGCCGTCGTGGGCGCGGGGCCCGCGGGCCTTGCCGCAGCGCACTACCTCTCGATGCTCGGACACCGCGTCACGGTCTTCGAGGCCGAAGCCGAGGCGGGAGGCATGCTCATCAGTTGCATCCCCGCCTACCGCCTTCCCCGCAGCATCGCGCGGCAAGAGGTGGACTCGCTCCTCGACGACGACCACATCACGCTTCGGTGCGGTGCGGCGCTGGGGCGGGACGTGACCCTCGACGACCTCTTCGCCGACGGTTTCCAGGCCGTTTTCCTCGCCATGGGAGCCGCCACGAGTTGGACACTGGACCTGCAGGGCGAAGACTTTGCCGGCGTGTACTCCTCGATGGAGTTCCTCAAGGCGTTCAACCTGCAGGGCGAGGAACTGGCAGGCGGGCACGTGGCCGTCATCGGCGGCGGCAACTCGGCCGTGGACGCCGCACGCGTCGCCATCCGCCAGGAGAACGTGCAGTCCGTCAGCCTGCTCTACCGCCGAACCGACCAGGAGATGCCCGCCTACGCCGAGGAGGTCGAGGCGGCCATCGAGGAGGGCATCAAACTCGAAACGCTCGTCTCCCCGGTCAGAATCCGCTACATCGAGGCGGCACGCAAGGAGGGGATCCGCGTCGAGACGATGGTCCAGCCCGTGCGGATCTACTCCCAGGAAGGACGCCTCGTCGGAATCGAGTGCATCCGGAACCAACTCGGCAAGGTCGATGCGAGCGGCCGGCGCCGACCCATCCCCGTTTCCGGTTCGGAGTTCAGTATTTCTCTAAATACCCTGATCGTGGCCATCGGCGAACGACCGGACAGCGACTGCCTTGCCACAATGGGGCTCCAGACGGACAAGGGCGGGCGTCTGCCCGTGGATCCGAGAACCCTCGCAGCGAACCGGGAGGGGGTCTTCGCCGGCGGTGACCTCGTGACGGGTCCGAATACCGTCGCCGACGCCATCGCCGCCGGCAAGAAGGCCGCCGCCGTGATCCACCGCCACCTCCGCGGCGAAGACCTGGTCCAGGAGCCACACATCCGGTTGCCGGAGGAGTTCATCGAACCCGCCGAAGCGGGCGACGAGGAGGGCGAGCGGGCCGCCCGGGCCGAGCCACCCACCATCCCCGTCGAATCGCGACGGAAGAACTTCACCGAGGTCGAGATGGCTCTTTCGACCCAACAGGCCCACGCCGAAGCGCGACGGTGCTTGAGATGCGACCTGGCCTTCACGCAGCCCCCGCCGGGGGAGGAGAACCCTTGCGCGGCAGTCGAGGGAGCATCCGCATGATCACGTTGACCATAAACGGACTGGATGTCTCGGTCGAGGAAGGTACGACGCTCCTGGAGGCCGCCAGGTTCCTGGGCTTTCCCATCCCCACGCTCTGCCACAGGGACGGCCTGTCGCCCTACGGGGCGTGCCGGTTGTGTGTGGTCGAGATCGGCGAGGGCCCGAAGGCCAGGTTGGTCTCGTCCTGCACGTACCCGGCCGAGGAAGGGCTCAAGGTGCGGACGGCATCCTCGCGCGTGCTGCGCGCCCGGTTGATGGTTCTGGAACTCCTGCTGGCCTCGTGCCCGCAGTCGAAGACGATCCAGGACCTCGCCTCGGCCCACGGCGTGCGACAGCAGCGCTTCCGGCAGGAGCAGGAGGACTGCATTCTGTGCGGCCTGTGCGTGCGGATGTGCGAGGAGCAGATGATGGCCAAGGCCATCGGCTTTCGCGGGCGCGGCCAGGCGCGGAGCATCGGCACGCCTTTCGACGTCAAGTCGGACGTCTGCCGGCAGTGCGGCGGCTGCATGTACGTCTGCCCGGCCTGCCAACTTCGCTGCACGTATACCGAGCCGGAGAAGGCCATCTGTGGCGCCTGTGCGAACCTGCCCCCGCCCTGCATCGAAAAGGACCCGTTCGACGACATGATGTGCTACATGGACCCCTGTGTGGCATGTGAGATAGCACGAGATGAGTAACCTGTAAAGGAGCGGACTTCGATGATAACGACGCTTTCCAAACCGAACGCCTCGGCGGCCACCCTCACGAAGAACCGCACGGAGGGCTCCGTCGTGCCCTCGTCCGGCATGTGCGCGACCTGCGTGGACGGCTGCATCGGAATGTGCGAGATCGGCAAGAGCGCCTATCGCGGACACGAGGTCATCTATCCGCAGCCGTTCGGCATGATTACCACGGCGGCCGAAAAGGCGTATCCCGTCGACTACTCCCACTTCAATATCATGGGAACCGCCGCCGGAGCCCACGGCATCGAGGCCGACAGCGACAAGGCTATCTTCCCCGCGGTCAACCTCGAGGTCGCGTTCGGCCGCGACGGCGGCATCACGTTCCGCCGGCCGTGGATCATCCCCGGCATCGGATCGACCAACATCGCCAAGAACAACTGGGAAGGACTGGCCATCGGATCGGCACTCGCGGGCACCGGCCTTACCATCGGCGAGAACGTCGTCGGCATGGACCCGGAGGCCGTGTTCAAGAACGGCCGGGTGGTGGACACGGCAGACCTGAAGCGACGCGTCCAACTCTACAAAGACCATCAGCGCGACGGCTGCGGCGCCATCATCGTGCAGGCGAACATCGAGGACACACGCCTGGGCACCCAGGAGTACGCCATCGAGAAACTCGGCGTCCGGTGCGTGGAACTCAAATGGGGCCAGGGCGCCAAGGACATCGGCGGCGAGGTCAAAATCCGCGACCTCAAGAAGGCCCAACTCCTGCACGAGCGAGGCTATCTTGTCCTGCCGGACCCGACCGACCACGACGTCATCAAGGAGTTCGAGCGGGGCGCGTTCAAGGAGTTCGAGCGGCACTCCCGCGTCGGCATGGTGACCGAGGAGGCCTTCGCCCGGCGGGTCGAACAGTTACGCAAAGCCGGCGCCAAGTACATCTTCCTCAAGACCGGCGCGTACCGGCCGGCCGACCTCGCGCGGGCCGTCCTGTTCTGCTCGCGATACAAACTCGACCTGCTGACCGTGGACGGCGCGGGCGGCGGGACGGGCATGAGCCCGTGGCGGATGATGAACGAGTGGGGCATGCCGCCCGTATACCTGCACTCGCTGCTGTACCGCTACGCCAAGAAACTGGCCGACAAGGGCGAGCACCTGCCTGCGATCGCAGTGGCCGGCGGGTTCGCGTTCGAGGACCAGATCTTCAAGGGCCTGGCCCTCGGGGCGCCGTTCGTCAAACTCATCGGCATGGCCCGCGCGCCTATCGCCGCGGCGATGGTCGGCAAGACCATCGGACGGACCATCGACGAGCACCAGGTGCCCGTCTACATCGAGCGGTTCGGCAACTCAAAAGAGGAGATCTTCGTCACGGCCGGCACGCTGCGCAAAGAACTGGGAGACAAGGCATTCGAGAATCTCCCGACGGGCGCCCTCGGCCTGTATACCTACTACGAACGCCTCGACCAGGGCCTGCGCCAACTCATGGCCGGCAGTCGGAAGTTCTCGCTCGAGCATCTCTCGCGGGATGACATCGCCGCCCTGACGCCAGAGTCCGCCCAGGTCAGCGGCATCCGCTACATCATGGACGTGGACCAGGGGAAAGTCGAGTCCATCCTGGACGGCTGATAACTCTCGGAATCAGCTTCCCCAACGCCGACGCCAGCGCCTTCAGGTTCGCCTTGTCGGTCGTGTAAACGACGGCCTTGCCCCGCCGGGTCCCGACGACCAGACGGCCCATCCGAAGCAGCCCGAGATGGTGGCTCACCGCGGGCTGCTTCAGGCCGAGGGCCTTGCACAATGCCGTGACGTTCTTCGGCCCCTTGGCGAGATTCGCCAGAATGCCCAGGCGTGTGGCGTCCGACAGCAACCCGAACCCTTGTGCCCAGTCACGGAGGTCTGCTCTGCTTTGCTTCGCCACGCCAGCTCCTTTCTGGTCTCTACGTATCCGGTTGATACCAGGGCGCGCTCAAATCTGCAATAGGAATCGAATCGCACGGGAACGGCCTAGGCCGGCGCAGCCTCTTCTCCTGGCGGCAAATAAGTATGCCCAACCGGTTCACGGATCGGCACTTGAGGCTCTGCAGATGTGCGGTCATAACACAGGGCGGATGTTGCTCCGAGAGCCCTGCCACCCGGAGTCCCAATCTCGACGGCTTCTCGTCAGTTGGGCCAATCGCGAGCGTTCTCACGGGCACGGAGATCAGGAAAGGCGTCGAACGCGGCCTGCGTTGCCAGCTCGCGGTTCAGCCGTCCAACCGCGCCAGGGAGTTCCAGAAGCATGCCTGCGAGTCGACGGCGCGCAGACTCGTTCAGCACGTCGCTTCGGACTGCGCCCAGGACTGCCGCACTGAGCCTTATCCATTCGGCCTCGCGGAGCTTCGTCACGACACCTCCGACACAGCCGCACGCGAAGAGAGCAAGGTCGGCATTCTGACTGTCAAGGGCCGCTTTCAGGCCTGTGCCTGTGGCATCGGCAAGCTCGCCGCGCTGCTTCTTGCTCAGTAGAGGGAATGCAAGCCAGCAGAACTCTAGGGCAGCCCGTTTGCCTTGCTCGGCATTGTCCCACACGCAGCCTGCGCCGCCCAAAGCCTGATAGGTCTTCCTCACGGCATCGGCCGGCATAAACGGAAGTGTAATAAAGAGTTCCCGAAGGGCTAAGTCGCGAAGCTGTGGTTCTAGGCCTGCTACTCTCGGGCCAATTGATCCCCATTGCGCGATGCGTGGTGCCTTGAGGCGCCTTCTCTGCTTCAGGGTTGGCAAGACGCGGAACAGCAGTTCACGAGCGACCGGTCCAACCACCTGAGAAGGGAAAACGCCGAGCCTGTTCGTGGTGCGTCTGGGCTGGGATCTGGGTGACAGAGGCACAGACAGGTATGTCGCGAGGCCCTTGACAGTGTCGGTGTCCGCGAGACGCCTTACGAAGGTGGCGTTTCGTGAAAGGACGTCGGCGATAACTGCGCTTATCAGTGACCGGCACTCCGCGCAGCGGTGGTCGGCTGCATCCCTCAGCGGCTGGGTCCCTCCATCTTGCAGGGTCGCCACGACCCTCTCGTTTGCGAAATTGCTGATGAGTTGCGCGATTGCCTGCGCTCTTCCCCTTCCGGCACGACCGAGGCGCAGCACTCGGGCGATGTCGCGCGCTACCGGGAGGATTAGGTTGAGGCGCTCTCGGACACCCAATCTCTTTCCCCTCTTTCCTCCCGGGGCACCTCGTGCCACTTGCATGATTACCCAGGAAGTCGCTCTCAGTGTTTCGACAACCGCCCCCTGTCGAACCCGCCCCCGTCCCCCGCATCTCCCGTCTCATGGCCCTGGCCATCCGCTTCGACCGGCTGGTGCGTGAAGGAGCGGTCCGAGACTACGCCGACCTTGCCCGGCTCGGCCACGTGACCAGGGCGCGGGTCACGCAGATCATGAACCTGCTGAATCTGGCGCCGGATATCCAGGAAGCGATTCTGTTCTTGCCGCAGGTCGAGGGGGAACGGGATGGTGTGTCGGAGCGGCAGGTGCGGGATGTGGTAGGAGAGGTGGGGTGGAAGGAGCAGAGGAAGGTGTGGGGGAAGGTGAAGGCCGGGGCCGGCGTGTGAGGGAAGGCCGGGACGCAACGATGGTCAGAGGTGGCCCTCTGGCTTGCCTCCCGAATGCCTACGGTCTTTCACACGGCCGGGCGGAGGCGGGCCGTGGCTCCTCGCGCACTCTACCCCCAACACCTGCCTCCTTCTGGGTATACGGACCAGAGGCGGATAGGTCTTACAGTTCGGCCGAGACCCACGCGCGGACGGACGCGGGGAGGGCCGTGCCCCTCCCCCGAGGCAAGGGCGGGCCCGTCTCACCCTATAGTTCCATAGTCAATGGCGACCGCGCCTGCATTCACTTGAAAACGCGGGCCCGTTCCTGGTACAAGGAGACGGGATCGTTCAGCGGGGGGAGTGTACACGGCGTCTGCCGGAGTTCCCACCGCTCGTTATCGACTCCGTTCCGCAGTTTCCTCTTGCATCTGGGGGGGGCTATAATCACCCTGGCAAGGGTTGGCCAACGGGCCCACCGAGGAGTCAGATGGGAAATCTCGGATCAGTTGTATCTGAAAGAGAGAAAGAACATGCTGAAACACGGCACGAGGGATTCGATGTTCCTGATGTTGATCGCCGTGCTACTAGCGACAGATGCATTCGCGCAGAACTGGAAGGACGAGGGACCGCTCACATGTCCGATGGGACGCAATTATTGGATATCCGCACCTACCACCATGGACAAGCACAAGACGTACTGGCTGTTTGTCGTAACGCATGGCTACAAAGGCAATGGCAACCGCGCATTCCGACTTCGGGGCTCCTTTCAGAGCCTGGGAGATGTGATCATTGTAGCGCCATCATTTCCCAATGGTTACCAGATGCTCCACAATGGGTCTGGCCAGCAACTGGTTGGCCTGTTTGCTGCTTTGAGAACGCAATACAAGCTGTATCCCAAGCTGTTCATAACTGGTGGATCAGGCGGCGCCCAATTTGCGCACCGTTTCGCAATGACCTATCACCGATACACAGTCGGCTGTGCGGCACACAGGGGCGGGACGTGGGCACACCGCTTCACAGGAAACCCGGACATGCCGTTCTTCATATCATGCGGGTATGACGATACTGCAAAGTCCTTTCCCAGTGCACCGATGATACGCATTGATTGGGCACAGGTGTTTTTCAGACAAATGGCCAGTAGACATTGTCTCATGAAATACCGTTACTGGAAGACAAACCATAAGAGCCCAAACAAGAGAGGTGAGGCCAACGGCGCAAAGGAGTGCTTCCGTCTTGCCACAACGGGATTGTTTGCCTCGCAGCACGACGTTGTTGCAGCGGAGATCGCGCGTATCAGGGCCATCGCCACCAGTGGACAATTAGACGAGGCGATCGCAGCAGCAAAGGAGCTCGGAGCATTCGGGGTCAAGGAACTAGGACGCAAACCGAAGGACACGATTGTCGCGTTGATGACCCCTGAACAACGTGAGAAACTCCATCCCAATTCTGGTGCTGGCGGCAAATCCAGTAATGGCAGAGAGTATTGGATTGATGACAGCCAAGAGAATGAGGCTGGTTGGCGAGTGACCCGTTCATCGATGCGCGCTGTGCACACGCAGCGCAAACAGTATCTCGCGTACATGTCCGCAGTACTGATCAAACAGTGTGAGAATGCACATGCGGAAGAACGTGAACCGTGATTAGAAAGAAACTCCCCTTGCTGCTGGCCGTGGGACTGTATGGCTTTGGCGTGCAGAATAGCATGGCGGGGCCGGAAGTGGATCACCCGGTGCACACGTGTCGAGTGCAGTGGAACACTGCCCCACGAAGAACCCCTTCGCGGGGCAGTGTCGATGCACCCGTGCTAGGCAATGGGGATATGGGTGTCTGTCTCGGGCCAACGAAGGACGGAGTGCGACTCTTCCTGTCGAAAAATGACTTCTGGTATGTCCGCTCCAGGTTCAGGACCGGGACGCCGAAGGTTGTCGGTTGGCTGGACATTCGGGCGGCCGACTGCAACGGGAGAATCTGGAAGGTGACCCAGGATCTCTTCCATCCTCGCTTGCATGGAACGATCGGCGCCGGCGGTTCTTCATTGGGAATCGAGGCGTGGCTGGCGGCTACCGAGAACGTGTTGGTGGTGCGCCTCGAAGCTGCGAAGACGGATATGGCGGTCTCGCTCAACTTGAGTCCGGCGGTGTCTTCTGTCACCGAGGAGGAGACTGGAACCGAGGGGGCCGTGTCGTGGGTAGAGCGGCGTTTCGAGAAGGCGGCGACGATACCAACCGCGGTCACGGCCGCGATGCGAGTGCAGAATGGGAAGTTGTCCGGCGGGAAGGTGGTTCTGAAACCGGGACGCCCGGTAACGGTCCTTCTCTCGATGCAAAGCCGCTTCAAAGTGAGGGATCAGCGGGCGGAGAGCTTGCGGATGTGCCGGCAAGCCGATGTCGACCGCCTTTGGAGGGAGCATCGTGCCTGGTGGGAAACGTATTGGAATCGCTCGTGGGTTAAGCTCGATGACCGGGGCCTGGAGCAGTTCTACTACCTCTCCCTTTACACCTTGGGCGCGTCAATTCGCGATCCCGAGTTTCCCCCCGGCATCTTCGGAACCTGGGTGACAACAGATTCTCCCCAATGGAATGGCGACTATCACCTCAACTACAATTACCAGGCTCCCTTCTATCCGCTGGTGGGAAGCAACCGTCTGGAACAGGCCCGTTGTTATGATAGGCCTCTGTTCGACTTCATCGAACGTGCTCGCTGGTACGCCAGGAACGTGACTGGTACGCGCGGCGTTCTCTACCCCGTCGGTATCGGTCCGAAAGGCGTCGAACCGCATCTCGGCGGCCCCCACAAATCCCCGATCAAGGAGAAGGGAGGACTCTTCTTCCAGCAACGCAGCAATGCCGCCTATGCCGTCGTCAACATGGCACGCTATTGGCGGTGTACGCTTGATCCAGAGTACGCGGAGACCGGCTACCCCTTTGTGCGGGATGTTGCGCTTTTCTGGGAGGACTATCTGAAGTTCGAAGAACGGCGATATGTTATCTACAACGACGCCGTTCACGAAGGGTCGGGAAATGACTTCAACTCGATCGTCAGCCTGGCACTCGTGCGAAACACGTTCGAGACGGCAATGGAGATGGCGAAGACCCTGGGCAGGGACCAGGACCACTTCGAGAAGTGGCAGCACATTCTGGCCAATCTGAGCGGCTTTGCGACGCAGGAGAAGGACGGCCGGAAGGTCTTCCGGTACACGGAGCGGGGAACGGCTTGGTGGAAGAGCAATACGCTCGGAATCCAGCATATCTACCCCGGGAACGCCATCGGGCTCGACAGCCCCAAGGAACTGCTGGACATCGCTCGGAATACGCTGGAGGTCATGGGACGCTGGCGGGACCACAACGGAACGAACAGCTTCTATCCGGCGGCGGTGCGCATCGGATATGACGCCGAGGTGATCCTGGAGAACCTGCGTGACTACGCAGGGCGCATGTGTCCCAACGGCTTCCGGGGCGCGAATCCGCATGGGATCGAGAACTGCAGCACGGTTCCCAATACCATCAATGAAATGCTCTGTATGGGGCATGGATACGTTCTGCGAGTCTTCCCCGTTTGGCCGAAGAGCGGCAAAGCCCGTTTCGGAGATCTTCGCACTTGGGGAGCCTTCCTGGTTTCCGCGGAGATTGCCGACGGACAGGTCCAATATGTCCGGGTCCTGTCCGAGCGGGGAAGGGAATGTGCGATGGTCAATCCGTGGCCCGGCCGAAAGTCTGTCCTCCACAGGAAAGGTGGAGAGAAGGAATTGCTCAGCGGAGAGCGCTTTCAGATACCGACCACGCCTGGTGAGATTCTCTTGCTGGGCCCAGAAGGGACCTCTGCGGATGACCTGCGTCTTCGAGTCCAGAGGAGCGTTCTTGATATCCCTCTCAAAGGAAAGCCATGAGGATGGTCATTCTGCCAAGAAGGCTTCATCCGGCTTGTTGTCATGTCCAGATACTAGCTCATTGGGCGGAGCACGCGGGCTATCGCCTCCAACATAGAAGTCTCTTAGCCCGGATTTCCCGGATGAAAACTACAGCTCATGTATAATGAGGCGTCGTTTGACCGCATGAACAAAGGGTCTTCTCGATGCCACGGACGGCAGAAGGCAGGGATGCAATGGGTGAAGCCGGAACGGACGCTCTCCGGGTGGGTTTCGACGGGTCGCTCAAGCTCGAATGCCACGGCTCGAAGGTGACCTCGGATGCCGGACTGCTGCCGTATCGGGAACTCGACGACGTGCTTGGACTGACGACAATGGCGGACAGAGTGTGTGGTAGTGACGGCCCCTTTCTATTCACGTCAAGGAGCATATTTAATGCACATAGGATCTTCAGTCCTTTTGCCTGCCGTCCTCGCAACCTTGGTCACAGGCGCACAGGCCGACGCGGCCCCTGAACCAGTGTATGGAGTCAC
The DNA here is from genome assembly GCA_964449275.1 of uncultured Anaerolineales bacterium. Classification (GTDB taxonomy): domain Bacteria; phylum Planctomycetota; class Phycisphaerae; order FEN-1346; family FEN-1346; genus JAUVZF01. The sequence goes on from CAYVAM010000017.1 coordinate 29,980, forward strand.
CGAGAAAGACGGGGGCCTGCAATTTGACCCCGAATCCACCGGCAAGCCGATTCCTGGTCATGTGATCAAGGAAGGGGCGGAGCCTTGGGAGCACGTCCCCCGCTGCTACACCAAAGCGCCCCACTTTGGCCCGCAACGGAAGCGGATTGATCGGCAGACCGCCTTTGGAGAAATGACCGCCGCTGAGGTGGCGGACCTGCCCGATATCAAAGAGGCCCTGTCCGTGTATGCAAAAGGCAGCGAAGCCATCGCCCGGTTGATCCCCAAACAACGCGGCGTCCCGTATGATTGTCCACATTGTGAAAAGGGGCGGCAAAAGGCCTTGAAATTGGGGCAGCGTGAAGGATTGGGGCTTCGCAAGAGGACGCCGATCCTTGAGAAGAAGGAAAGAGACGGGACGCTCACTGCCGACGAAGCGAACATCCTGGCTGAGATCAGGCACATCAAGAAGGTGCTCGAGACGCAAAGAAAGCGCCGGGAGGAGAAGAAGGGTTTCGTGGTCTACCCGGACCCGTTGGGACAGCAGATGAAATGTCAGGACTGCGGATTGATTTTCCCCAACGAGCGCTACCCGCAGACGGTCACGAAACGCTTCATCACGCATTTCGGAAAGGAATATCAAATCCCCTACTACGTGGATAAGGGGTCGGGCGATCGACACTACTCGCTCTCAGGGCACTTTTGGTATCTGAAAGTGAGACGGTTTTCCCGCTACCTGGATTCTCTGGCAAAAGCGTGGCTCCACACCGGGGATGAGAAATACATGGATGTCTTTGTGGCTATCGCTCTAGCTTTCTCGGAGGTCTATGACGACTACCTGACCTTGCAGGGGGACTACATCGCCCCGAACTACATTTTCAATGGGATCAGATCGCAATCGATGGCCTGGTTGGACTTCAACGCGAATCTGCCGCATCTCTACGACCTCACCTACAACAGCAAAGCGTGGGATCGCCTGTTGCCGGACAAGGGGCAAGGGGTTAAGGCCCGACATGTCCTCGAAGACACAGTGCTCAGCGGGTATTACCGCCGCTATCATGCGGTCGATCGCAATATCTGGTGGGTTGCGGGAAATCTCGATGCCACCCCGGCGGCGTTTGCCTACCTGGCCCGTATCACCGGAGACCCGCGCCACGCCCATTTCGCTTTCGAGGGGATCGCTGCCCGTTTTCAAGAGTATCTCGGAAATGGCTACGACTATTTCGGCCCTGACCATGGTAACTACTCCGAATTCCAAGCCTTCCACTACACCGAAGCCCGGGCGATGCTGGAAGGCTGGGAAGACCCCGAAGGATATGCCGCCAACAACTCAAGGTACCGCTACACCAACCATCTCCACATCACCCCTGCCGATACATTCATCTGGAATTTTCCCGCCTTGATCGGCTACTGCCGGGGACATGACACGGACCGCTGGATGTATTACAATGGCGACCGGTCGTTTACTTACTCCGACGCAAAAACTACCCAGGTCGAAAAGCTGTATGAGCCGAGCTTGCTCTATCGACGTCTCGGGGTGGCCGCGAAACCGAATCTCCGGGTCACCAATCAGCTCTTGGGTTATATGGGGAAATCGGCAATGTCCGAAGGTGACGATGGCCCCGGCACGCCGATGACGCTCAAGAGCCAGCGGTCGTATGCCCTTCTCTCGTCGACGATTTTCGGCAATCACTTCCAATGGTACAAACTGCGCCTGGCGTTTGCCGCGAACGGACGGCACATCTTTCCGCTCGATACGCAGTACAATGGCCAGAACACACACTCCAACGGTTCAGTTCCCTATGCGACCGATCGTGAGATTGGGGTGGGCCAGATCGCGCGCGACAACCATATCTCCACCATCGCGTGGGGCTCGTGGCCGTCGCTGGCGTTCTCCACCCATGATGCCAGCGCCGCCTTTAAGGATTGCTCCAAGATCCGCCGCACGGTGATCCATAACACGGTGGATAAGAAACATCCCTATGTCCTCGATATCATCGATATCCACGCCGCAAGAGACAACAACCTGCGCCATGGCGTGATGTTTCAATGCGGGAAGGAAATGTCGACCCGGTTTTCCAATGGCATTTCGATGAAGCCTGACCCGAAGAAATGCTTCTTCAAGTCGAAGGAGGCCAATGCCAAAGCGTTGGAGGAGCGCAAGGACGCCCTGAAGTTTTTGAACAAAGGTACCAGCGGTGGCCAAACTCTCGACCTGCAGGAAATGCACACCGGCGTGGCGAGCCGTAGTTTTTGGATGGATTGGAAATTCAAAGACAGTCAAAAGGAGGGGGCCAGAACCTACATCGTGCTGGACCCCCGGGAGCAAGAACAGGGGACGTATCAGGCCATCGTCGGCCTAGCGGACGGAAAGAACCCTGTCCTCGCATTCGAGCAGCGCTTCAAAGAAAGAGGCATGCACCGCACCGTGCTGGTCTCGGTGCACGAGCCGTTCGTGGAGGGCAAGTTCGACCGAAAGATCAGCTCTGTCACCCGCACGTCCCTAAACGATGGAGAGGCGATCGGGGTGACGGTGAAGATCGGTGACCGGGAAGATCATTACGTGCTTTCGCTCGATGGTGAGCAGACGATGAGTTACAACGGCCTTGAGACCGACGGTTATTTCGCGGCCTCTGCCAGGGAGGGCGGCAAGTCGGACCTGTGGCTATACCGTGGTCAATCTGCCAAACAGGGAGCGCGCGAGATCAGGCAGGACAAGGGGACCCTGGTCGGCGCCATCCTGGCTGTTACCCGTGGGGGGGATACGATGGGGAAGAAACAAGACTCCATGCTGGTGGATATTCCTCTGGCGGAAGGAGAGATCCTCCGTGGGCAGGAGATCTACGTCTACTTCAAGCGGGAGGGCGGCGAATTGTTGCACGCGCATCCGTACCGCATCCAGCACGTTCAAAAGGAAGGTGAGCACTACCGGGTCTTCATCGACCCCGCGATTTCACTTGGGTTCCGCATGGGCAAAGAAGGCCGGATTGAGGTCGCCGGCGGCGTTGGCACGGTCGTGACCCAGGATGCCTCGGTGGTGATGTTCCATCAGGCCACCACTGTCCCGCAAGTGAATTGCGCCGGTCTGCGGAAACCTTTCTACCGGCCGATGGAGTGGATGCACGATTTTGAGCCGCGGGACAGCGATGCTTATCCATTGCCCCTCTATTCCAACACTCCGGACGCGGCGATTCACTATACTCTGGATAATACCCGGCCCACCGGTCAAAGCGCCAAGTGGACGCCTGATTTAAGATTGTCAGGGCACCAAGAGGTGCGGGCCATCGCCCTGAATCCCGAGGGGGTGGTGAAACCTCCGGTCTTCGTCCAGGAATTCCGCGGTCTTCTGCCTGCCGTGGAACCGGAGGGTACGCTCAGGCCCGGCATCGTGTTCCGGGAAGACTTGCGCTTCGGCAAAGGCGGCAGAGAGGTCAGGAGGAATCACGGGATTGATACCGCGCAGGCTTTTCGAGCGGACCTCGTCTTAACAGAGGAGAAGGTCTCCGCTCGAACCGGTGGGACCAATTCCATCACCCAATACGATTGCTATCTCGAGGTTCCCGAGTCCGGGTACTATACCTTCTCCGTGCAGCACTCCGGGCACCTCTTCATTGATGGGATAGCGATCAGCGACACCTCGCATCTCGAATGGGCTCCCTATGAATCGGAGATCGCCCTGGAGGCCGGATACCACCACTTGAGGGCGATCTACTACAACCGTAGTGCCGGCATGTTGACGCATTGGAAAGGCCCCGGCTTCGGTTGGCGGTACCTTCAAGACGAGGAGGTCAGCTACGTCGATGCCCTCAAGGCCGATCAGGATCACCCCATCCAATTCCCGACACCTCCTGAGTACATTCCCAATCTTGGAGGTCGATACCAGAAGAGAATCATCTATATCGACCCCCCCACTGTTAATGGCAGGTTCCTGCAGAGGGGGATGGGCCCGTGGTCGGGGAGAGGTGAATACTGAGAGGCTGGCTGTACACGCACGCATCCAGATGATCAACGAAGCAATCCTCTTCACGCGAGGACTGGTCATTTTCCAGAATCCAATCTACCGCAACAAGCTTAACGGATCGATGGTTGCGGGAAAAGGGCTCAGCGACTTGCGCGTTAACCATAGACACAAGCGGATCTCCAAGACGCACCTATGGCTCGCATGTCTCACTCCTATGGAGGGGATGAGAGCTATGTGCATCCATCATGGGACCATGCGTCTTGGCGTTCTGCTGTCGGGTATGGTCGCGCCCTCCCGCTTCTGACAAGTCAGTGAGGATGGAGAGGCGTTCGAACAGCTACACACTATTCCACTCAGCCAGCTGCTGGTCCACCTTCAGCCTGATCCTCTGATGCTGCAGGCCAGAGAACGCTCGCTCGTACGAATCGCTCGTGGCCACGGCTCGCGTCCCAGGCAACGAAGCACCGGCCGCAGAATGGTCTACTCCGTTGAAGAGGCCGGTCTCGCAACACTCCTCGATGAACCTCGCAACCACCTCGGTGTCGGTGCGATACTCCTGAGTCGCGGCCCGGACGGCGGGGGGGGAGGAGGAGGGAGGGGACTACCGCCTTCGTCGTCGGGTGCGGGCCGCGAGGCCGAGAACGCCCATCGCCAGAAGGACGACGGTGCAGGGCTCTGGAACGAGCACAATGGACGCATCGCTGTAGATCTCGAAGGTCACGTCGATGGAGCCCCCGTTGGCCGGGACTCCGGTCAGCACGCCTGAACTTTCGGGAATCGGGCCGTAGGGGTAATTGAAGTCAGTGCCGAAGACCGTGATGACGCTGTCGTGATAGCCGCTCCCAACGCCTGACCGCATGTCTGAGACGATCGTCCCGCCGTGGATGCTCACGGTGCCGGAATCCGTGGCCCTGACCCCGTCAATATGTCCGTCGAAGATGTTCACGGTGCTGCCATCGGTTGCGTTCGGCCCGCCGACCTCTCCGCCGTAGATGTTCAGCGTGCCTGACCCCGCCGCGTCGGCATCAAAGACATACCCCCCGTAGATGTTGACGACACCGTTGTTGATGACGTTGACCTCACCCCCAAGACTTCCGCCGTACACGTTCACCGTACTGCTGTCGTAGGCGGTCAGGGTTTCGTCGTCGTAACCGCCGATCGTCCCTCCCCGCACGTTCACGATACTGAAATCAAACGCCCGAACATTTCTGGAGACGTACGCCGGCTCGACGATGTCCACAACGGTTGGCGGGTTGGGGTTGCCGCCTTCGACAATCCTGACGCTGTCAGTAATCGTGTAGTCGATCGTTGTGTCGTAGTCGATCACGACGTCTGCCTCCGCCCGGCCCACACCGACGGACACCAACACTGCCACACTCAGGATTACGGATCGCATCACGTGCCTCCTCTGCAGGGATGAGGCTCGGACATCGCGGGCGCGATCTCGGTCAAGCGTCTCATGATTGCACCCTCGCTGGATAAGGTACCAGAGGAGCCTCGTTTCTTTCGACGGGCAAGAGGCTCCTTGCGTTCCTCTGAAATCGAGGTGGTTGGCCATGCGATGGGCGAGGACGCGGCGCCGGCTTCAACCGGCCCCACATCCTCCCTCTCGTTCGCGCCGCACATGACCGCCCCAGCACCACGCCCGACGTGTTCACACGGCTGCGGCTACCCGCGCATCCTACCCCCACCCCTCCCCCGAGGCAAGGGCGGGCGAGGGGACCGTGTGAGGGAAGGCCAGGACGCGACGATGGTCACAGGTCGCCCTCTGGCTCGCCTCCTGAATCCCACCCCTCCCCCGAGGCAAGGTCGGGCGACGGGTTTAGTTGCCGGCGGCCGCCTTGAGCAGTTGAGCGGCCTCTTGGCCCTGCGGCGTGTCGGGCCACTTCTTGGCAAGGTCTGAGAGGATCCGCCGCGCGTTCGTCTTGCTGCCGCTCTTCAGGTAGTTCTTTGCCAGCGTGAGCCGGCGCGTCAGGTTCTGTTCGAGGATCTTGGCCTTCTTGTCGTCAACGGGAGGCGCGGCCGCCGCACCCGCCTTCGTCTGGTTCAGCAGCACCGCCATGGCCCGGCCCATGGCTTCGCCGGTGTCCATATAGGTTTCAGCGTTGCCGCCGTAATGGCTGTTGGAGGCGCCGCCGTGACAGAAGGGACTGGAATAGACGCAGGCCACATTGCCCTTGAACTCCGGGTACTTGCCGCTCCTGCCGTCAACCGCGAGTTGGGCCAGGAGTATCTTTCCCTCGTTCCCACCGGCGCCCTTCTTGGTTTGGCCAAGGGTGGCACAGACGAACTTCGCGTTGGGGGCATTGAAGTCCTTGCGCAGCGTCTTGATGAAGTGCACCAGATTCTGTTCGTAGCGGCTGGCATGTGCGGCATTGTAGCGATCCTTGTCGCCCTGCCAGAAGAAGAACCCCGCGACCTCGTACTTCTTCGCCCCGGGGTAATACTTGTCGAGTTCCGCAAGCACCGTCTTCGCACGGGCGACGTCGCCGTCGTACTGCATGCCGGCGTACCAGCCGATCTTCTTCGGCTCCGTGCCTTTTTCCCATTTGGCCGGCGAATCCTTATAGCCCGCGTAGACCA
>CAYVAM010000018.1:0-36312 GCA_964449275.1 uncultured Anaerolineales bacterium
ATCGCACGAGATGCCGCCGGTCGGCGGGTGCACCACGAACGTTGAGGTCGAGATCCTCGACCGCGCCGACGCGTGCCTGGTGAAGGGGCACCACAATCTGCTGTTCTGCGGCAACGTCGCCCGGCAGTTCCGCCTCTTCGCCGTCCTGTACGGGATGAAACTGGCCGACACCGGCTACACCGGTCCCTGGCCCGGTTGATCAGCAGGCAGCCTCGCCACGGGAGCGGATGCTCCCGGCCGGGTGGCATGGCCACCCGATGTTGGGTGGCCATGTTCTTGCCCGCGCATGGCACGTCCATGGCCACGCAAGTTTACCCGCCGTGGCGGGCGTGGCCATGCCACCCGCCGCGCACCCGCCGCGCGCAACTACTTCGCCGGCACAATCCGCACGCGGTTCTTGCCCTTGGCGAGCGGAATCTGTTCGAGCGTCAACAGGTCGTTCTCGTCGGCCGCCGCCCCGCCCTTCCCGCGAACTTTCCGCGTCGCAAGGTCGGTGACCGTATAGGCGAAGCGTTTGCCCTTGGGCGTACGGAACGTCTGGAGGCGTCGTGGTGTCAGGTCCACGCGGCACGTATCCTTCGGCGCCGAGTCCTTGAGGATGACGGTCATCTCCCAGCGGCCGGCCTCATCGACGATCGTCTCGGTCTCCCACCACAGGTGCGCGTTGTAGGCCCCGACGGGGTCGCCGTCGTACGGATCGACCTTGACGTGGTCGGGGGGGTTCCCGGCCTTCCTGGCCTCGTCGCGGAGGCGTTTGCGTTCGGCCTCGACCTCGGCCTTGGGGCGCAGCGTGGCGGTCCCGATATCATCATCGAGGGTGCAGTTCGTAAAGGCGGGCAGCGTCTGGTCGGTCCGCACGTCCAGGTCCACGTTCGCGCCGATGAGCGTCCGCGTGCCGTGCCCGCCGATGCCCCAGTTGTAGATGTGCGGCCGGCGGGTCTCCTGGAGGGCCCGCGCAAAGGCATGGGCCTGCGGCCATCCGATGCCCCCGTCGTTCTTGCCGTTCGAGGCGATGACCAGGCCCGTCTCCTGCTTCACGTGATGCCGCAGCCACCACACGTCACTGAACCAGTCCCACGGCGAGGTCTTGCGGTCGTGGACCATCCGAATGGCTGCATCCGGCGGGCCGTACGACTGCTCGTAGGAGTTCCTGAACTGCGGGCTCATGGCCGGCACGTGGACGCCCACCCACGCGTTGCACCAGGCGATGCGCCGGCCGTACCGGATGGCGAACATGGGCGCGCCCGCTCCGCCCATCGAACTGCCGACCGCAAAGACGCGGGTCATGTCGAGCCGGCGCCAGTGCGCGCGGACGGTCTCGGGCGCCTCCTTCCACTGCGTCGCCGCCCAGTCGAGAAAGGCGAACGTCCGTATCATCGAGAACGGGTACACGCAGTCGTCGCCCCACGTCTTCGCGGTGCCGCGCCGCGCGTGGTAGCCCGTCCACCAGTCGTAGGGGATCTGGTTCGAGGCGATGAGCACCGCTCCGCGATGGGCGTTGTACCACCAGCCGTAGCCGCCGTTCAGGCTGCCGCCCCAGCAGTGAAGGTGCAGGCCGACGGGGGCCGGCTCGACGCGAAACGCCCCCTGATGCGGTTCGCGAACGGGTTTGTCGGGCGGCGGCGCATCGCCCATCGCGACGAGGTAGTCGATCGGGTTCGACGGCGTGGAACTGCGGGGAAACGCCTCCCACCGCGTGTAGATGAGACGCGTGAGCGGGCCTTGACGGTAATGCCACCTCCCGGGCCTCTCGATCCATTGGAGGACGGGGATGCCGGGGCCGACGGTCTCCTCGACCGCCTCGGCCGTCGTGTTTGCCGGGCCGAGGGCGTCGAGATCCTCCTCGCCCGAGTCGGCCACCGTCACGGCGTAGTACGCCCTGCCCTGGCGGCGCGGGTTGTGGGCCCAGATGCCGGTGCCCCACGGCACGGGCTCGCCGAGGTCGGCCGCGCGGTAGCGGACGGGCGGCTCCTTCTTCGTCTTGTCCTGATGGTACGTGGCGTTCCAGCACGTCAGGGGGCCGCACTCGCCCACGAGACGGGCCTTGGCAATCGTTTTCGGGGTGATCTTCTCGGGTCCGCGCCAGATGCGGAAGCGCAATCCCGGGCGCTCCTTCAGGAGCGCGTCGCGGAACGCCTTGACGTCGGCGCCGGTCTTGAAGTCGGGAAACGCCTTCACTCGCGGCTCGGTAAAGGTGACGAGCGACTGGCCGCCACGGTGCGCCACCTTCAGTTTCGTCACCTTCGGGATGTCGCCGTTGCGCGGTTTGCCCTCGAGGCACGAGACTTCGAGGCGCTCGACGCCGGCCAGGGTCACCTCGACCTTCAGCCGCAGCGCTTCGCCCGCCCCGGCGGCCGCGCGGACGGCATCGAGGGCGTCGAGACTCTTGAACCGCGGCGCGACGAATCTCAGGCGCTTCTTCGGGTTCCCTTCAGGATAGACGGTCGTCGGCGCGAGCGGCGCCTTCGCATGCGGCGGCAGGTCCTTGAGCAGAAGTTCGGCGCGAAAGATCGTGGCGCCTTTGGGCAGGCCCGAGAGATCCACCGTCAGGACCTTCGTCTTGGCGTCGATGGTGAGCGTGTTGGGGAACGTGCCCTTGGCGTCGGCCGTGAACGTGGCCGTGCAAGCGGCGCCGGCGAGCGACGAGGGCCACACAACGCACACGGCCGCCAGGAGGACGACCGCGAGTCTCTTACCGGTCACGGTAGGTTCCTTCCCGTTCCGACAGCGTTGGAGGCGGCACCCGTCTGCCGGGGCACGCCCCGGCCTACATCAACGTCCGGCTGGTGGCCTTCCCAGGCCACCAGCACCCCGCTTTGCAGGGGCTGGGGCCGCGGCGCCAAAGCCCATCGCCTTCACGAACTCACGGCGTGTCTGCACGGTTCCGGCCTCCATTGAGAGTGCCTTCGCCGAACTCGTTCAGTAAAACTTCCGCGGTCCACCGTGCGGCCCGTCCAACGACTTTCGGGCAGTCGCTCTTGGCGCCCTTTCGCACGTCCTTGCACAGGACGCTGCCGTATTCTTTCTTGAAGTGCTCGTACACCTTTCGGACCAGTTTGTGGGAGAGGCCCGCGCTGCCGGTGAACGTTTTCTCCCGCGACCTGCCGCACAGGTAGCCGATGACCATCGCCGCACCGGTAAAGCTCCCGCAGTTCTGCACGCCGGCGGGGGTTGCTCCGCCGTCCAAGGCGCTGGCCCCTCTGAAGAGACCTTTATCGGTTGGAACGAAGGGAATCGCATCCTGGAGCGCGGCGAGGGTGCACTGCGCGCAGCCGCCGTACCGCGCCTCGTATTGGTGGCCGAGCGCATAGGCCCGCTCGATGATCTCCTTGGCATCGCCGCCGATGTCGATGCGGTCGCCGCTCTTGAGTATTCCCTGCGTCTGGGCGCCGCGGGCGGACCCTGCCAAAAGAAGCCCCATGCCCGCACCCGTCAGGCGCAAGAACCGGCGCCGGCCGGTCTTACCGGCATGGTTGCGGCTGGTTTGTCGTGTTTGGTTCATTCCGGTTCACACCTTCCTTTCGTGGCTGCACTCACGTAATTGCCGCTTGGCGTGAGAACACCACGGGCTCGCGCCCCTGGCTACAGAGCAGTCGCCCCTGCGGGGCGAACACACTGCGGTTACTTGTCCATCTGCTCGACAACAAACATGTGCCGGCGGCTCACAACGTAGAGGCTGCCGTTCGCCGCCACGGGCGACGCCCACATGGCTCCCGGCAGCCGAACCTGGCTGACGATGCGTTTCTCCTTGCCGGCGGCCAGAACGTAGAAGTCGCCCTTTATCGTGCCGATGTACACCTTGCCATCGGCCACGAGCGGCGAGGCCCAAATCTGGCCCTGCAACTTGTGGACCCAGTACGGCTTGCCGGTCCGCGCATCCACACAGTGGACCTGCCCCGAACTGTCGGCGGCGTAGACGAGACCGTCGCGGACCGCCGGCGTCGACAGGCTGTGCCGCGAAAGGTCGTACGACCACACCTCGCCGCTGCGGGTGATGTCGCCGCTGCCCGAGGCGTCGATGCACTTGAGCCAGGCCTCGCGCTTGCCGTGCCACGGGTCGCCTCCCGCCGTCACGTACACGCGACCCTCGCAAAAGACCGGCATGCCGATGATGGTGCTCGGTCCCTCCTTGCGATTGTCCTGCCACTTCATGATGTCCTTCTTGGGCGCCCCGGGGTCGCAGTCGAACCGCCAGGCGGTCCGGAGTTTGGCGTGGCGGCCGCCGGCCGACGGCCCCCTCAGCGGCTCGAAGGCGTAGACGATGGCGTCGCCGCCGCCGAAGACGATGAGTTCCCGTCCGCTCGCCTTTCCCGCGGCGCACGACGACCACATACTGTGGATGATCCGCGGCGCGAGGTGCTCGTCGTCGGTGGCAACGAGGCGGCCGCTCGTCTTGTCGAGCACCACGATGCTGGGGACGTCCGGCGCGAGGCCCAAATGCGTGTTGCTCACGCCGTTCGACGTGCTCGCGTAAACGAACTGCCCGTCGATGAGCACGGAACAGTGGCACCCGTCGTGCTGGCGTGAACGCACCTCGGCCATCATGTCGAACGCCCAGATGATGTCGGCGTCGGTCTTAAGGACCGCGAGGGGTTTCTGGCTGCGGCGGGCCATGCGCTTCCCTTCATCGACGCACGGCCCGTCGTTGCCGTCGGCCTGACCGTCGAGGTCCAGGCAAAGCACCTCGGCCCGGTTGCCGACGATATAGACGCGGTCGCCCTGGACGGATGCGGGCGAGCAGATGCCGATGCTCGTCCAGTCCAGATACGGGTCGCGTGCCAGTTTCGGGCACACGAGTTGCCAGAGGAACTTGCCGTCGGCCTCGCCCAAGCACATCAGGACGCCGCGGTCGCCCTGATGCCTCGGATCGCGCGGGAACCCGTTGTTCGTGCCCACCAGCACCTTGCCCCGCGCGATGATCGGCGTACCGTAGGAGACGCTTCCGAGCCGCACGGCCCACCGCACGTTCTTCCCCGTTCCGGGGACCATCTCGCCGGTATCGGGATCGAACTCAGGCGGCTCGAAGGAATCGGGCAGTCCCGTCTCGTCCGAGACCATGTTGCGCGACCACGCCACACCCCACTGGGGCTGGTCGGCCGCGCCGAGCGGCGCCGGCAGCGCCAGAAGGTTCGCAACTCCAACCAACAGGACGATGGTTCGGCCGATGGTTCTCATTCGCTCCCCCATCATCACCCCCCCTGCCGCACGCAGCATGACCCGTGCATTATAGAGAATCAGGACCGCAGGTGAAGCGCCGGCACGAGTCGTCTGGCACGACGGGTGCAAAAAGGTACCAGGTACCTTTTCCCTGAAGGGCCCGGAGGGTGCTACGCAGAAAAGGTACCTGGTACCTTTTTGCCCCGGCACGACAAGGGCTGCGATTTGACCTTGTCGTAAGTCCCCGCGCGGGTGTATCCTTTCGTGGGCACCACTGCTGAGGCGATAGCGCTATGAGGAGGCTGGCTCTCGCGGCTATTATGGCGACGGCGCTGATGGCCGACGGAGCGTGCTTCGGCGCGGGGCTCGACTCAGGCGGCAACACCGACGGCGTGCTGACGTGGCAACTCGGGACGGTCGAAGCAGGCCGGTCGGTCCGGGAGGTCGTCCTGTTCGCCTTCGACTCCTCGCACGAGAAGGTGGCGAAGCGCGTCCAGCAAGCCCGCCGCGAGTTTGCAAATCTTCCGGACCCGCCGCCTGTCCCCGCCGGCGCCACGCCGCAGCCCACCGCCTGGATCAAGAACGATTCGACCGACTTCGCCATCGAAGGCCCCGGCCACTTCTTCTGGGAAGGCAAGCGGCAGAGCCTCACCTCCAAGCGCGGCGGCCAGTGCAGCCGCTTCGGATGGTACGTCCACTACACGGCCGGCGGCGCCGACCGCCGTGCCGGAACGCCCATCACCGGCAACCGGACGCCCGAGAACCTGAAGATTCTCCAGCCCGCCACCGCGGTCGCAAAAGACCAGGCCGTTGCGACGGTCGAGACCGCCGACGGGCGGCTGCGCATCCGTATCCGCGCGCTGGTGGGCAAAGGCAACGCGGTCGCCGTCGAGTTCGTCTTGACGAACGTCGGCCAGGCCCCGCTTGCGGACGTGCGCCTGTCGGCCTACGCGAACCTCGAAGCCGCGCACGACCACGAGAACGATTACTCGACGCTCGACGCCCGCACCGGCGGCGTGCTGACGGTCGATCCGCCCACGGGCGTCTGCCTCGTCATGGCGGGCCTCACGAACCCCGCGAGCGGTCACAGCGGCAATTGGCCGTCGCAGGCGCAACTCGCCGGCGCCGCCGGCACGCCGGTCGGCAAGTGGAAGGCCTTCACCGCCATCCCCGACACGGCGAAGAAGGCTCTGGCCCGGGCGCCGCGCCGGCGCGGCATCTACGAGCAATATGCTCCCGCCCCCAAGGTCCTGCCGATCCTGCCCGAGACGCGGACGCTCACGCCGGCCGAGGCCAAGACTATCCTGGAGCGCGACTGGATCCTCCAGGCCGAAGGCAAACCGCTCGCCGCCCGGGCACTCCAGGAGATCGGTTGGGCAAGGGAACTTGCGGCGCGCCTGGCCAAGCACACAAGCGCCCCCGACCTCTCGGCCGACCTCACGGAACTCGCCGAGTTGGAGAAGCGCCTGGCGGGCCTCGGCCCGAAGCCCGACCCGGCCGCCGCACGCCAACTCTATCTGGCCGTCCGGCGCGAGAAACGCCGCATCCTCTTCGCCAACCCCGTCATCAATTTCACGCAGGTCCTCTTCATCGACAACCCGTACCCCCAGGGCCGCGAGTGGCCGCACCAGGCCCGCCACCGCAACGGCATGATGGCCGTACCGGACGGGCGGCTTCTGGTGCTCGATGGCCTGGGTCCCGGCGGTAAGATCCGCAAACTCTCGCCGGACTGGCCCGGGTCGTTCTGGCGGCCGGACCTCTCGTTCGACGCCAAGCGGGTCCTGTTCTGCTTCTGGCGGAACGACCAACCGTCGTTCCACCTGTACGAGGTCAACATCGACGGGTCCGGCCTCAGGCAACTGACCCGTGGTCCGTACGACGACCTCGACCCCATCTATCTGCCCGACGGCCACATCATGTTCATCACCACGCGGTGCAACACGTACGTGCGGTGCATGCCGTACACATACTCGTACATCCTGGCCCGCTGCGACGCCGACGGCGGGAACATCTATCTTGTGAGCCGGAACAACGAGCCGGACTGGTGCCCCGCGCTGCTCGCCGACGGCCGCATCATCTACTCGCGGTGGGAATACCACGACAAGGCCCTCTGGCGCATCCAGAGCCTCTGGACCGTCAACCAGGACGGCACCAACGTGACGACTTTCTGGGGCAACCAGAGCGTGTGGCCGGACCACCTGGCCGAGCCGCAGCCGATCCCGAACAGCCGGCGCGTCATGTTCACGGGCCTTGCGCACCACAACTGGTTCGCGGGATCGATCGGGATCATCGACCCCTCGAAAGGCTTCAACTTCCCGGACGGTCTGACGAAGGTGACGCGCGACGTACCGTGGCCGGAATGCGGACGGCCGCCGGTCGATCCACCCGAGAAGGAGAACTACCACACCGCCGGCCGCTTCACGGCGTACAAGTCGCCCTGGCCGCTCTCGGAGGAAGACTTCCTGGTCTCGGCCCGCAGCCGCGAGCGCGGCGACAAGTTCCTGCTGTACCTGATGGACACGTGCGGCAACCGGGAACTCATCTACGAAGGTGTCTACAACATCTGGCACGCCATGCCGGTGCGGCGGCGGCGGCCACCCGTCCATGCCGACCGGGTCGCCTGGCCCGGAACGGGGAAGGACCGAACCGAGCCGAAGCCCGGCGTCCTCTATAGCACGAACGTCCGCCAGAACGTGCCGGCGCTCGACGGCGGGAAGGTGAAGTACCTCCGCGTCATCCAGATGGATTCGCGTACGTACTCGCTGTGGACGCGCGACGGCCGATTCTCAGGACCCGTCGTCTCGGCCCTCCAGGACGACGGCGTCAAGCGAATCCTCGGCACGGTGCCCGTCGAGGCCGACGGCTCGGTCCACTTCAAGGCGCCGCCGGGCGCGGCGCTGCATTTCCAACTCCTCGACGAGCACTACCGCGCGCTCCAGACGATGCGGTCGTTCGTCGGAGTGATGCCCGGCGAGAAGCGCGGCTGCGTCGGCTGTCACGAACTGCACACGGTCACGCCGGTGAACCGGCGCGGCACGGCGCTGCGGCACGAGCCGGCGGACCTCGTGCCGCCGCCCTGGGGCACCGAGAGCATCTCCTACAAGCGGATGGTCCAACCCGTCCTCGACCGGTACTGCGGCAGGTGTCACCAGGGCAACGGCAAGGGGCGCAAGAAACTCGACCTGACGCTGCGCCGCGGGCGCGGCGTCTTTCCGGAGCCGTACCTGACGTTGGTCGGCCCGGTCGGACCCGGCCTGAACCGAAAGCCTCACACGCCCGGCATCGCGGGGGCGCTGATGTGCGAGAACTACGCCCACAGCGACCCGGAGAGTTACGCCACGACGCCGCCGATGCGGCACCTCTCCTGCACCAGCCGCCTCGTCGAGATCGCCATGAGCGGCAAGCACAACGACGTGAAGGTGGACCCGGTGAGCCTGCGGCAACTGGTCGCGTGGGTCGATGCCAACTGCCCGTATCGCGGCGACGACGACATCCGGGCGCTGCCGGACCCGTCGTTCGCCGGCATCGAGAACCTGCCGATCCCCCCGCGTATCCGGACCGCGCCGCACATCGCCCGGCCGTAGAGCCTCTCGCAGTTGCGGGTGTTTGCTCGCGCGGCGGGCAGTTCTGCGCGCCGCGCGGTGATCGTCATCCAGTTCTCCATCCTCATCATCCGGCGGTTTGCGCGGCGCCGATGCAGTAGAGGTTCTTCGTGCCGCGGATGAAGATCTGCCCGTGTGAGACGGCCGGCGACACGCGGCACGGTTCGCCGAGGTCGTTCTTCGCAACAACCTCGAACGCGGGTTCCGCCTTCAGGACGTGCATGACTCCCGCGTCGTCGAGGAAATACAGCCGCCCTTCCGCCAGGACGGGGCTGGCGCTGTGGTGGCGGCCGAGACGCTCCGACCACATCTTCCTGCCCGACTTCGCCTCCAGGCACGTCGCGAGGCCTGTGTCGCTGACGAGGTAGAAGTACTTGCCCCGGGCGATCGGCGACGGCACGTACGAGACGATCTTGCGGTCCCTCAGGTGCCACAGGACGTGCGTGTTGGTGACGTTGCCCCGGCCGTCGGGCCGGATGCCGAGGATGTGCCTTGTCGGCCAACCGCCCGTGATCATGAACACGCCGTCGGTGTAAACCAGGTTGGCGACGAACTGCTCGGTCGGGCCGTCGATGATCCAGTGCTGCCTGCCGGTGTCGGGGTCGTAGGAGGCGACGCACTTCGAGCCGGAGACGACCATCTGCATCTTGCCGGCGGCTTTGTAGATGGCGGGCGGCGTGTAGGACCGGACGCGGTTCGGCCGGTCGATGCGCCAGCGCTCCGCGCCGGTCGCCTTGTCGAGAGCCACGATGTACGCCCGCTTCGGCAACTCGGCGTCCTGGTCGGCGTTCAGGATAATCAGGTCCTTATAAGGGATGAGCGAACTACAGTAGCCGTGGCACGCGTGCAATTCGCCCGGCGTCTTCCGCCACACCTCCTGTCCCTCGACGTCGTAGCAGACCACGCGGACGTGCGGGAACTCGAGAAACGTGACCCAGACGCGCCGGCCGTCGGTCACGGGTGTGCTGGAGGCGTGGGAGTTCAGGTTGTTCATCCTCTCGAGCGGGGCCGTCAGAACGACTCGCTGCCAGAGGACCTTGCCGCCTGTGCGGTCGATGCACAGGAGCACGCGCCTTTTCTCGCTCTCCAGACACGTGGTGACGAACACGCGGTCGCCCCAGACGACGGGCGAGGAATGGCCCTTGCCGGGGATAAGCGTTTTCCAGACGACGTTCTCCGTGGCGCTCCACGTGACAGGCACGCCCGTCTCGGTGCTGGTTCCGTCGCCCCGCGGGCCCCGCCATGCCGGCCACTCCTCCGCCAGTACGGGCGCCGCAGCAACCGCCAGAACCATGCCGATAAGCGTTGACTTCACTGCCATTGACCGCTTCCCCCGACCGTGTGTCCGCGAGGCGGGCAGCCGTGTCTTCGGCACACTCCCCCCTGCGCGCGGTGAACACTCCCGCCTGCCGCGCGGCGGGCCGACCGGCCGCATACTTTTAGCATCCCTTGGGAGCAATCGCATCGCAAAAAAGCCCGGCGTTGCCCCAAACCTCTTGCGGCATGGTCCTCCGCAAGGCAGAATCCATCCACGGTTACGCACCGGCGACGTTCCTTCGGAACGGTTGGCGACATGGCGCAGAGTCAAGATCAGAACGGGATGCTGCGGCACGTGCAGCACAACTTCGTAGTGCACGCGTCTGAGGGGGGACTGTTCATCGGCGGGCTCTGCTTCATCAGTGCCACGACGGTCCTGCCGACCATCGTCCAAACCCTCGGCGGGCCCGACTGGCTCGTGGCGCGGGTGCCGATCCTCATGTTTTCGGGCCTGCTGCTGATGCCGGTTTTCACGGCTCACCGTATCGAACGGCTTCGCCGGTACATGCCGCTGCTTCTCGTGACGGGGGTGTTCCAGCGGCTGCCGTTTCTGGTGGCGGCGCTGGCCCTGCTGGTCCTGGCCGACACGAACCGCCCGCTCGTGCTCGCGATCGTGATTTTGAGTCCGCTGTTTTCGGGCATCGCATGCGGCGTCAGCCTGACGGCATGGCAGCAACTGCTGCTCCAGACGATTCCTCACTATCGCCGAAGCACGATGTTCGCCCTCCGGTACAGCATCGCGTGCGCCATCGGCATCGGGGCCGGCTGGGTCACCAAGCAAGTGCTGGCGGCCTATCCCGGGTTTGACGGCTACGGCATCCTGCACCTGTGCACGTTCGGGATGCTGATGGCCGGATATGTCCTGTTCACCATGGTTCGCGAGACGGGTGTGCCGCCGCCCGACGACGCCCACCCACTCAGCCTGCGGGAGAATCTGCGTCAGATTCCCCGGCTCGTGCGGAGCGAGAAACGCATCAAGCAGTACCTGGTCTCCAGGGCGCTCCTCAGCGGCATCTTCATCATCATGCCGTTCCTCGCGATTTACGCCCGCGAGACGCTCGGAGAGACCGAGAGTTTTCTCGGCGAACTCGTCATCCTTCAGACGATCGGCGCCGCGGTCGCCAACCTGGTGGGTGCCGTGGTGGGCGCCCGCGTCGGGGGCAAAGCCGTCCTGATAATCAGTCAGGTCGCTTTTCTCGTCCTGGCACCGTGGAGCGCCTTGGCGGGAACGCACCTGGAGTTCTACGCCATCTTCCTCCTCTTCGGCTTCGCCCAGTACACGTGGCGGATTGGGACGATCGTACTGTCGCTCGAGATCTGCCCCATGCGGCAACGGTCAACGTACCTGGCGGTCATCTCGTTTGTGTGCTTTGCGAGCATGTTCGTCGCATCGGAGATCAGTTCGCGCGTGTGGACGGGCCCGGAGCGATTCGGGCTCCTGGCGGCACTGACGTGGGTGACGGTGGCGCTGAGTCTCGCCTTCCTCCTGCCCCTGCGCGACCCGCGCCGCGAACGACTGTCAGGTCACTGACGCCCTCAACTAGCCCCCGATGACAATCGGGGGCGACACGTCACCCCCCGTTGCCACGGGGGGCTAATCAAAACGGCGCACGCACATCTCAACTAGCCCCCGATGACAATCGGCGGCAGCACGGCACCCCCCGTTGCCACGGGGGGCTAATCAAAACGGCGCACGCACATCTCAACTAGCCCCCGATGACAATCGGCGGCAGCACGGCACCCCCCGTTGCCACGGGGGGCTAATCAAAACGGCGCACGCACATCTCGACTAGCCCCCGATTTGCGCCGCCACGCGAACGACTCGACCTCAACTAGCCCCCGATGGCAATCGGGGGGCTAATCAAAACGGCGCACGCACATCTTGACTAGTACTACTACGCTACAAAGCCCAGGACAATCACCCTAAGCCATTGCCGCCAAACGACTTACGGATAGCCGGCACTATGCGGCAGTGCAGTTGCAAGGAGCGCGGGACGACACTGCCGGGCAACACGTACAAACCGCCTGCAAACACGGGCCAAATGCCGGCCCCGGTTGCGTGCCAGCCAAGTGCTTCGTAGCGTAGTAATACTAAGCGGACTTACGTAAGTCTTGCGCGGTGGGTCTGGAGTACCCACCGCGCTTGCGACCGCCATGTCGCGGCGGGTACGGAGACCCGCCGCGCATCAACCCCAAAAAACTTACCTGACCCCGCTTAGTGCGCCGCGTGCCTTGACGGAAGCGGGCCGGCGGGGGTAGTATATCCGGCCCACCTCCCGCGGCGGTCGTGGGACAGGGATGACGTTGCTGAAACGGAGTCCTTGCTGTCGCCCGTGTGCGCCCGGCCGTACTGACCGGGCCGGCCCGATACCATCAGTGTAAGGACACCCCATGAGGTTCCGACTGAACGGCAACGTATTCTCCGCGTGCCTGCTGTCCCTGACGGTGCTCGCGGCTCCCTCCCTCGCCGCCGGGGTGCGCGGCAAGCCCCCGGTGCCGGACCTCACACGGGGCGGGAAGCCCGACCAGGCGCACGACTGGACGCTGGGCCCCACCGGCGCGCGCGGCTGGATCTGGGGATGGCGCGGGCACACCTTCGACGCCCGCCAGATCCTGGTGACCCTTGTCGCCAAGGGTTCTCCGGCCGACGGGGTACTCCAGAAGGGAGACGTGATTCTCGGCGCGAGCGGCCGGCGCTTCGACAGCGACGCACGCATCCAGTTCGCCCGCGCCGTCACAGAGGCCGAGAAGCAGAGCGGCCGCGGCGTACTTCGACTCATCCGCCGGCGCGGCGGGCAGGTGAACACCGTACAGGTGAAACTGCCCGTCCTGGGCGACTACAGCGACACCGCACCCTACGATTGCCCGAAATCAAGGCGGATCTTCGAACTGGGATGCCGCGCCATCGCCAGGAAGGGCTTGAAGAATGTCTCGATCCCCAACGACCTGAACGCGCTGGCCCTGCTGGCCTCCGGCGAGAAGGCGTATCTCCCCCTCCTCGCGGAGTACGCCCGTAAGGTCGCGGCGTTCCAGACGGCCGGCATGGCCTCGTGGCATTACGGATATGCCAATATGTTTCTGGCGGAGTATTACATGGCCACCCGCGACGTTTCAGTGCTGCCGGGGTTGCGGCGCATCACGCTCGAGATTGCGCGCGGCCAAAGCAACGCCGGCACGTGGGGGCACGGTTTTGCCCGGCCGAACGGTGTCCTGGGCGGCTACGGTGCGATGAACCAGCCGGGCTTGACGCTGACCATCTCGATGGTGCTGGCACGCGAGGCGGGGGTGCGCGACGACGCGCTCGACCGGGCCATCGCCAGGGCGTCTCGCTTCCTCCGATGGTACGCCGGCAAGGGCGCCATCCCCTACGGGGATCACGAGCCCTGGCCCGACCACGAGGACAACGGCAAGTGCGGTAGCGCCGCCGTGCTCTTCGACCTCCTCGCCGACGCCGAGGCCGCCGGGTTCTTCGCCAAGATGGGCACGGCGGCCCATGCCGAGCGCGAGAGCGGCCACACGGGCAACTTCTTCAACGTACTCTGGGCCCTGCCGGGGGTCTCCCGCTGTGGGCCACTCGCCACCGCCGCCTATTTCAGCGAAACGGCCTGGTACTACGACCTCGCCCGCTCCTGGGACGGCACGTTCGTCTACCAGGGCACGCCGGCGAACTGGAACGGCCACTCGTACAACGGATGGGACAGCACCGGGGCGTATCTGCTCGCTTACGCCCTCCCGCTCAAAAGCCTCACCCTCACCGGCCGCAAGCCCAGCGTCGTACACGCGCTGACGCAGAGCCAGGTTGCACAGGTCATTGACGCCGGCCGCGGATTCGACTTCTGGACCGACAAGACCTGCTACGACAACAGGAGCGCCCACGACCTGCTTGCGTGCCTGTCCAGTTGGTCTCCGGCGGTGCGGATTCGGGCCGCCAGGGCCCTGGCCAAGAAGCCCGGCGATTCCGTTCCGCAATTGCTTCGCCTGCTGGAAGGCGACAACCCCCAGGCCCGC
The DNA here is from genome assembly GCA_964449275.1 of uncultured Anaerolineales bacterium. Classification (GTDB taxonomy): domain Bacteria; phylum Planctomycetota; class Phycisphaerae; order FEN-1346; family FEN-1346; genus JAUVZF01. The sequence goes on from CAYVAM010000018.1 coordinate 14,085, forward strand.
GACGGCGCCTGCCGAACCCTTGGCGCACTCAAAGGCCGCGCTGCCCCTGCCGTGCCGGCACTGATCAAGACGCTGTCGCATGAGGATCTGTGGTTGCGCATCCAGGCGTGCGTCGCCCTGGCGGACATCGGCGAGCCCGCCAAAGAAGCCGTGCCCATCCTGCTGAGGCTGGCCACGCGGCAGAGCCACGACGACCCCAGGCAACACATGCAGCGGTACGTGGCTTTCTCCCTGTTCTCCACACGTCGGCCCGGGGGCGGACGCGGACTCATCCATTACTGGCAGGGGCGCGACCTGCGGCTGCTCTATCCCGCCGTGAGGAAACTGCTCCAGAACCCCGACGGCCGCGCACGGGGCGAGGTGGGCTCCCTGTACGACACCTTGACCTATGAAGAGATCCAACCGTTACTCCCGGCCGTGTACGCGGCGATTATGGAACCGGCGCCGAGCGGCGTCATGTTTGCCAGCGGCATCCGCATGAAAGGGCTCGAACTGCTCGCCAAGCATCGCATCGCGGAAGGCATCCACGCATGTGTCACCCTCGCAAGAAGCCAAAACCCCTGGGCCAGCGAGAAGCGGACCCCGGCCATCCTGAAGATACTCAGGAGTTACGGGGCGGCGGCCAAGGTGGCTATCCCCGACCTCGAAACGCTTGGCCCCTTCTACGAGAAGCAACCCGGCTTCCCCGCCAACCTGAGCAAACAGAAGGCCGCAGCGGTCAGGGAAACCATCCACGCCATCAAGGCCTCCAAGGACCATCCCCAACTTCGCAGCCTCGGACTTACAGCAAACAGGTGACTGTTCCCCATTACTACAACGCCACTTCGGTCTTTGCGCCCTCGTTGGCGGCGGCCCGGGAAGGACACCACGCGGAAGCCAGGATGACTTGTGCAACAGGCTCTATTGCCAAGGGAAAGCCGGACGCCTGTTTTTCGCGATTGACGGCGACCCGGCACCGCGATAGATTGCCCTCATGCTACGAGGCGCCGGAGCCCGGCGCCGCCGTATTAAGGCGGCTGCCTCCGAGGCTGATGCGGCGGCCGAAAAACGATTCAGAAAAGGAGACGACACCGTGGGCGAATTCGGCGAGACGGCGATCTCAAAGGCGATCGTCGAAGCCTATCTCCGCACCATTGCCGGACGCCTCGAAAGCGACGTCCTCGTCGTAGGAGCGGGGCCCGCGGGCCTGACCGCCGCTTACTTCCTCGCCAATGACGGGCTGAACGTCACGGTGATTGAGAAACGCCTCGCGGCGGGCGGTGGAATCTGGGGCGGCGGAATGGCCATGAACGTGGCGGTCGTCCAGGAAGAAGCCCTCTCCGTACTCAAGGAGATCGGATGCCGACGGGAGCCCGCCCCAGACGGCCTGTACGTTGTGGACGCCATGGAACTGGCGTCCGCCCTCTGTCTGAAGGCGATCCAGGCGGGGGTGACCGTCCTGAACCTCATGACCGCCGAGGACGTCTGCCTCCGCCAGGGACGCGTCACCGGGATCGTGGCTAACCGGACGGGCGTGGCCGGAGCCTTTCCGGTAGACCCCCTGGCGTTTGCGGCCAAGGCCGTCCTCGATGCGACAGGCCATGACGCGGTTGTGGTCGAATCGCTCCGGAAGCGGGGCATGCTCGCTGATTCCCCCGGGGCCCAGGGCCACGGCGAAGGGCCTATGGACGCTTTCTCGGGCGAAGCCTTCGTCGTCGAGAACGTGGCGGAGGTCTTCCCGGGACTCTGGGTCGCCGGGATGAGCGTGTGCACGACGTTCGCCGGACCACGCATGGGCCCCATCTTTGGAGGCATGCTCCTCTCCGGCTGCCGCGCCGCCGAGATGATCGCCGCCTCGTTGCACAACGCCTGAGGCGGACGAACAGGCGGAAGCGTGGATGCCGCCGGCATGTCAGGGCGGGCGGCGGGTGGGTCTTGCCGCGGATTCCTGTCCCCGGCGGCCCTTTGGCGTTCTGACAGGCCCCGGGATTGAGACTCCAGTTTCGTAGTCCGGATGGTTTCGCCCGGCCTGTCACGCCACAGCGATTATGTCACACCCTGACGCCACAGCCAAAATGTCACACCCGATCACGGCAGAGTTTCCATGCACTCAAGCAGCAGCACGCGTGAGACCGAACTGGCCGAGCGGCACCCGCCCCACTGCATGTGGTGCGTGGACCGACAACACTCAACCGGTAATGGTCAAGTGACACCATGCGGGCGTGACGATGGTACCCCCAAGGGGACTCGAACCCCTGTCTCCGGGATGAGAACCCGATATCCTAGGCCACTAGACGATGGGGGCACCGAAACACTTCACGAACAAACGGGCTGCCGGACGGGCGGCCTAGCGCCCTTCCCGCGCGCCGATACGTCGGGTTTCCTCGGCCGCCTCGAACACGTGCCCCCGGTCGTGCGACGGCATCGGGCTCCGCTGCCACCCGCGCGACGCCCCCGCGCGGCATCCCGCGACGGTCACCACAAGACTCAGCATCCAGAGCACGCGTTTCATCATCTCACCGGAAGCGACTATATGCGGGCAAACGCCGTCGTGTCAAGCACCGCCTTTCGTGTTGCCCGGCCGCCCGCACTCCCCTACAATCCCCTGGCGTCCAAGCCGGCGGCCGGCGCGGCGCCGGAGGAGGTCACTCGAATGAGCGACAAGAAAACCGCAGTCTATCCCGGCGTGTTCGATCCCGTCACGCTCGGGCACCTCGACATCATCAAGCGGGGAGCGGCGCTGTTCGAGCACCTTGTGGTGGCCGTGGCGTCGAACCCCGCCAAGCAGTCGCTCTTTACGCCCGAGGAGCGCCTGGCCATGGTCCGCGAGGCCATAAGCGACATCGGCGGCGTCACGGTTGACGCCTACGAGGGCCTGACGGTCGAGTTCGTCGGCCGATGCGGGGCATCGGTCATCCTGCGGGGCCTGAGGCAGCACTCCGACTTCGAATACGAATACCAGTTGGCCCTGACGAACCGGACGCTGAGCGGCATCGAGACGCTCTTCGTCATGGCCGACGAGAAGGCGGCCTACATCTCCTCTCGCCTCGTGCGTGAGGTGGCAAGCCTCGGCGGCGACGTCTCGGCCCTCGTGCCGGCGAATGTGCTGGAGGCGCTGATGGAGAAACCGGCATCCGGGTGACATTTTCGGCATGTAACTGCGCCGGCCCATCCGCACCCGGCTACTCGTAGTGCGTCCACATTCGGATGACCTTGACCGTCTTCGCCTCGTCGATCACCTGGTAAACCAGCCGGTGCTGCAGGGTGATCCGCCGAGAACAGGCGCCGGCAAGGTCGCCGACAAGTTTCTCATAGCGAGGAGGCGACTGGTAAGGGTTGCGGCGAAGGATATCGAGAAGCCGCTCCACTTTCGGGCGCAGCCCCGCGGCCGCAACCTTCTTCGCATCTTTTCGGGCTTGGGCCGTGTAGACGATCTGCCAGGTCACCAGCCCGGCTCCTTGCTGCACTTCTCGACGGGGGTCTTCAGCCCTTTGCGGATTGACTCGCGCATGCCGGGGATTGACAGCAGGTGCAGCGTCTCCTGGACCGACCGCCAATCCTCCTCCGACAGCAGGACGGCGCTGGCGCGCTTGCCGGTGATGTGCACCGGCTCGTGCGACTCGGCCAACTCGTCGATCAGCCGATAAAGCATCCTGCGGGCTTCCGTAGCCGTCAATCGTGTCATGGGCGTCCGCTCCTTCGTACGTACGCTATATCGTACGCATACAAGGGAGCCATGTCAAGGCAGAAAAGGCCAAGCCGGCAGCCCGGCTGCCTTGCCCGGCCTGAAATCCTCCTTCGCCAAGGCTTTGGAGGACAAGTCCGAAATGGGCATCACGCCAGCCCGAACCCGCGCTCGGCGATCTGGACGGCCAGCAGGAGCGCGCGGGCCTTGTTCAGCGTCTCCTCGTACTCGCGCTCGGGCACGCTGTCGGCCACGATGCCGGCACCGGCCTGGACGTCGATGTGCCCGCCCGCCAGGACCATCGTCCGCAGAGCGATGCACGTGTCCATGTTGCCAGAGTAATCGACATACCCGACGGCCCCGCCGTACGGGCCGCGCTTCGTCGGCTCGAACTCGTCGATGATCTGCATCGCCCGGACCTTCGGCGCGCCGGAGACCGTCCCGGCGGGGACCGACACGCGCAAGGCGTCGAGCGCCCCGAACTGGCGCCGCAACCGCCCCACCACGTTCGAAACGATGTGCATGACGTGGCTGTACCGCTCGACGGCCATGACATCGCTGATCTTGACCGTCTGGTACTCGGCGACGCGACCGACGTCGTTGCGCGCCAGGTCCACGAGCATGACGTGCTCGGCCCGTTCCTTGGGGTCCTCGAGCAGTTCCTCTTCGAGCCGCTTGTCCTCTTCGGGCGTCTCGCCGCGCCGACGGGTGCCGGCGAGCGGCCGGCTGGTGATTTCACCGTCTTCGACGCGGACCATGATCTCGGGGCTCGAGCCCAGCAGCGTCACGTCCTTCGTGCGGAGGAAGAACATGAACGGCGACGGGTTGATGACCCGCAGCGCACGGTAGATGTCCACCGGGTCCGCCCCCGACCCGACCCTGAGCCGCTGCGACAGGACCACCTGGAAGATGTCGCCCGCCCGGATGTATTCCTTGCACGCCTCGACGGCCTTGAGAAACGCCTCGCGGTCGACGTTCGACTCAAAAGGCATCTCGACCGGCTCGTCGCGGACCATGTCTTCGACCCTGAGCGGCGCGGGGCGCCGGAGCCGTTCGCACACGGCGTCGATCCGGCCGCACGCCGCGTCGTAGGCCGCGCCGGCGTCGGCCCCTTCCTCCAGAATGGCGTTCGAGACCACGCGCACCGTCTTATCGACGTGGTCGAAGATGATCATGTCGTCGTAGAAGCCGAAGACCATGTCCGGCAGCCCGCGGTCGTCGTTCGGGCAGTTGGGCAGCGGCTCGTAGTGGCGGATGACGTCGTAGGCGGCGTAGCCGACGGCCCCGCCGGCGAAGCGCGGCAGTCCCGACCTGTCGGGATGGTGGACGGCCTTGTACGGGGCGAGCAGTTGGCCGAGTTTCCCGAGCGGGTCGTCCGACTCGAACGTCTCCTCGCTGCCGTCCGGCCGTGTCACCTCAACGCGGCGGCCGAACGCGCGGACCGCCATCCGCGGACGCACCCCAAGGAACGTGTACCGCGCGACCCGCTCCATCCCGACGATGCTTTCCAGGAGGAACCCCTCTTCGCCCTCCGCCAGAAGTTTGCGGAACGCCAGGACCGGCGTCAGGTGATCCGAGAGCAGCGTCCGGTACACGGGGATGGTGTTGCCCCGCCCGGCCATCTCCAGGAACTCGTCTCGACTTGGCGTGTACATGTTGCGCTCCGTGCTGCGGTTCGCCTCTCACCATTGAGGCTGCGGCGCCTCCGACGCCGACTATACCGGGCCCGGGCCGCCGAATCAATCATCAGCGGACGGCCTTGACCGCCGCCCCGTCCTGCCGGTATCATCACGCGGCCCGAAACGTCCGATAACACGAAAATTGCCTTAAGGAAGCCGAGTGACGATGCCGATAACGCTCTTAGTCCGGCGGAAAGCCGACTGTGATGACCTTCCCCTGCCCCGATACATGAGCGAGGCGGCGGCGGGAATGGATGTGTGTGCGGCCGTGGACGGCGAACTCGTCCTGGAGCCGGGCGACATCAAACTCGTTCCGACGGGTCTGCACGTGGCCGTCCCGCCGGGATACGAAATCCAGGTCCGGCCGCGAAGCGGTCTGGCCCTGGAGCACGGACTGACGGTCGTCAACGCACCCGGCACGATAGACGCGGACTACCGCGGCGAGGTCGGCGTCATCGTCGGCAATATCGGCCGCCAGCCGTTTGCGATCACCCGCGGCATGCGGATCGCCCAGTTGGTCGTGGCGGCAGTTGCGCGGGCCGACGTGCAGCAAGTGGATGAACTGCCCGAAACCGGCCGCGGCGAAGGCGGGTTCGGGCACAGCGGCACCCATTAACCTTCGCTCATGGGTGCCGAGACGAGGCGCCCGTGAAGCAGACGAGCCGAGCCCGAATCATTGCAGCCGTCGTCACGGCCTTCGTGGCGGCGTTCCTGGCGGTCAGCGTCGCGTCGTTCGACCCGGCCGACCCGCCGAGCGACGCCGTGTACCCGCCGAACGATCCGGTCAGGAACTGGTGTGGCGGCGTCGGCGCCTACGTTGCCTACGCCCTCCTCTCGGCCATCGGCGATGCGGCCTACCCGCTGCTTCTGTTCGTCATGACGGGGGCCCTCCTGTGGATCTCCAGCACGACGTTCGAAGACAAGGCGTTCCGGATCATCGGGGCGGGGCTGCTCGTGCTGTCGGTCGCGGTCGCCTCGGCCATGATCGCGGTCGAAGCCCGGCTGCCCGAAGGCAACGGCGGGGTGCTGGGCCTGGCTATCTGGATGTACCTGGAGCCCCGCCTTGGCGTCTTCGGGACGGTGCTCCTGATGATTCCTGTGGCCCTGGTGGGCCTGGTGCTGCTGACCGACACGTGGCTCATCATTCTGCCTGTCGCCGTCTTCAAATGGATTCGCGGCCGCGCGATGGCCCCGTACAAGCGAATGGCAACGGCGGCGATCGCGACCGCGGGGGCGGCGGGCGCACGGATTGCCGACTACGCCGAGTCCGCCGGGGCCACCGACGCAGGCCCCCTGGTCCGCGTCCGCAAACAGCGCCGGCCCCGGCGGGCCGACGAGGACGAAGAGGAAGAGGAAGCCGCGCAGGGGTCTCGCTCCAGGAAAACCGCCGCGGCCGCCGACGTCGCCGGACCGCCGCTCCCGACGAACGTCGTCATCCGCCACTCCCGCACGCGGCAGAAGGGCGCCGGGGGCGACGAGAAGGAGTTTGCTTTCACGCCGCCGGCATCCACGCCGCGCAATCAGGAGTACCAGTTGCCGCCGGTGGACCTGCTGGAGGATCCGGAGTACGAGGAGGAAGGCGTCGACGAAGAGATCATCCGCGAGCAGGCCGAGATCCTCAGCGAAACGCTCCACGAGTTCGGCGTCTCGGCCAAGGTGGTCGCCATCGAAACCGGCCCGGTCATCACGCAGTACGAGGTGGCCCTGGCGCCGGGCGTCAAGGTGGGCAAAGTCATCGGCCTGTCGGACGACCTGGCCATTGCGTTGAAGGCGCCGAACGTCCGGATCGTCGCGCCCCTGCCCGGCAAGGACACCATCGGCGTCGAGGTGCCGAACACACAGCGGCAGATCGTGCGTCTGAAAGAGATCGTGCTCGCCGCCAAGGGCGCACCCAAGCGACTGAGCCTGCCGCTTTTCCTCGGCAAAGACTCGAGCGGCGACCCGCTCGTCAAGGACCTCGGCGGCATGCCGCACCTCTTGATCGCCGGCACGACCGGCAGCGGAAAGAGCGTCTGCCTGAACGCCATCATCATGTCGCTGCTGCTGACGCGGACGCCGGACGACCTGCGTCTGGTGCTGATCGATCCGAAGATGGTGGAACTGTCGGTGTTCAAGCGGCTGCCGCACCTTCTGTGCCCCGTCGTCAACGACATGCGAAAGGCCGAGGCGATCCTCGGTTGGCTCGTGAACAAGATGGACCAGCGGTACAACAGCCTCTCGAAGGCGGGAGTGCGGAACATCGCCTCCTACAATCGCCTGCCGCGAGACAAACTCATCGAGCGGTTCCAGCCCGCCGGCCCCGAGGAAGAAGCCAAGATCGAGTTCCACATGCCGCACATCTGCGTCATCGTGGACGAACTGGCCGACCTCATGATGGTCGCCGCCAAAGAGGTTGAAGGCCACGTGACACGCCTGAGCCAGAAGTCGCGGGCCGTCGGCATCCACCTCGTCATGGCCACGCAGCGGCCGAGCGTGGACGTGCTGACGGGACTCATCAAATCGAACCTGCCGGTGCGGGTGTCGTTCCAGGTGGCCACCCGCGTCGATTCCCGGACGATCCTCGACTCGATGGGCGCCGAGAAACTCCTCGGCGAGGGCGACATGCTCTTCGTGACACCGGGCGCCCACAAGTTCGCCCGCGCCCAGGGCGCCTTCGTCAGCGACCAGGACATTCAGGAGGTCCTCAACTTCATCACCCAAAAGGCCGAGCCCGAGTTCCAGCGGGAACTCGTCCAACTCAAAACCAAGGATGACCGGGAGGACGCCGCAGAGGACAGCCTCCTCGCCATCGGGGCAGACGACGAGTTCTATAACGAGGCCATCGAGATCGTACTCCAGTACCAGCGCGGCAGCGTGAGCCTCTTGCAGCGGCGGCTTGGCATCGGATACGGCCGGGCCGCGAGGCTCATCGACCAGATGGCAGAGGACGGCATCGTTGGCGAATACAAAGGCAGCCAGGCACGCGAGGTCCTCCTGACGCTCGAACAGTGGGAGGCCTTGAAACAGCGCCGCGGTGACGGCGAGGACCTCGACACGGACGACGCCGAAGCATCCGACGAGGAACCCGACGAAGAAGCGGAAGCGGAGGAAGAGCCGGACACGTAACCGAATCAGGCAGTGGCACGGCTTACCCCCCTTGAGCCGTGTCTGTCTTGGAGCCGCGTTCGCCCCCTACCGCGGCTCCACTTTTTCGCGCGGGTGACGCAGTGAATGCTCTTGGCGACCTTCTCGCGCATTGCGCGGCGGGTCTCCGTACCCGCCGCGCTCGAATGGTGACCTTGCCGCGCATTGCGCGGCGGGTCTCCGCACCCGCCGCGCAACACTCACTGACAACCGAGCGTAACCCGACGCTTCCGCGTCGGGCTCGGGGGCCGCAACACTCACTGACGACCGAGCGTAACCCGACGCTTCCGCGTCGGGCTCGGGAGCCGCAACACTCACTGACGACCGAGCGTAACCCGACGCTTCCGCGTCGGGCTCGGGAGCCGTATAATCAGCGGGAACCTTCGCAGGAAGAAACCACCATGGAGATTCACTCGTTCGTGCTCGGGTCGATGCAGGTTTCGGCGTACGTCGTCACCGACGACGCCGAGACCATGATCGTGGACGGGCCCGAGGGGTCGGAGCGAATCGTCGCGTTCCTGCGCGAGCGCGGCCTCACGCCGCAGGTCCTCGTCAACACGCACGGCCATGCCGACCACATCCAGGGCAACGAACTCTTGAAGGAGACGTGGCCGGAGATGGCGCTGGCCATCGGCAAGGCGGATGGGCCGATGCTGCGGAGCCCGATGCGGAACATGTCGATCATGCTCGGAGCGTGGCTCAAGAGCCCGGGGGCCGACCTGCTTCTCGCCGACGGCGACCGCGTGAGCGTGGGGTCGGTCACGTTCGAGATCCTGGCGACGCCGGGCCACTCGCCCGGCGGCATCAGTCTCTACTCGTCCCAAGGTCCCGACGGGCGGCCGGTAGTCTTTTCGGGCGACGCCCTGTTCGCCGGCGGCATCGGTCGGACCGACTTCCCCGGCGCAAACCACAAGACGCTCATCGAGTCGATCAAGACGCGGCTGCTGACGCTTCCGCCCGAGACGGTCGTCTATCCCGGCCACGGCCCGGCCTCGACGGTCGCCGAAGAGGCGGCGACGAATCCGTGGTTGTGAGGGCCGCGCCGGCAGGGAGTAACCCGCCGCTTCCACGGCGGGCTCGAACAACGACGTGCGCGGCGGGGTCGAACAATACCTGCAAAAAAGGCCGCCGGCCCGGTTCCCCACGTGCCGTGCCGACGGCAAGAAGGCGTCGGGATGTCTTGCGGCTACGGCGCAACCGCAAGCAACTCGCTGGACGCCACGTTTCGTGTGATGACGAAGTTATCGACGAGGACCTTGGCCCCCCGAACCTGGACGCCCGCCCGGCCGCCCGCGAGCGGCTCGGACTCCGCCTGGCCGCTATCCGTCCAGACGACGTGCCAGCCAAGAGGCTCGTCCAGATCGGTGCGCCAGATCTTCCCCGCCACGCTGACGCCGGCGTCCACCCGCTGGACGCGGACCTTCAGCGTGTACCACCACCCTTCGGCGGGTGGAAGGACCAAGCGATGCTCCCGAGCGATAAGCGGCGCCCGCTGCGGCCCGTCCGACGGGTATTGCTTGACGATCTGTAGACTCTGCGGCGTGAGTTGAAGGGCATAGCCCGTGCGGTCGGCCCGACGATAGGCAGCCGCCCCGACGGCGAAATCCCCGTCCGTGGACAGGACCTTCACGTCCACCCGGATGGTGTAATCGGCCCACTCGGGCTCGCCGCACACAAACTCCGCCCCGTCGGCCTGAGCCAGCGCCTTTCCGCCCGGCACACCGACCACCCCGAACTCGCCGCCCTTGACGCGGACGAGCGCCCAGTTCTCCGGCAGCGTGCCCACGCCATAGTCGTCGAACGCGAGCGCGATAAGCGGCTCCGGCTCCGGCACCTCCGCCATGGCCAGTTCCGTCCGAAACGCCTGCGACACGTACCTGGCCATCCGCGGATCGCGCACCCGCTGGAACCGTTCGCCCGCGGCGCGAGCATCGCGCAGTTCGTACCGGTACAGGTACCCGGCCGTGAACCAGTAGCGGTCGTTTTCGACGGCGAGCGTCTCGTACTGCTGCATCGCGTCGGCCACGTCCCGGGCGCCGAGCGCGAGGTCGGCCCGGACGATGTGGGCCATGGGACCGTCTGTGCGATCTTCAGCCTCCGAGAGCGTCAGCGCCGCTTCGGCGGCCCGCCCCAGCGACGCCAGGCACCACGCCTTCAACACGGCCCCGGACCCGTCGCCCGGCAGCACCTCCAGGGCGCCCTGGTAATCCCCGTCCAGCACCCTCTGCTTTGCGGCCGCGAGCGGACGCCGGCGATAGTCTCCCCTGAGGGTCCGGCCCTGGGTCCGGGCCTCGGCCTGGGCGCCGGCCAGAACGGTCGAAGCCAGCATCGGCCACAGCGGCCGAGTGGCCGCCAGTTCAACGGCGCGCCCCCGTCTCCACACCTGGCCCAGGAGGAAGTCGACGTCCCGCAACTGGCGCTCTTCGCGCGGGCGCTCGGTGATGTAAGCGACGAGCAGCAGGTCCGCCACCTGCTCGTCCGACGGCTCCGGCCTCGCCAGTTCCTCGCTGACGGCTGCACGCGCCACCGGGGCCAGATGCCGGAGTTGGTCCGCCCGGCGGATGCCGTGGGCCGAGCGCACCAGGCGCTCGAGCGCGCCGCGCGGCTGGACCCCCTCCGGCAAAGCCGTCCAGATGCCGACGGCGACCAACACCAGCGCCGCAGCCGCTGCCGCCAAGGGCGCCGACACCCGCAGCCACCGTGCCTGGCCGACGCGGGTGGTGATCGAGGTCTTGAGCGGACGGCCGAGAAGCCCACGGACGCGGGCCCGCCGGAACAGCGACTCGGCCGCATCCGCCGACAGGTCGGTCCGAGTCTTCCCTGCCAGGCGTTCAAGCGCTGCGGCCACGTTCTGGAGGCCGTCGGCGTGTGCGCGGCAGTCGGGGCACTCGGCGAGATGCCGTGCCAGACGCTGTGCCTCATCGCGCGGCGCGGTGCCGCGTTCCAGTTCATACCACTGATGTGCGCAAGGGCATTCCATGAGTTTACGCTTCCCCCAGCCATCCGTCCGTTTGTTCTGTAGTTCTCACGCCCCGATTCGATCGGACGTGGCATCCCAACCGAAAGACATGCCCCTTGAGGCCGCCGGCCCTGCATGCCGACCTCAACCCGTTATACGAGTGGGTCGGCGTTTCGTCGGAACGGACTCAGGATTTTTCGCCTTCTTTTCGGCGGTAGAATTTCCGCAGGTAGTCCAGACCGTAGTCCATGCGGCTGCGGGCGGTGGACTCGGGGCAGCCGACGATGGCCGCAATCTCCCGGTACGAAAGTTCCTGGAGCGCCCTCAGGACCACGACCTCGCGATACGTGACCGGCAACTCCTGAAGGGCCCTGACCAGTTGCCGGAGTTCCTCGTGGGCTGCGGCCTCCTGCTCGGCGACCGCCGGGGCGGGACCGAGCATCGACTCCGAAAGGCTCTGGAAATCGTCCGGCACCACGGCCCGCTTCTTTTTCAGGAAGTCCGTCGCGAGGTTCCGGGCAATCGTGTAGAACCACGTGCTGAACCGTTTCGGGTAATCGTAGCGGTCGGCCTTCTGGAGAACCCGCAGGAACGCCTCCTGGGCAAGCGACTCGGCCTCGGCCCGCTTGCCGACCAGCCGGTACAGGTAACTGATGATGGGAACCCGGTATCGGGCAAACAGGAAGTTGAAGGCGTCCTCGTTGTGCCGGCGCTGGATGCGGAGCATCAGGTCTTCGTCGCTCGTCGTGCGGTCATCCATCCAGGCCGCCTCGTGTAGCCTTCGGCGTCCGGGCGCACCAACCGAGGCCCCGCTCCCTTACGGTCGCGGCTCGGAACCTTACGGTCGCGGCTCGGAACCGGCCGTGCCGTCGGGGGAGTCCCTCTCCGTCTCGCCGACAACCAGGCGATGCGCACGGCAAACCGCCGCAGATGCTCAGTCGCCCGCAACCCGAAACTAAACACGATGGGCGTCAAAATCAACGTGAAAACCGTCCGGGTCAGCAGACGCTCAACGACCACCGCCCCCAGACCCTCGTACCGTTCGCCGCCCGGAGGCAGCACCACCGCAGCGGCAGGCCGGAACGATTGCGGCCGGGGGACGCCGCGCAAGCGGCCGTCATGTCACGTCACGTCATCGATCGGCATGACGAAGGCTTTGACGCCTTCCGCCGCCAGAGTCTCCCTGAGTTTTCTGACGCCCGCGAGAAGCGATTCGGCCGTCGCATCATCGGCCGCCACGGCCAGGACGTTGTTCGCTTTAGGCCACACGTGCGTCAACAAGTGCGGACCGCTTGCACCGCCTTTTCCAAGCGTTTTCGTCCATTTCGTGTACCCCGGGGCGCCGGCGGCTTCGAGGACTTCCATGACCTCCTCCTCGACGGCCTCGTTGTACGCAATCAGAACCATCTTCACGGTTGTGCCCCTTCAGCGACGGCCTCGGCGCTTGACGTGCGTCTCGAAAACGCTGTAGAGCGTCGGCACGAGCACCAGGGTAACCACGGTCGAAACGAGGAGTCCGCCCATGACGGTCAGCCCCAGCGGGTTCCAGATTTCCGAGCCCTGCCCCCTGCCCAAGGCCATCGGCATGAGTGCGACAACGGTGGTCAGTGCGGTCATCAGAACGGGGCGGAGGCGGGTTCTGCCGGCCTGTCGAACCGCCTCGACAAGTTCCAGGCCACGGGCGCGCAGGATGTTGATGTAGTCCACCAGCACGATGGCGTTGTTGACGACGATGCCGATGAGCATGAGAAGGCCCAGGAAGACCACAATGCTAACGTGGTGTCCGCCGAGAAACACCGCCCAGATGGCTCCCGTGAAGGCGAACGGCACCGAGAACATGACGACGAACGGATCGCGGAACGACTCGAACTGAGACGCCATGACCATATAAACGAGGACCGCGCCGACACCCATCGCCAGGGTGAGCCAGAAGAACGACTCTCGCTGTTCCTCGGTCTGGCCTGCCATGACGACTTCGACCCCGGGTGGAATCTCCAACTTGGCGATCTCGGCCTCGATGTCGGCCACGACGTCGCCGAGCGACCGCTTGGCCACGTTGCCCGTGACGTTGACGATTCGTCCCTGGTCCTTGCGTTGGATTTCAACGGGGCCGTGCTCGAGGGCGATGTCACCCAGGTTCTCGGCGCGTACGAGGCGTCCGGAGGGAAGCCGCACGGGCGTTGCGAGCACGTCGCGGATGTCGTCCCGGTCGGGCTCTCTGAGGCGTACGAAGATGTCGTACTCGTCGCCGTGAATGCGGTACTTGCTTGCCTCGCGGCCGTAGAAGGAGGCGCGGACCGTGTCGCCGACGTCCCAGACGTTAAGACCGAGCGAGGAGGCGCGGTCGCGGTCCACGTTGAGCCACAGTTCGGGCCTTCCGCGTTCGCGTGAGACGCTGATGTCGACCGTGCCCGGCGTGTTGAGGGCGATCTGTTTGATGCGGGCGGCGAGTTGGTCGGTAACCTCCATGTCGTCGCCGATGATGTTGACGGTGAGCGGCTGCTCGCCGCCCAGGATGAGGCTGTCCATCGCGTCGCTGGTCTCGATGCGGTATTTCTCGATGCCCAACAGCCCGCGTGCGCCGGCGATTCGCCGGCGAAGCGCCGCGGCGATCTCCTTGACGTTCCGCGAACGCTGGACCTTGGGCACCAACTTGGCCCCGAATGCCACGATGTGAGAACCTTCCTCGCCGAAGACGCTCGACATGCCCGTGTGGCTGACCCCGCAACGGGTGTATGTTGCGATTCGCTCGCTCTCTGGAATCTCCTCCTTGACGATGCGGCCCAGTTCGGCCATGACGCGTGCCGACTCTTCCACCCGGATACCCGCCGTCAGGAAGACCGTGCCGCGCACCGTGGCCCTGTCCTCTTCGGGCATGAACTCGGTTCCGAGGAGCGGCACAAGGAACAGCGACCCTGCGAACAGGAAGACGGCCGTCAGGATAACCGTCGCGCGGCGCCTGAGCGCCCACCCCAGCAGGTGCTCGTACCCGCGTGCCAGCGTGTCAAAGGCGCGTTCGCTCAATGCAAACAGGCGGCCTCGCTCGCCGCGGCCGAACGTCGCGGTCTTCATCAGCGTCGCCGAGAGCATGGGCGTCAGCGTGATGGCCGAGAAGAGGGACGCCAACAGTGTCACGCTCACGATGACGGCAAATTCCGTGAAGATGATCCCCGTAATTCCCTTGACGAAAAGGATGGGGAAGAAGATGCAGACGGTCGTCAGTGTCGAGGCGGTGATAGCCATCGCGACTTCGGAGGAACCGTAGACCGCCCCTTCCCTGGGGCGCTCCCCCTCTTCACGGTGCCGCGCGACGTTCTCAAGTATTACGATGGCGTTATCCACGACCATCCCGATGGCAATGATCATCCCGAACAGCGTCATAAAGTTGATGGTGTAGTCCAGGAAGTAGGCGAGGATGATGGCCAGGATCAGGGAGAAGGGGATCGTGAACCCGATCACCAATGTCGCCCGCCACTGGCGCAGGAACACCAGGACCACCACCATGGCCAGCGTGCCGCCAATGAGTAACGTCTGCGAGAGGTCCAGGATGGCCCGCTCGATATCTTCGGAGGAGTCCATGATGTTGGCGAATTGAACGTCCGGGGGCAGGCGGCTTTTCAATTCCGCCAGACGCTTGCGGACCTTGCGGGCCACCTGGACGGTGTTGGCCTCCGACTCTTTCTGGATCAGCAGGATGGCGCCGCGCCCCCCGTTGACGGTGACGTACCGCTGGACCTCTTGGAATCCGTCCTCAACCGTCCCGACGTCCGAGAGGCGGATAATCGAGCCGTTCCGCGCGGCCAGGACGATCTGCCGCATCGGCGCCGCGTCCTCGAACTCGCCCGGCACGCGGACGAGGTAGTCGGTCAGACCCATCTTGACGTTGCCCGCGGGCGTATCTTCGTTCTCTCGGGCAACGGCGCGGACGACGTCCTGGGGCGTGAGGCCGTAGGCCGCCAGCCGTTCGCGGTCCACGTCCACGTTGACCTGCCGATGCAGCGGAACGATGGCCGACGCGGACGCCACGCCGGGCAGCCGCTTGAGCGGATCGGCCACGTCGTCCTCCAGGATGTCCTCCAATTGCGGGTAACTCTGCTGCGCCGTGAAGCCGTAAACCATGATCGGGAAGCGGGACACGTCGAATTTGACGACTCGCGGCTCGTCGATCTCGTCCGGCAGGCGGATCTTGGCGAAGCCGACCATGTCGCGAACCTCGTTGGATCGGGTATCCAGGTCCGTCTCCCACTCGAACGTCAGTGTGATCAGCGACATCCCTTCCTTGGAGGTGGAGGTGATGTGTTTGAGTTCCGGGACGGTGCTCAGATAACCCTCCAGGACCTCGGTGACTTTCGTTTCGACGTCCTCCGGTGCGGCCCCCTCGTACATGGTGATGACGCTGATGGACGGCAGGTCCATCTCCGGCATCAGATCGACGGGCATCTGCCAGAGGCATACCCCGCCGACCATCAAGGCCGCGAAGAACACCATCAGCGTGGTCACCGGCCGGTTGACCGCGAATTCCGGAAGGTTCATCGCTCATCCCCCCCGACCAGTTCGACGTTATCCCCGTCCTGCAGCATGTGCTGGCCCCGGATAACCACCATGTCGCCCGGCCGCAGGCCCTCGAGCACCTCGTGTCGCTCGCCCTCCGAGAGGCCCAGCCGCAGGACGCGGCGGTGTGCTTTGGAACCGTTGACGACGTAGGCGCAGATTTCCTCGCCCTGGTGCAGGAGTGCGGCGTCGGGAACGATCGGCACGTTCTCGCGCCGCCGCAGTGCCAGCCGCAACCGGGCGAACATCCCGGGCTTCAGCCGATGGCCGGGATTCGGCGTGCGGATCTGGACCTCGACCGTCCGCGTCTGGGGGTCCACCTCAGGGAATACCTTGGAAACCACGCCATCGAACTTCTCGCCGGGATAGGCGTCCACGGTGATCCGGGCGGCGGTCTTCCCGGAAACCAGGGCCGCAAGGTGGCGTTCGCTGACGCCTCCTGTAATCTCGACGGCGTCGATCTGGACGATGCGGACCAGGGGTGTGGTGGGGCCGACCATGTTTCCTTCGTCCACATATTTCTTACTGACGATGCCGCCCATGGGGGCCTCAATCGTAGCCTCCCGGAGGTTGACCTTCGCCTGGTGGATGGCGGCCTGTGCCTGCGCGACGCCCGCCTCGGCCTGGGCGAGGGTGGCGGCCGCGCGCTCGTAGTCCGTCACGGCCAGGTCCCTCTGCTTTTCGGTACCCGACCCGTCCTTGAAGAGGTTCTCCATGCGAGCCTTTTCGCGCCCGCGGTCCTTGACGTTTACCTCGGCGATTTTCACAGCGGCCCGCGCCACCTTGAGGGCGGCCTCGGCCTGAGCGACCTGCGCCGCCAGGTCCTCGTGCTCGAGGACGGCCACGACCTGACCTTCTTTGACGACGGTTCCCTCGTCCACGGGGGCGCCGTCGTCGAGCGCCAGGCGCTGGAGTCGTCCGGGGATCTTCGGCGTCAGTTCGACGCAACTGGTCGCCTCGATCTCTCCCGTCAGCGTGACGGTCTGTTCAACGTCGCCCAGCCGCACGGGCACGGCGCGGACGCGGAGCACTCTGGCGGCCGCGTCCTCATCCGGCACTTCCCGCCCTTTCCGGACGTACTGAACGCCGACATAAGCGCCGTAACCAAGCGCCCCCAGGAGGACAACCGTAGCCAGGAATCTCAGGACGCGTTTCATGGTTTCTTCTCTCCTTCAGGCTTCGGCGGCACGTCCGCAGCCTGCTTCCTGGCGTTCGGGTTATCGCCGCCGGGGGCCGGAGCGGGGGGAACCGCGAACTGCTCCACTCGCGCCGGGCGGACCGGACTCTCCGTCGGGACACCGTAGTCACCCGCCTTCGGCCCGAGCACCCCCATGGCCCGCTGAAGGTCCAGCCGCACCATCGTGTGGTCGTAGACGGCCTGGTAATACAAGCCGCGCGCCCGGGTCAGCGCGGCCCGCGCGTCGGTGACCTCCACTTCTGTGTTGATTCCCTCCCGATAGCCGACCTCGGCGAGGCGCAGTCCTTCCGTGGCCCGCTCCAGGTTCAGGCGCTGCGACTGGACGAACTCCTCGGCATCCCGCAGGCTGAGGATGGCCTGCTGAATCTCCAGGAGGGCCTGCTCCTGGGCATCGACCAGTTCGATCTGCCGCTGCTCCAGTGCCGCCCGCTCCTGGATGACGCGCCCCTCGCGGCTGAGGCCGTCGAAAAGCGGCCAGTCGAGGACCGCCCCGGCCACCCACTCGTCTCCCCAGTGGTCGACCGTGGTGAAATGCGGATCGGGGCGGGCCCACTGCTGCGTGAACGAGAGGTCCACGTTCGGCCAGTAGCGGCTCCTGGCGACGCGAAGCGCCTCTTCCTGCAACCGGACGGCCAGTTCGGCCTGGTACAGGTCCGGCCGGTTCACGTAGGCGAGCCGCACGGCCTCTTCCCAGTGGGGTGTGACGGCCTCGTGGGTCAGTTTGTCCTGAAGTTCCACGTTGCTTTGCTGCGAGACGCCTGCCGCTTTGAAGAGGCGCGTCTTGGCCAGGTGGACGCGGTTGCGCTGCTGGATCATCTCTGCGCGGAAGTTCGAGACGTCCACGCGGGCCCTGAGGATGTCGAATTCCGAGGCCACGCCGCCTTCACGTTTCCGTTGGACGTCCTTGAGATGGACCTCGGCAGATCGCACCGCGTCCTCAAAGACCGTGTACAGGTGCTGCGCCAGGAGCGCATCAAAATAGGCCTGGGCGACCGCGTAAATGGTCTGCTGGACCTGGCCCCGGACCACCTCGTCGCCCAGCGCCGCAAAGACCCGCGCGGCCCGCATCGCCGCACTGATTGCCCCGCCCCGGAACACGGGCTGGCGGACCTGTAGGCCCACCGAGTAGTTGTTGATGAACCCGAGCGAGACGCTGCGCCCTCCCACGTCCAGGCTTGAGACCTTGTCCAGACGTGTGTAGGTGCCGACGGCCGAGACTTTCGGCAACGCCTCGGAATAGGACTCCACGATACGTCCGCGTCCGATCTCCTTCTCCTGGATCGCCGCCCGGAGAGGTTTGTTGTACGCCATCGCAAGTTTCAGCACATCCTCGAGGGTCAGGTCGCCTTTCAAGAGCGGCTCGGCCTCCTGTTCGTTCGCCTGTCGGCGTTGCCATGCGGCATACGCCGCCGCCCTGGAGGCCGCGACCTCACGGTGGATCCCCTCCTGGCTGATGCACCCGGTGACAACCAGGAGACATCCCAGTGCCGGGGCTGCCAGGGCCCGCCGGCGCATCCGCGTCCGCGCCGCGTCTCCCGCCAACCGTTTCATAGATGAGACTCCCTGCTCTACCGTCCCACAGAGCCGAAGACCGCTTGTTTACGGGGGCGCCGGGCCGCGCCGAATCCGGCCGATGAAGGCGTCCTTGATCTTCTCGATCCGCACGTCCAGCGGCTCGGCCGGTTCGCGCCGCGACCAGTAGGCGACGAAGGCGTTGATGATTCCTTCGAAACACATCGTCAGGTAAAACGGGTCCAACGTGTCGAAGGAACCGTCCTTCACGCCCTGGTCAAAGATGCCAGTGACCGCCTCGACGTACCGGTCGTACAAGCCCACGCAGCCCCTGGGCAGCGCACGTGAGGGGTCGATCCGGCTGCCGGGAGAGGTCTCGAAGAAAACACGGAAGAAACCGCGGTGGTCGTCGAAGTACTTCAAGCGAAGTTCGATCAGCGCCCCGATGGCCTCCTGGGGCCGGTCCCGAGTCAGCACCTGCCGCTCAAACACGTCTTGAAAATCCTCGGCGATCTTCCGGATCACCTCGGCGTACATCTCTTCCTTGCCCTTGAAGAAGTTGTAAAGGGTGCCGACGGCAAACTCGGCCTCCTGGGCGATCTCCTCGACCGTGGCGCCGTGATAGCCTTTGCGGACGAAGACCCGCTCGGCGGCCTCCAGCACCTCGCGGCGATGGACTTGACGTTCCCTTTCCTTGCGACTCAGTTTGCGGGCGACTTCATCCGGCATCCATCCGCTCCTCGCGAGACGGCGAGCCCACGCTCACGGGCTAGCGCGATTATTCGACTCGTGAGCACAAGTTCCATCTAGTGAACCGCTACTCATTATCGGCCATCCCGGGGGACCCAGTCAAGGCAAAAAAGAGGATATTTGTCACGTCAAAGCGATCAGGGTGTGGCAACGATTTCTCGCAGGGGCGCTTGTGCCCAGGGCTGGGCAGGCCTGTCATTTCGACCGAGGCCGTATGGCCGAGCGGAGAAACCTCAAAAAAGGTACCTGGTACCTTTTAGCCAAAACGCCATTTCTGGCGCAAGAACCCAGAAAACGGCAAAAAGGTACCAGGTACCTTTTTTGTCATAGTGTGACGTTGACCGGGCGGCACGTGAAAGGCGAACCGTCAGAAACTGAAGTTGAGGGCCGTGAACAGGAAGTCCCGCGGCTTGCGGTCGGCGTACGCTTGGCCCGGGAAGAACCGGCCGTACCGGATCGACCACGACAGGTCGCTCAGGATTCGCCACTCGACGAACACGTCGATTTCCTGGCCGACGTCGCCGGAGGTATCGACCGCGCGAAAGTCGCTGATGGGCCCGTCCTTGTCGGTCTTGAACAGGAAGTAGTAATCCCCGCCGACGTCGATGCGTCCGGCCTCCGTCTTTTTCTCGTACGGCGTGAACCGCCCCCCCATCCGCACAAACTGCAGGTTCGTGAACCGGGCGCCCAGCGCCAGGCCGGAGTTCACGTAACCGAACCCCTGGAACGCATGGTCGTCGGTCCCCGCCGTGTTGCCGAGGAAGGCGGTCGTGGCGCGCTGGCGGTCACCCTCGCCGGAGGCGTACCCGTATTCGCCGGTGAAGACGGGTCTGAGGGGATGGTCCATGTAGTAGTTGACTTCGGTATCGAACGCGAACGCGCGGATCGGCTCGTCGTCGTCCTGCTGGCCGTTGGCCACGCTGCGCCCCGTCTCCCAGACCGCCTCGGCCTCGTACCGCAGATTCGTCGCCAGACTCCCCTCGCTGCCAACGCCGTAGTACTGCGAGTCGTACCGGTAGTCCTGCAACACGGTGACGGGCTTTTCCTCGGACCAGTCGCGCTGGAGGACGAAGAAGACGTACGGCTCGTGGCGCTCCAGCCCGGTCAGCCGCAGTTCACCGCCGTAGAATGTGCGGCGGCTGCGCGTGAACCCGGGCGTGCTCCGGTCGATGTTGTCCTCGCCTTCGATCGACCGCCCGGCGAAGCCCGTAAACGAGAAATCCTTGGCGCCGATCTCGAACAGGCCGGCGTCCAGGATCTTGCCCAGGGCTATGCCGCGCCCCACCTCGATGTACTGCCGCCCGCCGCGCCCGATGACCTGCACCGGCCACTTCTGGCCCCAATACTTCTGGGCGGCGGCCGTCAGGTTCAACTCGTAGTAGCCGACCTCGAGGTTCGGCCCCACCAGATCGTCCTGACGGAACCCCTGGGCGTCGCCAGCCGCAAAATCGACGTAGTCCATCCGCATCCGAGCGAAGATGCGATGGACCTCGTCCACGTAGATCTGCGTCCACAGCCGCAGGTCTTGCCGAGTCAGATGGGCATGGCCGCCGTCGATGTCATCGTAGAACGTGTACGAGGGGATGTAGAACCCGCCCCATTCGATGAGTGCCTTCTGTTCGGGAGGCACTTCGCGTTCCAGACGCTCCCGGATGTCGCGTTCCAGGAAGAGCGTCCGCTGAAACACCTCTTCCGGACGAGGCTGGGCCAAAGAGCACGGCGCAAGGACCCCCACCACCATGCCTGCAACTATCAGCCCTGTCAGACACTTCATGGCAATCCCCCACTTCGGCCGTCCGCGGCGACGGCGTGTACCCTAGCGGCATCGGCGTTTGTCCGTCAACAAAAAACGGGTGCCGAACCCACCATCGCTTGCGTAGGATGCGCCGCCAGGGGCCGGCCGGGACCTTCCGGCCCAGCGGCCCCGCTCTCACTGTTCTTATCGTGCGGGCGGGGCCGCGATGTTCAGTCATTTCGCCCGACGGACGCCCGGGCGGCGGCCTTGCTGGAAGGTCTCATAGCGTTCCAGGATTAGAGCAACTTCGTCCGGCCGGGGACGTAAACCGGATACCGGCCGTCGGGGCCGAGTTCGACGGGCGGGTCCATGTCGATGGTGCAGTCTGCCGGCTTCGGCGGATAGTGGAAATCGGACTTCGCCGCCTCGTCCCAGGTAACCTGCTTCCCGGTGTAGCAACTCAGTTGCCCCATGACGGTGACCAGGGTGCTCTTCGCCATGTGGTAGCCGCTGTTGACAGGCTTGCCGGAGCGGACGGCCTTCAGCAGGGCCCGGTGTTCCTCCTGGTAGGGGTTGCAGCGGGGGCCCTTGTACTGCCACTTGGTCTCGCCCTCGATGCGTTGGGCCAACAGATTGCAGCGCCCCTTGGTGCCGAGTACGAGACTGGAGACCTCGTTGTAGCACCCCTTTGTCGTGCGGCAGAAGGCATAGAGTTTGGTCCCGTTCGCGAACTCGTACACGACCGAATGGTGGTCGAAGACGTTGCCGTATATCTCATCGAACATGGCGGACCGGCCGGCCAGCCCGTGGCACTTGACGGGAACCTGTTCGCGCATCGCCCAGATCGAGCGGTCCACGTTGTGGATCAACGACTGGGGCACGTCGTCGCCGGAGAGCCACGTGAAATGGTACTGGTTGCTGCACTGGTACTGGACCTCGTTCAGCCCCGGCGCGCGCTTGACCAGAACGTACGGGGCCCGTAGATAGTTTTCCTCGATGGTCACGACCTCGCCGATGGCCCCGTCGTGAATCCGCTTGATGGCCTCCTGATACCCCG
>CAYVAM010000019.1:0-36306 GCA_964449275.1 uncultured Anaerolineales bacterium
AGGCCCGTTCACGGGCCTTGGCCCGAAGGGTATAGGCCAGGGCTTTTAGCCCTGGCTGGCGGCGGTGCCACAATACCATTATCCCGGATCTGCAAGGAGCCCGCTTCAGCGGGCTTCTGGTCGTGGCCCGGGGGCCGAGGAATGTGCCGAGAGTAAGCCCGCTGAAGCGGGCTGGGATGGGCAGTAGAAGGGGGCGCCCTCGCGCACCCGGCCCAAAGGGCCGGGCCTATACCCGCTTCGCGGGCACCAAGGCCCGTAAACGGGCCTCATAAGTCCGTCCCCGTCAACCATGAATTAAGTTTGGTGTCCCCAGAACCGCCCGGTGTCCCCAGAACCGCCCAGAACCTCCCAGAACCTAGTGTCCCCAGAACCCGCGTGTCCCCCGAACCCGTGGTCTTGGGATGTGAATTCGCCCCTTTGACACGAGGGTGGCTATGGGTGTCGCCGGAACTCACGAGTTGGCTGTGCCTGTTTTCGGATAAAGGCTTAGCCTTGAGGCTTAGCCTTAGGTTGTTTTGCGCAGGCCGGATGCATACTCAAGTATGGCTTGGCAGAGCCGTTTCAGGATCGCCGACTTCTCGTCCTCAGCCCACAGTTGCTCCAGTGTGGCTGCTATGAGCATCATGTTTTTCTTCGGCAACTTTTCTTGGTAGCCGTGGCTCAGCTTTGCCCGATTCTTCGCCGCCAACCAGACCTGGTCACCTAGGTCCGACTTCACGACAACCCCGATCTCGGATTCCCACATGACCATGTTCTCAAGCCACAGCGTCTCATCCGGCATCGGATCGTACTTGTCAAACCCGGCTAGCCGCAGAAGACACGAGTTGTCTCTTTCATCTTGCTGTCGACCAGCGGCGTTCTGCTTGTGCGCGTCAGAATCAAACACTACAAACGTTGGGATCTGAAGCTCTTGAGCAATCGCCAGCAGCCTGCTCAGGTTCGTCTTGCCTGCTGCAACCACAAAATGGCAGCCGAGCCGTCGGAACTCATCCCATTGCGACGCAAGACGCAGATGTGCGCCCACGTAGGCAACGTCCTCTAGTCCCTCCACCAGGATGGGCAGCGACGCGAAGAACATTTCATTCTGCGAGGGCTGGAGAATCTGCTGCACCCTTGCCATTAGACTTGATGGCGACTTTGGCTCTTCGCCAAGCGCATCCGCAATCCTCTTCTCGATGGCCTCAATTGTTGTGCCTCTCACGACCGTCTTACCGGACGCAGTGTGCTTCCTGGTCATGCGCACGCTCTCGAAGCTCTCTCCGGAGACGAAGTACGGGCAATGAGTCGTCACTATGACCTGTGTGTTCCTGTTGGGGTCTGTGCACATACCCTCAAGTAGATTAGCCAAGTGCTGGGCCTGTGGGGGGTGCTGGTAAAGCTCAGGTTCCTCGAACCCGAGTATCAGCCTGGGCGTGTGTTCTGAGTCGACCATGGCAAGTTCCTGAAGCAGCGATACCAGGAAGGCCCTCTGCATTCCGTGACCCAAGCGAGCAACTTCCCCCATAAAGGCTTCGTCGCCAATCGAGACTCGCGCAACCGGCTCGTGGACGGAGAAGGTCTTGTCCGCGTCATAATGCCAATTCAGGGCAAGGCGCGCGCTGGGGTCAGCCCATCGCTTTAGTCGGCGCTCAATCGACGCCTGCAGGTCGTCAAGCGCGCCCTTGTTGCGCTCAACTAGGTCTCCGTATTTTTGCTCAAGAAGATCGCGAATGTCTTTAAGCTGTGGATCGAAGTCCACAGCAGCCCGGATGGTCCTTTGCAGGATATACCCCAGGGCGGTCCTGCTGCCCTCCTCCTGCTCTGAGGCGGCGTCCTTGACTGCCGGCACGTGCACCCATTGAACGTACCTTTCGAGACGGTTCGCACCTTGGCTCCACCCATAGAACCACTCTGTGTCATCAACCAACTCGCAGAGGTCCGAATGACCTTCCTCATACGCGCGGAGCGCATCGGTCATGGCCACCTTGGTTGATGCCTCCGCCAAATCGCTCCGCTTCGCCCTTAGCCCTTTGTAGATCTCCCGCAGTTCGGCCACCCTGGCACCGGCGTTTACAGCCTGGAAGAAGGGGGCAAAATCGCTCATGACTAGCCTGGACCCATGCTGTTTCACCTCAGCAGATTGTTCGTCCGGGTTCCACGTCGCCTGCGCAAACACAACCAACATGCCTTGTCGATAATAGTGCTTGAAGTCATGCTGCGCCTCGGGGGACAGATCCTGAAAGGTCAGGGTAATTCTTATAGGCTCGGAAGTGTCTTTATTGTGAAAATCCTCTCTGCCCAGACGGTGGAGGTTAGTGGCGCTGCCGGACGTATTCCGGAAGAAGACGTTAAGTGCAGTCAAGACCGTTGACTTGCCCGCGCCGTTTGGCCCCACAATGCAGGTGTAGGGGTCCAGCGCGATTGTTTCATCGCTGAATGAACGGAAGTTTTGGATACGGATGCTTGTGAGTTCCATTTCACACTCTCCATCTCCGCAAAGAGTTGAAGCATGATTGCCGGGGCATGCCCCGGCCTACGGCTGTCAGGGGTGTAGAGTAATGGGAGATGTTATGTCCGTCAAGATAAATCGGCGGCGGTGGCGGGGCAGGGGCGGGCCGGGGCGCGGTGGGCGCTGTGCCATTCGGCCCCGTCAGGGGCCAATGCCATGTAGCCACGTGGCGCGAGCCCGTGGTAGGGGAGGCGAAGAAGAGTCGAGAGCCCCGTTAGGGGCGACTGAGATTCAAACGCCCCTCCGGGGCTACATGGACGAGGGGGCGCTCCCCTACCACGGGCTTGCGCCGCGTGGCTAGAGTGCAAACGTGCCTGACGGCACGGGGAAACCGGCGCTCCGGCAAGACCCGTTCGAACGCGGAACGCGGAAGGCGGAATGAACGGCAAACGTCCAACATCGCACAAGGAACGTGGAACGTGCAACGCATAACCGAACGGCGTGAAAGCGGGCGGGCGGCGGGGCAAAAAGGTTCCAGGAACCTTTTCTGCGTAGCACCCTTCGGGCCCTTCAGGGAAAAGGTTCCTGGAACCTTTTTGCCTGACGGCGCGACGCCTGCCATAATCCGTGGTCACACCCGCGACGGGAGATTCGGGCGGTTTCTCTTGTCAGCGGGTGTGGGTGGAGTAAAGTAGTTGGCGGCCGCGTGCGGGGCGGGCAACTGCGATAAGGAGAGGGGAAGCGATGGATCGAGAGATGGGCATGACACGCCGCGCGTTTCTCGCGGGCGTGGCGGCCGGCGTGGCGGCGCCGTACGTGGTGACGTCGGGCGCCCTGGGCGCGAAGGGACGGCCGGCCGCATCGGACCGAATCACGATCGGTTTCATCGGTCTGGGCGGCCAGGGCATCGGCCGGAACCTGCGCGGGTTCCTCAGCCAGCCCGATTGCCAGGCGGTGGCCGCCTGCGACGTCGACAGAAACCATCGGTATCGCGGCAAGGAGACGGCCGAGCAGCACTACGGCCGGCAGAACCGCACGGGCGAGTTCAAGGGCTGCGACCCGTACAACGATTGGCGCGACGTGGTGGGGCGGCGCGACATCGACGCCGTCTGCATCTCGACGCCCGACCAGTGGCACGTGCCGATGTCGGTGGCGGCCGTCAGGGCCGGCAAGGACGTCATCTGCGAAAAGCCGACGCTGACGGTCCGCGACGGCCGCACGCTGGCCGACACGGTCCGGCGGTACGGGGCGGTGTTCCAGACGGCCACCGAGGACCGCTCGATTGCGAAGTATCACCGGATGTCCGAACTGGTCCGCAACGGTCGCATCGGGCGGCTGGAGCGGATCCGCGTGACGCTGCCGGCCGGGCCGGGCGGACCCGGCGACCCGACGCCGAAGCCCGTGCCCGAGGGGTTCGATTACGACCTGTGGCTGGGCCCCGCGCCGTGGACGCCGTACTGCCCGGGGCGCATCCACTGGAACTTCCGCTGGATACGCGACTACTCGGGCGGGCAACTGACCGACTGGGGCGCCCATCTGCTGGACACCGCCCAGTGGGCCAACGACACCGAGCGGACCGGCCCGGTCGCGGTCGAGGGTGCCGGCAAGCGCCACGCGAGCGGCCTGTACGACACGTACCACGAGTACCACGTGAAGTGTACATACGCGAGCGGCGTGGAACTGTTCATCGACAGCAGCGGCACGGGCATCCGGTTCGAGGGAACCGACGGGTGGGTGGGCAGCGCCAGTTGGGGCGCCGGGCTCCAGGCGAGTTCGGCGAAGATACGCGACAGCGTGATCGGCCCCGGCGAGGTTCACCTGTTCACGTGCCGCGCGGGGGAACACCGGAACTTCCTCGACTGTGTCAAGACCCGGGGCGACCCGTATTTCCCGGCCGACATCTGTCACCGGTGCTGCTCGCTGGCGCACCTCGGCAACATCGCGATGGACCTGGGCCGGAAACTGCGTTGGGACCCCGACGCGGAGCAGTTCCTCGATGATGCCGAGGCCAATCGGAAACTCTCGCGCGCGATGCGCGCGCCGTGGACGCTGTAGCCTTGGCCAGCCGCCGCGCCCGCCACGGCGGGTAAACTTGCGCGGCGCGTTACGTGGAAGGAGATCGACCGTGACGCTCAATACATATGTATGCCTGGTTTCGATGGTGGTCGCAGTGTGCTGTGCGACGGTGGCCGTCGCTTCGGCGGCCGAATCGCCGCCGGCCACAGGCGAGCCCGCCGACATCGCCGCCGAGGTCGCCGCCATGGCCGCGTGGAAGCCGCTCTGGGACGGCAAGACGCCGGCCGGATGGCACGAGATCGGAAAGGGCTCGTGGAAGGTCGAAAACGGCGCCATCCACGCGCGGCACGAGCGCACCGAGGGGGAGTTCGGCCACCTCGTGACGGACCGCACCTTCAAGGACTTCACCGTCCGCCTCAAGTACAAGGCCATCCAGGGCAACAGCGGCCTGTATTTCCGCATCGAGGAGAAGGGCGCGAGCGGCGTCTCGGGCTTTCAGGCCGAGATCGACCCGAACCAGGACGCCGGCGGCCTGTACGAGACGAACGGCCGGGCGTGGGTCGTCAAGCCGCCGCCCGAAAAGATCAAGACATGGTACAAGCCGAATGAGTGGAACGAGATGACCGTCACCGCCCTCGGCCGCAACGTCACCGTCCACGTCAACGGCGTGCGGTCGGCGGCGCTGGTGAACGATCCCGGCCGCACCGAGGGCCGCTTCGCCCTCCAGGTGCACGGCGGCCAGGACTGCGAGGTCCTGTTCAAGGATATTGAGATCCTGGA
Source organism: uncultured Anaerolineales bacterium (assembly GCA_964449275.1). Taxonomy (GTDB): domain Bacteria; phylum Planctomycetota; class Phycisphaerae; order FEN-1346; family FEN-1346; genus JAUVZF01. The sequence continues at coordinate 5,225 of CAYVAM010000019.1, forward strand.
GTGGAAGAACCTCGTGCCCGGTCCCGACATGGCGGGATGGCGTAAGCCGACGGGCGAGTGGGCCATGGTCGGCGAGGTCGCCAAGGACCCCGCCAATGAGAAACGTCTCGCCGTCAAGCCCGGCGCCGGGGCCATCTACAACGGCCCCAAAGGACGGACGCGCAACCTCCTGAGCGAGTGGGAGCACGCCGGCGTGGCCGCCCACCTGGAGTTCGTGGTGCCGAAGGACTCCAACTCCGGCGTCTACTTCCAGGGACGCTACGAGATCCAGGTCTTCGACAGTTTCGGCAAGAAGGGGGCGTACCCGGGCATCGAGTGCGGCGGCATCTACCAGCGGTGGGACGAGTCGCGCGGCAAGGGGAAGCAGGGGTTCGAGGGCCACTCGCCGCGGGTCAACGCCTCGCGCCCGCCGGGTGCGTGGCAGGCATTCGACGTCATCTTCCAGGCGCCGCGCTTCGACGCCGGCGGAAAGAAGATCGCCAACGCCAGGTTCGTCAAGGTGATCCACAACGGCGTCGTGGTGCACGCGAACGTCGAGGTAACCGGCCCGACCCGCGGGGCCACGTTCGGCGACGAGAAGCCCCTGGGCCCGCTGATGCTCCAGGGCGACCACGGACCCGTGGCGTATCGGAACATCATGTTTTTGCCGCTCGGGAAGTGAGTGACCGCGCTCGCTTTGCGAGCGGTCACTCGTCATTGGTCATTTGTCACTGGTTACTTGCTCAAGGGGGGAAACGCGGTGGCGACAAAGGGCTTCGAGCATCTTGAGGTGTACCGGCTTGCCGAGGACCTTGCCGACAAGGTGTGGAACACGGTAAAGTCGTGGGATGCGTTCGCGAAGGGTACGCTCGGAAGGCAGTTGGTGCGTTCTGCCGACAGCATTGGGGCCAATATCGCGGAGGGTTGCGGCCGGGGAACGTACCCGGACAACCGGCGGTTTGTGCGCATTGCCCGCGGCTCGTTGAATGAGACGCGCCATTGGCTGCGGAGGGCCCACAGGCGGCGGCTTCTTACCGCAAAGCAGGAAGCGAGTCTCAGGCCGTTGGTGGCGGAACTCGGCCCACGTCTCAACGCGTATCTGCGCTCCATTGGCAAGGCGCGCCCAAGTTCGAGTGACCAGTGACAAGTCACCAGTGACAAGTGACGAGTGACAAATGACAAGTGACAAGTGACCAGTGACAAGTGACAAATGACAAGTGACCAGACCTGCAGCAGAGGCGAAACCCATGCCAAGCACTCGAAGAGATTTCCTGAGAACCTCCGCCGGCGCCTTACTCGGCGCCGTGTCCGGCGGCTGCACTGTTTCAGACGCGAACGCAGAACGCAACGTGGCAACCGGCAACCCCAACTTCCTCGTCATCCTGGTTGACGACCTGGGTTACGGCGACCTGTCGAGTTACGGCGCACCGGACATGAAGACGCCGCACATCGACCGCCTCGTCGCCGACGGGATGCGGTTCTCAAACGCCTACGCCAACTGCCCCGTCTGTTCGCCCACGCGCGCGGCACTCCTGACCGGCCGGTACCAGGAACTGGTGGGCGTGCCCGGCGTCGTCCGCACCCATCCCGCGAACTCGTGGGGCCGACTGACGCCCGACGCCAAACTCATCCCCCAACTCCTGAAGCCCGCAGGCTACACCTCCGCCATCATCGGCAAGTGGCACCTGGGCCTGGCCTCGCCCAACACGCCGACCGAGCGCGGCTTCGATTTCTTCCACGGGTTCCTCGGCGACATGATGGACGATTACTACACGCACCGCCGGCACGGCATCAACTACATGCGCCTCGGACGCGAGACGATCGACCCCAAAGGCCACGCCACCGACCTGTTTACCGACTGGGCCTGCCAGTACCTCCGCGGCGTGCGGCCGGGCAAGCCGTTCTTCCTGTACGTGGCGTACAACGCCCCGCACACGCCCATCCAGCCGCCGACCGAGTGGCTCGAGAAGGTCAAACGCCGCGAGACGGGCATCTCCGACAAACGGGCGAAACTCGTCGCACTCATCGAGCACATGGATGACGGCATCGGGAAGGTCCTCAAAGCCCTCGACGAGACGGGACTCGCCCCCGGCACCCTCGTTGTCTTCGCCAGCGACAACGGCGGCCAGACGAGCGTCGGCGCACGCAACGGACCCGTCCGCGCGGGCAAGGGCACGATGTACGAAGGCGGCATCCGCGTGCCGATGGCGGTCCGCTGGCCCGGCCGCATCAAGCCCGGCAGCCGCACCCGCCGCATCACCCTCTCGATGGACATCATGTCGACGCTGCTGGAAGCGGCCGGCGCTGCCGTCAAGCACGAGATCGACGGCACCGGTTTTCTGCCGACGCTTCTCGGCCGCGCCACGGCCGAGCCGAAGCGCGACCTCTTCTGGGGCCGGCGCGAGGGCGGCAAGTTCAGAGGCGGCACCATCGAGGCCGTCCGTCGCGGCGACTGGAAACTCCTGCGGCCCATGCCGGGTAAACCGCTCGAACTGTACAACCTCAAGGACGACCCGCAAGAGCAGAAGAACCGCGCGAAGTCCGAACCCGCAACGTTCAAGGAACTCAAGGCCGCCCTCGACGCCCAACTCGCCCGCTACGCCAAGGTGCCCTGGCTGCCGCCGGGCCGCGACTAACGCTACTTCGTCAACTTCGCATCGCCCCACTTGGGGATAGCGCGGTGGGCAATCCTGCCCACCGCACGCGAGCCGCGCATTTGGCAAAGGGGAAGCACCATGCGAATTGCAGCGATGGCAGGTGTACTCGTCCTGGCAGCCCTGCCGGCCACCGCCGCTCCGCCGCCCATCGAGACGGTCGAGACGGGGCAGAACCGCGCCTTCTGTGTCAACGGCAAACCGTTCTTCCCCATCATGGCCTGGCTCCAGGACGCCGACAAGTTCTCGCGGGTAAGAGAGTGCGGCATGAACGCGACGGCCGGCTACTGGCCCAAGTCGAGCGGCACAAAGGACGTGACCGAGTACCTGCCGCTCGTCCAAAAGGCCGGCCTCTACGGCGTCATGCCGTTCGATGCGCGCCTGAAAGGCCACACCGCGCTGCTGGGGTACATCCACGACGACGAACCCGACTTGCCGCGACAGGTCAGCGACGCCGAGGTCGCAGGCGGCCCCGGCCTGAAGATCAACCGCAGTACGCCGCTCTGGAAGATCGTGGACGGCGTGTGGCACTCCTGGAGCGTCCTCGACCCGCTCGAAGGCGCCGCGGTGACCATCCGACTCAAGAAACCCGTCAGGGTGACGCGGTTGGCCGTCTACGTGACCACGTCGAAGGGCCTGGCGGTCGCCAAGGATGTGACCTTCGAGGGCGACGGAGTGGAGATCCTCCGCGCGACGCTCGAAGCGAAGAAGGGCCAGCAGGCGTTTGACCTCCCCCGGCCCGCTACGTTCAAGGCCCTCACGATGACCGTCCGCTCGACGTATCCCGGCGACAACGTGTGGGGGTCGATCGGCGAGATCGAAGGCTACGACGCCGCCGGCAAGAACGTCCTCCTTTCGCCGCCGCGCTATGAGCCCCGCGCCCGGCCGCCCAAGACGCTCGAGAAGTACCAGGCGATGAAGGCCGCCGACCCGTCGCGACCGGTCTTCGTGACGCTGACCGGCTACTTCCACCCGCATTTCAAGGGGAAGTTCACCGACGAGCAGCGCGGCAAACTCTACCCCGCGTACATCGCAGCGGCCGACGTCGTCGGTTACGACATCTACCCCATCTACGGATGGAACAAACCCGAGTGGATCCACCTGGTGAGCGAAGCGACCGGCCTCCTGGCCGACATGGCCGGCGCGCGGCCGGTCTATGCGTGGATCGAGACGAGCAAGGGCGGCCAATACACCGGCTCGCTCGAGCGGCAGAAGGACGTGACGCCACGGCACATCCGGGCCGAGGTCTGGATGGCCATCTGCCGCGGGGCCACCGCCATCGGCTACTTCACGCACGTCTGGAAACCGGCGTACCACCAGTTCGGCGTGCCGGAGGAGAATCGGAAGGCACTCAAGGAGATCAACGACCAGATTACGCGCCTCGCGCCGGCCATCCTCGGCGCGTGGCCGAAGCAGGCCATGACGATCCAAGGTGAAGGCGACGTCAAACTCAGCGCCATCATCCGCGCCCGCGCCGGCCACCTGTACGTCTTCGCCGTCAACTACGACGAGCGATTAAAAGGCAGCCGCGCAACCGTCAAGGTCCACGGCCTCAAAGCCGGCGCCACGGTGGAGGTCATCGACGAGGACCGGACCCTTACGGCGGCCGACGGCCGCTTCACCGACACCTTCGACCCGCTGGCCGTGCACATCTATCGCCTCAAACCCTAAGCGGTCCGAAAACCACGTGCCCTGCCGCACGCTATCGTGTTCAATACGGCGTACGATTCGCGCGGCGGGTCCGGAGAACCGCCGCGCGCCGAATGTTGGCATGACTCAGGAGCCTTGCCATGACACGCAACCGACGCCTTTCGCGACGCGGGTTTCTGAAGTCTGCGGCTGCGGCCGCACTGGCCGCGCCGACCATCGTCCCCAGGACCAGTTTCGGCGCGAACGAGCGTATCACGGCGGGCATCATCGGTCTGGGCGGTCCGGCCGGCGGCGGCGGAGGGGGCACGCAAACCGTGGCCGTCTGCGACGTACGCCAGGACAAACTCGACCGCCACAAAAACAACACCAGCGTCGAGCAGTACCGCGACTTCCGCGAACTCCTCGAGCGCGACGACATCGACGCCGTCTTCATCGGCACGCCCGACCACTGGCACGCCATACCCGCCATTGCGGCCGCCAAGAAGGGCAAGGACATCTACTGCGAGAAGCCGATGTCGCTGACGGTCCGCGAGGCACGCGCCATGGCCAGTGCCGTCCGCCGGTACGGCGTGGTCTTTCAGACGGGCAGCCAGCAGCGGTCGGAGTACGGCGGCAAGTTCCGGTTCGCGTGCGAGATGGTCCGCAGCGGCCGCATCGGCCAGGTCAAACGCATCCACGTCAACGTGGGCGGGCCGTCGAAGCACATCCCCACCGCCGCCGAACCGTGTCCGCCCGGCGTCGACTGGAACATGTGGCTGGGCCAGGCGGCCTGGCGACCGTTCAACAGTCACGTCCTGCGCTCCTGGCGGGCCTACCGCGACTTCTCGGGCGGCGGCATGACCGACTGGGGACACCATCACTTCGACATCGTCCAGTGGGCACTCGACATGGACCGCTCGGGGCCGCGAGAGATCTATCCGCCCGACGGCAACGACTTCAAGCACCTCACCTATGTCTACGAGAACGGCGTCCAGGTCCATCACGGCGGCGCCAAGGGCGCCCAGATCGAGTTCATCGGCACCGACGGCCGCGTCATGGTCGATCGCGGCACCCTGGCAACCGACCCCGCCAACATCATGGCCAAACCCATCGGCCCGAACGAGGTGCGCCTCTACACCGTCACGGGCGGCCACAAGAACAACTGGTCGGAGTGCATCCGGACGCGTAAGCGGCCCATCTGCGACGTCGAGATCGGCTGCCGCTCCGTCACCGTCTGCCACCTCGGCAACATCGCCTACTGGCTGAACCGGCCGCTCAAGTGGGACCCCGTCAAGGAGGACTTCATCGGCGACCCCGAAGCCAGCCGCTGGCTCTCGCGTCCGAAGCGGGCGCCGTGGCGGTTGGGGTGAGCGACGCCGCTACTGGACGTGTGCCACGGCCGGCCTTGCCCGGCCGTGCGTTTTTCTTCAAACACCTCGGCGTCAAGACGGACTAATCGTACAACGCCACTTCCCGCGCGGCGGGTCTCCGGACCCGCCGCGCTTGCTCGCCATCCGGCCCGGCCGGTGGAGCTTGCGCGGCGGGCAATCCTGCCCGCCGCGCATGAAGCCGCCCAAGCGGTAGGGTGGGTGCTCTGCACCCACGCGGACTGTCCGGCGGCTGGTCCGTCAGCGCCGGGTGCCATGCCTTCGCTCGCGAAAGCATGCAACGCCGTCCGTTCACACCCAGGCCGAGGCATGCCCCGGCCACCTTGCGCCCTTTCAAGCCACCGCTCACCCCTTGCCCCACCTCCCCCGAAGCATTACGATAGAACTATGGTCCTGACCGCGCAGCACGCCGTAGACAGGATGGCGTGAGCCTCCCGCAATCCGCAAAGCCCGGACCGAAGCCGAAAGGGAGACGGAGATAAGGTGTGTGTCGCCAATGGCCCTAAGTTAAGGTCCCATGGACTTATCCGGCCCTGCGGTGACATTCGCAGCGAGGCTCAAAAAGGCCCAAAAACTGGGCATTCCTGGTCATGGTTCCTGTGCCGAACACGGCACTTAGCGGCTGTATGGGTGCTTATCTTAGGGCCATTGGTGTGTGTCGCCGGAACTCTACCGGAACTCTCACCGGAACTCTCGCCGGAACTCGCACCGGAACTCGGGACTCCCCGGGACTCCGTGTGTCACCGGGACTCCAATGCATCGCCATTGGTGTGTGTCCCCGGAACTCCCGGAACTCCTCGAGAGGACTTCAGATGCGAAAGAGAAGGGAGCTGAAACTATGAGAGCTTTCCTTACGAAGGATACGCAATTGGCGGGGTTATGCTTTTTGCTCGCATTCGTGCCCGGGGCCGGGAATGCTCGCGGAGAAACGGGCATCGTGTGGGAGAACGTTGCAGGGAGATGGGAAGCACAGCACCCCGTGCTGAAGCCTACCGGCAGGGCCAACGTTTCGAGAGTAGAAAAGTACACAAGAATGTCAGACGAGGAGCTGCGCCGCCGGATCGACGAGAACGGCAGCTTCAATCGTGAAAACATCGAGATCAAGAACGCGGTCTATGACGTGGCGGCTCGCTATCACGAGACGGGAGACAAACAGTACGCGCACAAGGCCGCTGTGATCCTGCTCCGTTTCTCGGAAGTAATCAACAAGTGGCCGTTCAACAACTGGCAGTCGGGTGACAGGAACAAGCGCACGCCTCACAACGGGAAGCCTCCCTACTACGGTTCGTTCTGGGAGAACGGGTGGTGGTTCTATGACTTGGAAAGCTCTGCCGCTCTGGTCAAGGCCTACGATCTTATTTACAGCAGCGGCGCGATGGAATCTCTTGGAAAGGACGCGAAAAAGAGGATCGAGAAGGACCTACTTTACTATAATCTCAAAATTCACTGGGATTACATGCCCAGATCCCGAGGCGGTCCTGTCTTGACCTACGGGAACACCTCTGCCAACCGCATCAACGGCTGCATTATCTGGGGATTGTGTCTCGCCGACCCTGAACTCGTGCACAAGGGGGTCCGCTGGATGAAGAACATATATCGTGTCGGTTATTACGCGGACGGTTCCTGGCACGAAACGCCCACCGGCTACCACCTCATGACTTCGTGCCGCCTGGAGGGCCGTATCCTCAACAGCCCGCTCAAGGGCTACTCCGACCCACCTGGCTACAAGGACCCGGTGGACGCGACCCGATTCGACAACGTAGACATGGCGAAGGAACTCGCGTACTACATGGACAAGGCCGCGGACGTGGCCCGCCACATGGTTCTACCCAACGGCCGCTTCGTCGCCATCCACGACTCGACCTGGAACTCGAACAGCGCCACCGAGTCCTCCGGCGGGCACATGATGGTCAAGGTGAAGGACTATGTGCCCTCAGAATCCCGGCCGTACATCCTCTACTGGTTCGGTCACGGCATTCTGGGGCGAGGGCGCGGGGCCGACCAAGTCCAGGCCCATCTGCACTTTTCCGGGACCCACGGACACGAGCACCTGGACTGCCTCAACATCGGGCTCTTTGCCAAGGGTAAGGAGCTGTTCGCCGAGACGCACTACCGCGGCTCGGGAAGGTCCACACGCGCCTGGCAGGCCTCGACGGCGGGGCACAACACCGTCGTGATTGACGAGGGCAATCAACACCACCGCGGCAGCGGGGCGAGGTACAGGAAGACCGATCTCGCGCTCGACGGTGTGCCCGACATTCCGCACTTCCGGATCGGGACCAGTCACGGCGGGACCTTCCAGCACGGCAACCTCCTCCTTTGGGAGCCGAATTACGATCCGGTCCAGGTCGCGGTAGCCGAGGGCGAAAACTCCTGGCATCCGAATCGCCCCAAGCTCTACCGCCGCACCTTAGCGATGATTGCCAGCCGTGGGGCAGACGTTTACCTGGTGGACATTTTCCGTGTGGACGGCGGCAAACTCCACGACTGGATCCTCCACGGGAACCTGGAGGAGGAGTACAAGCTTGAAACGGGCCTCACGCTGGAGGACAAACAAGGCAAGATACACGAGTATATCGGGCAGCTCAAGAGTGCCGGAACGCCCGGGCCGGTGGAGGTTAAGTTCGTCTCTCCTAGCGGGGCGAACGTGCGCACCCTCCTGATGCCCACCGCGGGGACGGAGGTCATCGTGGGACAGGGCCCCGCGATGAGGCGAGAAGGAGATGCGTATTTCCTGGACGTGAGGAGGAAGGGCCCGGCCAACGTCTTCGCCGCGGTTCACGAGCCATATAGGGGCGCACCGCTGATCAAGAAAGTGACCGATCTGCGGCCACAGGGCGGCGGTTTCTCGGTCGTCCTGAAGGTGGAACTGGGGGAACGCACGGACTACATCCTTAGCACCTTAGGCCCCTCGGAAACGATCAGCGTCATGGACGACAACCAGCGGCTTGCCCTCACGGGCCGGTTTGGGTTTATCTCGATGAGTGGCGGCCAGGTCAAGAGGCAGTATCTTGTTGACGGCACGCGGTTGGAAGCGGCCGGTCGGTCGGTGGAAGCGCGATCGTACGAAGGCACGGTCACCGGAACGAACCGTCGTATCGAGGGCGAAGATTCTGACAGCCTGGTCGTCAGCGGTGCCCTGCCGGAAGGCGACGTGTTGAAGGGCCGGACGATTCTTCTGACCGACGGCGAGGGAAGCACCCACGGCTTCGAGATCGTGAAGGTCAAGCGCGCCGGCGACCGGACGATCGTTCATCTCCCGTCAGACCCGGCCATTCGCGTCGGTAACGGTGTGATGAAGATGATGTACTTCCCGCACTGGGGAGTGAAGGGCGAGGTGAGATATCACGTCCCGGGTGTGGCTTTGGAAGAGCATTGACACCAGCACTACTGCAGGAGGATGTTGAGATAAGACATGGACTGGCGGTGGTGGCAGGAAGCATCGTCTTCTTGTGGATTCTGGCGCCCACCCGTTGCACTTACGATGTGAACTCGCCGGACGCTGCCGTCTTGACGGGCAGCACGGCGCGGCCTGCGGACCGCGGCGTGCGACCCAAGGGCGCCGTGTCAGGGCCGGCAGGGTGATCTCGTCCTTGACCGGGCCGTAGCACCTTCGGCATAGCGCGGGCGAGGCATGCCTCGCCCCTACGGCTGCGGTGGCCGTTGCCGATTTACCCAGTCACCCCATGTTGCCGTTTGCCGCCTGCCCAAATCCATGCCGTTCTTGGCGCCCTTGCGGCTTGGCGTGAGGCGTCGTTGCCCGGCAGTACCCGCTTCCCTGCGGGGCGCGGCTAAAAGGGCTGTTGCCGTTACCCAATTCCTTGCCGTTCTCGGCGTTCTCTCCTTACCCTCCGCGCCCTCTGCGTTAAGATCTGTTGTCGTCGCCGTTTTTTGTTAGAGTTCTAACAATCTCCGCCGCTACCGACCGGCGACGGGGTCGCGAAACTCCTGCAGACGCAGCATACTCGGTTCGGGAAGCGGGGGCTTGCGCGGCCGGTCGCGGTTCGCCGGCAGCGTCTCCCAACGGAGAGCATATCGGATGCCGGTCTCGCCGCCCGAACCGGAATCCCCGGCCCATCGGACCTCGAGCCCCGGAAACGCAGACTCGACCTTCCCCAGTTGTTTCGGACGCGGCCGGCCGCCGGGCGACCGCCCGACGTGCCTGAGCGTCGCCTCATCGACCAGGAAAAGCCCCGACCCGCGCTTGACGTGCCGGCATGACTGGACCAGTTTGCCCTCGGGCGAGAGGCGGACGCCGCCGATTCGCACGTCAAACACGATGGCCCCACCGCCGCGGAAGTCCCAGCGGTAATCCCAGTCGGTGGCCCGAGCGATCCGCCACCGGCCGCCCTCCAGCCGCGCGTTATACAACTGCGTCCTGCCCTCGGCGTCGAACTTGTGGTAACTGACGATGACGCGCCGTTTCGAGTCGAAACCCAGCACCACGTTGCCGTTGATAACACCCCCGCCGGGCGGAACCGGATCGACGATCAGGCCGGGCGTCTCAACGGTCATCGGCAGCCGAACCGTCCGGCCGGCAGCCGTCTCCCAATGGCGAAGGTCCTTGCTCCGCGCGTACGACGGGTCGTGGTTGGTCGCGCAGTCGGGCGTATCCCGCCAGACCCAGCATAAATGGAAGTATCCGTCCGGGCCCTTCACCGGCCCGTGGAGGTACGCGTTCATCCTGCCCCGGCCGCCGGTCAGTGGCGAATCGAGCATGCGGCGCCACGCTTGCTTTTCGTGATCGTACACATTGTAAATCTGGTCGCCGTTTCCGCTGCCCCCGTCGCGATAGGTGAAGATGAGTTCGTTGGCCGGGCCGCGGAAAAATCGCGGATACGTGACACGTTTCTCCCGGGCGCCCACCATCCGGTCGATCCGCTCGAAGGCCGTGATGTCGTGCGGCCGCGCGGTCCGGAAATACTTCAGCGGCTGGCCGTGCATGTTGCCGCTCAGGTGGACGTGCCCGTCATCGTCGACGACCATGCAGACGGAGTTGTGGCTGTCCCAGCCGACCTTCTCCGGCAATCGGACCAGACCGAACCGGTCGGCGTCCAGCGTGCGGGCGCCTACGGTCATGCGCCGCTCGGCATCGTAGAACGCGACGTACTGCCGGTCGCCGCGGGTCAGGAGGTGGAACCCGACCGGATGCCCCGCCCAGACGGGGGCGATGTCGATGGTGCGTCGGATCTCGACTTCCGCCGCCGGCACGGTTACCTGCGCCAGTGTCACTACCACGACAAAAACCATGATTCGCATCAGAGTTCCCCTGCCCCCCCCAAGTCGAACGCCGCCGGCCCCGGCCGCGTGAGGAAGAACGAGGCGTTCGCCGCCTCCCCCGGCCACGCCTCGCGGTATCGCGCCGCCCAGTTTTCCAGAAACGCGTCCGCCCCGTCGCGGCGAACCATAGCCCACACGCTGCCGCCGAACCCTGCCCCGAAGGCCGATGCGGCCGCCGCACCCAACTCGCGAGCCGAACGCGCCAGAAAAACGGTCTGCGGAATCTGGTTCCCGAGAAGCGTTTCGGCCAAGCACTGCGAACGATCCACCTGGCGGCCAAACTCGGGCAGGTCGCCGGCAGCCAGCGCGTCGCCTGCCGCAGGGACGATCTCAACGCTCTCGGACCAAAAGTGCTCGAACCGCCCGTCGAGTTCCTCATGCGAAAACGGACCGCCCGCCGGCGGCGCCACGGCGACCTCACGCATCCGGGCGACTGATTCAGCAATGTCGGAACTCGCGAGAGCGTCGCCGATGGTCGCGTCGTTGCGGCCGGTGGCGTCGCGCCAGGCCGCCGCCACGGCCGACGCCAGCCGCGAGGCCCGATTGTACCGCTCCATGGCCCCTGCGGTTTTTTCCGCCGCAACGCCGCTCGAAGCGATGGCAAAGGTGTAGGCGGCAGGCAGCGGAATCGTCCGCTGCGGCCGCGTGGGGCGGTACGCGTACTGGCTCAGCATCCCGGGCCGGCAGCAGAGCATGGCGGTGTGGTCCTCGCTGCCGCCGAACGTGCCGACGCCCTTGTCGCCGGTCAGACTGCCGAACGTCTGCCCGTTCTCGACGGCGCCGAGATAGTCGGCGAGCGATTCGGGCGCACGGATGTTCTGGCGGTACTCGGCTCGCTCGTCGAGCCGGTTGATGGCCGCGAGCGCCAGGTAGAACGCGACCATCACCGCACTGGAACTGCTCATCCCCGCCGCGACGGGCAGGTCGCCGGCAAACGCCACGTCCGCCCCGCACAGGCCGCCCGGGAAGTTGCGAGCCAGGCGCCGAGCCACGGTCATCGGGTAGTTCGACCAGTGGCCGACGGTCGGCGCGAGATCGCCCGAGAAGGCGAACTCGCACGCATCGTCCAAATCCATCGCAACGGCGCGGACGGTCGCGTCCTCGCGCCCCACAGCAACGAGGCAGAGCCCGCGCTCCGGCGCCGCCACCAGGCTGCTGCCGCCCGCGTAATCGGTGTGCTTGCCGAGGACCTCGATGCGGCCGGGGACGAACAGCGCCCGTGCCGCAGCGTCCGGCTTCACGCCGGCACGCCGGAGCGCCCGGGCGCAGCGGTCGAACCGTTCGGCTTTGGCAGCGGCCGCCTCTTCGCTGAGCCCGTGCGCAGCAAGGCCGTCCATCACGGCGGACCGCTCCGTCAGGCGCCGAAGCCCCAGACTACCGCTCACGCGCTCACCTCACGGTCACCCCAACGTCCACGGTTTGCGGTAGGTCGGCGTGAAGGCGCGGTTGGCCTCGTCGTCGCCGACGGCGGTCTCGGTCTTCGGGTCGAACTGGATGGAGCGGCCAAGTTTGAGCGACAGGTTCGCCAGGCAACACGGCACGTTCACCCTGTGGTGGTAGAAGACGTTGCACGACGGCTGCTTGCGGCTCTTGATGCAATCGATCCACTCGCGGTAATGGCCTTTGGAGCGCGGCAGGGTCTTGTCGGGGAGTTGGAGTTCGGCGTTCGGGTCGTCTTCGGGCACGATCGTGAAGGTGCCGTAGTTGCAGAAGAGGGTGGCCTGTTCGCCGTGGAAGTAGATGCCGAGGCGGCGTTTGCGGCCGCCCTTGCCGTGGAAGTCCCATCCGTAAGAGTTCGTCAGGTTCATCATGTGGGTCATCGTCAGTGCGGGATACTGCCAGAGGACCTCCTGGACGTCCGGACAGTCGCCGCCGTCTTCCAGGACGAACCGTCCGCCGCTGCAACTCGTTTGCGTCGGCAGGCCCAGATTGAGTGCCCAGATGGGCAGGTCGATGATATGCGGGGCCATGCCGGGCAGCCACCCGCCGCTGAAGGCCATGAACGAGCAGTGATGGTACGCACCCTTCGTCATGAGCGGATTGTACGGCCGCATCGGCGCCGGGCCGACCCACATGTCCCAGTCCAGGAAATCGGGCGGCGGGCGGTCCTTGGCCGTGCCGATGCCCCTGCGGGTCTGGTCGAGTTTCATAAACGTTCGGACGCAACTGACATGGCCGAGGATGCCGGAGCGGACGATCTCGACGACGCGCGTGTAGTTCTCGCCCGCGTGAATCTGCGTGCCGACCTGCGAGATGCGGCCGTGGTCCTTGACGGCCTTGCAGACGGCCTGGCTCTCGCCGACGGTCAGCGTCATGGGCTTCTCGACAAACAGGTCCTTGCCCGCCTTGCAGACGGCGACGGCGACGATGGCGTGCCAGTGCGGCGGGGGAGCGACCACGACGGCGTCGAGGTCCTTGTGCTCAAGCAGTTTGCGGAAGTCGCGGTAGCCGCTGGCCGAACCCTTGGTGCTTGCGACCGCGGCGTCGAGTTTCCGCTGATTGACGTCGCAGATGGCCGTAACGCGGACGTCCGGGAAGCCGAGATAACGCCGCAGGTGCCCGCCGCCCTGCGGCCCGACGCCGACAAAGCCGAGGTTCACCTTGTCGCTGGGCGCGGCGCGGGCACGGCCGCCGAGAACACCGGCCGCCAGGCCGATGCCGGTAGCCGTTCCGGACGCCGTGAGAAACGTGCGACGCGTAACTTTCCTGTCCATGGCGTATCTCCTCTCAAGCCGCCTGCCGCTGCGCCGGTGCAGGCAGATGCCTCCGGCACATCGAAAAGCCTCCGGCCGGCGACGATAGCAAAATCGGCCGACGAATGCGAACGGTTCCTCCGAACTCGGAACAACCGTGGCCGGCGCCGCGGATTTCCAACGTAAGGCTTGATCCTTTCGGGCTGCGCGGTATAGTGGTGATCGAGAAATCCCGTCCAAGGGCATCTGCGATGGCGACGAAGGATAGCGCGAAGAAACCAAAAAGACCCCCGCAGCGGTACGATCCCGCTCGGACCCGTCCGCTGACGCTCGAGCATCTGCACAGCCTGGGCGCGCTGAACGATTTCACGCCCCCCGCCCAAGCCTTCGACCCGAACGGCACGTGGACCAACACGTACCGCCTGTGGATGGTCCAGCGATATATGGGCGGCAGTCTGCGGCTGAAACGCGAACCGACGGCCGACGGCGTGCGCTTCAGCGTCGACCTGGACGTGGTCGAGCAGCCCGGCTACTGCCGCCGCACCCGCGCTGTAGTGGAGTGTGCGGCCGACGTGCTCGCGACGCCGAAATCCTGGACGCTCACCTCGCAGATCCTCGATCTCGACGACCAGCCGACCACGGGCACACGCCTCTCGGAAACCGGGACGGTCTCCGGCGGCCGCGTCGAGGCCCGCTTCGGCCGGCGCCGCCGCACGCAGAAGGTCGCCGGCCCGGTCACGAGCAACTGGTCGCTCCTGGGCGCCGTCCAGCGGCTCGGCAGCGCCAAGACCAAGACCCTGCGCTTCACGATGCTCGAAGAGATGGACCTCGTCAAGCCGGGCCAGCGGCTGGAGTTCCGCGAGGCGAAGGAGTTTGAACTGGGCGGCCGCAAACTGCATCTCATCGGCTACCAGCAGATCGGCCCCGGCGTCCTGCCCTGGCAATACTGGGTGGACGAGCGTGGGCGGCTGCTGTTCGCCCTGAGCGGCCTGCGTGCCCTGCTCTACGATCCCGACGCATCAACATGGATGCAGGAAAGACTCGACAAGGCGCGGGCCCGAACGAAGGCCAGAAGGAAGGCCACATGACTCGGCCCACGGAGAAGGCGAAAAGACCCGGCCCGGCCGTCTCGCGGCGAGGTTTTCTGAAGGCCGGCGTTGCGGGTGCGGCGGCGGCGGCGATCGGCTGCACGCCCGCCCTGCGAGCAGGCGGCGCCGCGACCGCACGCCGCCCGAACTTCCTCTTCATCATCACCGACCAGCAGGGGCTCGACACCCTGTCGGCCCTCGGATGCAAGGACCTTTCGACGCCGCACCTCGACCGGCTCGCCCGGCGGGGCGTGGCGTTTCTGGAATCCTACAGCGCCAACCCGCTGTGCTCGCCCGCTCGCAGCGGCATGATGACCGGCCGACCGACAACCGAGACGGGCGTCGTCGTCAACGGGCGGCCCATCCGGTCGACGCTGCCGAACATGGGCCAGTGGCTCGGCCAGGCGGGCTACGAGACCGTGTACGCGGGCAAGTGGCACCTGCCGGCGGGGTTTGCCGCGGACATCCCCGGCTTCAACGTCATCGCGACCGGCATAGGCGGCCAGGGCGGCGTGTGCGATGCCGACGTCTCGCGGGCCTGCCAGGCGTACCTGCGCAGCCGCCGTCCGGGAAAGCCGTTCCTCATGGTCGCCTCGTTTCTCCAGCCGCACGACGTGTGCCAGTTCGTCGGCATGCACCAAAAGAGCGGCGAGATGGTGTTCTACGATGCGGTAGCCGACGAACTGCCCCCCCTGCCGCCCAACTTCAACTACGATACGAACGAGCCGGAGAAAATGAAACGTCGCCGCCGGCCCGAGTGGTCCGACGAGCAGTGGCGGTACTACATCTGGAACTACTACCGCATGGTCGAGATGGTGGACGCCGAAATCGGCCGCACTCTCCAGGCGCTGGAAGACTCCGAAGAAGCCGCCAACACCATCGTCGTCTTCACGGCCGACCACGGCGAAGGCCGCGCGCGGCACCACCTGGTCACGAAGAACTACCTGTACGACGAGGCCGCCAAGGTCCCCCTCATCGTCTCCTGCCCCGGCCGCATCCAGGAAAACCGCCGGGACGCCGCCCACCTGGTGAGCGGGCTCGACATCCTGCCGACCGTCTGCGACTACGCCGGCATCGAGGCGCCGCCGAAGATGCGCGGCCGCTCGCTGAAGGCTCTGCTCGAGGGCAAGTCGCCCGCGTGGCGCGAGTTCGTCCCGGCCGAGGTCACCATCACCGGGCGCATGATCCGCACGCCACGATACAAATACATCACTTACAAGGGCGACCCGGTGGAGCAGTTGTTCGACATGCAGAGCGACCCCGGGGAGACGAAGAACCTGGCGCCCGACGCCGGGTTCGCGTCCGACCTGAAGGCCCACCGCGACCTGCTCGCCCGGTGGGAGTCGGACCTGGAGGTCGCCCCCGTCCAGTTGCCGCCATGGGCGAAGTAGCGACACGCCCGCAGCCCCCCTCCAGACGCCGGCCTCACGAGCCGTCCGGGACTTATTCCTTGTGTTTGCGGTCGCCGTGTTCGGCCAGCAGACGATCCACAAGGTCGCGGGGATAGCGCAGCGCGCGGTAGAGTGCCATGCGGCCGCCGTTTTTGCGCCGTTCGGGGTTCAGGAACTCCCACACGATCTCGCCCTTCGGCGTGACCTCGAAGAGGCGGCCGGGATCCGATTCCGCGATGAACGTGTTGCCGTTCGGCAGGCGTTCGTTCGAGCCGCGCGACGGCGAGTAAAAACTCTTGGGCGGGTCGGCCTTATACTCCCACACGATCTTTCCGGTGAGCGGGTCGAGTTCGAGCACGCGTGTCCAGCCGCGGACGCTGTCCGCCGCATTCTGCCCGTTGTCGTAGACCAGGATGTGGCCGCCGGCGAGCATGGTGGGCATGTGCGGGCCGAGCAGTTGGCCCGGTCCCCACGCCCAGACGACCTTGTCGGTCTTTCGGTCGATGACCCAGATGACGTTGATGTGGCGTCCGCACACGAGCAGGTTCCCCGCCCGGAACCGCGGGTCCTTCTTCGCAGCCGGGTTGTCGGGCAGAACCTCAATCGTGTTGACGTGCGGCCAATCCCAGAACTCTTTATATGGTGGGATGCGCAAATCGACGAGGGCTGCGATTTCCTTGGCGTGTTCCTCGACCTTCCACTCCCAGACGGTCTTGCCGGCGGGCGTTACCTCGACGAGAATGTCGCAGGCGAGTTTGCCCTCGTCCTTCCAGGGGTGCTTCATGGCTCGCCGCGAGTCGACCAGCGTGTTGCCGTTCGGCAACCGGGCGAAGTCGTGGTGCGCCCGCATCTCGGCCTTCCAGACCAACTTGCTGTCCCAGTCCAGTTCCAGGATCATCACGTCTTTGATGATGGCGACGAGGTGGCCGTCGGGCTGCATCTCGGCGTAGTGCCATGTCTTGCCCTGCGGGTAGGCCCAGCGGTGAACCTCGCTGCCGTCGAGACGGATGAGGTGGGCCGCCTCCGTCTGGCGGCTGGAATAGAGGACGTAACTCGGGTCGCACCGCTCGCGTTTGAAAACGGTCACACCGGATTTGATGTTCTTCTGGGCACCATGCGCAATGGCGGCAACCGACAGGACCGTCAGAAGTACAACCCCGTAGCGGCCACCGAGCATCGTCCACCTCCTTCACGCAGGCCAATTCGTGTCCGAGCGATTGGAACGCGGGACGCCGAACGTGTCAAGACAGGATTCCTGCACGTGGCGCAGGCTGCGCGAGCTAACCCGGGATTTCCCGGAATCTGGGGCCCCAATCCGGTAAAATGGGGCGAGACGTTCCGGAACCCGAATCCAAGAGCAAAGGAGGGACTTCCCATGGCAACCGTCTGCAACTGCATCATGGTGACCGTCGCCGACGAGGTCGGCAAGTTGGCCCAGGTCACGGACCGGATCAAGGATGCCGGCCTCAACATCCTCGCCCTCGCCGCGTGGGTCGAGGGAGACAAGGGCAAACTGCTCGCACACACCGACGACAACGAGAAGGCGTGTGCCGCCGTCAGCGACAGCGTCGAGAACTGCGGGTGGAAGGAAGGCATCTGCGTCACGGCGCCGAACACGCCCGGCGCGCTCGGCGAGATCGCCCACAAACTGGCCGACGCCGGCATCAACATCGAACTCGTCTACGCGACCGTCGCCGACGGGCCCGAGGCCGCCGTCATCCTGCACACGAGCGACAACGCCAGGGCGGCCGAGATCGTCTGACCCCTGGCCCCGCGCGCTGTCCGGCCGTATTGCCCTGAGAGGAGGGTGCGTGTGCGCGTCTATCTCGTCCGACACGGCAACGCGGCGTCGAAGGCGCAGGACCCTGAGCGGCATCTGTCGCCCCGGGGCCGCGACCAGGTCCGCAAGGTAGCGGCGTTTCTGAAACCGCTCGACCTTCACGTCGGCGCCATCTGGCACAGCACCAAGACGCGGGCGGGCGAGACGGCGGCGATCCTGTCGGCGGCCGTGGATGCGGAAGAAGGCCTCGTCGAGCGCGACGACCTTGCGCCGAACCACGACATCAACACCGTCCGCCGCGACATCGACCGGGCCGGCGAGGACCTGATGGTCGTCGGCCACCTGCCGTTCCTCGACCACCTGGCCTCGAAGTTACTGGCCGGCAGCGATGCGGCCGAGACGCTGAAGTTCGCGGAAGGGGCCGTCGCGTGCCTCGAAGGCGACGCGTCCGCCGGCCGGCGGCTCGTCTGGATGGTCACGCCCGACCTGCTGCCGGGCGCCCCGGCGTGATGCGTCGTTGGAGTTGGTGCGCGGTGGGCCTCGCGACCCGCCGCGAATAGGCCCCGTTATGCGCGGTGGGTGCAGAGACCCACCGCGCAAGATTCATCTCGGACCGCCTACAGCGTCCAGCCCGCTCGGTACGGCCGCCTGACGTATCGGTCCGCCTTCGGACAGTTGGTCGCCTTGAGTGCCTCGGCATCCCACGCCAGTTTCTCGCCCGTTCGGAAGGCGACCGTTCCCAGGAGGGCCGTCTCGGTCAGGGGACCGGAGTAGCCGAAGTGGCACGTCGTGGCCCCGCCGGTCTTGCACGCGACGAGCCACTCTTTGTGGTGGCCGACGGAGTTGGGAATCGTCGGCGCGGGCGGCGTGAACCCGGCGAACCGGTCTTGCGGCAGGAGCAGGCGGCGTCCGTAGTCGGCCAGGAGCATGCCTTTGGCGCCGATGAACAGGACGCCGCTGCCCCATTTCGCCGGGTTCAGCGGCGTCGTGAGCGTCTCCGCCTTCACGAGCCCGTCCTGCTTCAGCAGCGCCAGCGGCCGCTTGCCGCCGTCGTACCACGTGAGGTTGACGGGCGGCAGGCTGCCGCGCGGGGGAAACTCATAGCGGACGGTCAGCCGGCGAGGCGTGGTCTCGGGATGGACGGAGGGACCTTCGGCCTCGACACTCGTGGGATACCGCAGCCGCAGCGCCCAGAATGGCAGGTCCATGTAATGACACCCGAAATCGCCGAGCGCCCCGGTCCCGAAGTCCCACCATCCGCGCCACCGTCCGGGCAGGTAGCACGGATGATACGGTCGCTCGGGCGCCGGCCCCAGCCACAGGTCCCAGTTGATGTGGTCGGGAACGGGCGGCGTGTCTTTGGGCCGGTCCTGGCCGCCGTAACTGGCGCTCGACCAGACGTGGACCTCGCGGACGGGGCCGACGGTGCCGCTCTGAACGAGTTCGACGACGCGGCGGTAATTGTCGCGCGCATGGATCTGGGTGCCGATCTGTGTGGCACGCCGGCTTTTGCGCGCGAGGTCGGCCACCGTGCGGGCCTCGTGCACCGAGTGGGTGAGCGGCTTCTCACAGTAACAGTGCTTGCCCATCGCGAGGGCCATGGCGGCAGCGGGCGCGTGGGTGTGGTCGGGCGTCGAGACGACGACGGCGTCGATGCGGCGGTCCATCTCGCCGAGCATCTTGCGGAAGTCGGCGTACGCTTTGGCCTTGGGGAACTGCTTGGCCGCACCGGCCAGGCGATGGGCGTCGATGTCGCACAGGGCCACGATGTTCTCGCCGCGCACGCCGCCCAGGTTCGCCGCGCCGCGGCCGCCCACACCGACGACCGCGACGTCCAGTTTGTCGTTGGCCGACGTCGCGCTCCGGGCCACCACCACGGGGCCGGTGCAGGCGAGCGACGCGCCGGCGGCGGCCGAGACCTTCAGAAACCGACGACGGCTGATGCGGTGCGACATGGATGATCTCCTCCCAGGTTCCTCGCCCGCTACAGGTGCCAGGGGCTGCGCATCGGGCGCACGAGCATCCGATTGGCGGTCTCATCGTCAACGAACCGTTTGGACGCGGCATCCCATCGAAGCCGCCGCTCACGTTGCACGGCGATGGCACAGAGTTGGCACAGCGTGTCCGCCTCCAGGGCCGCATCGATCGGGCAGATGGTCCGGGCCCGGCTCTTCACGCAATCCAGGAAGTTCCGGACGTGGCCCGGGCTCTGGTACAGGCGGGTCTCGCGCGGCTCGGCGCCCGCGTTGAGCAGGCTCTTCGGATGAGCGTTCATCCCGGCGCGGTCCACGTGGACCCACCCCTCGGTGCCCTCGAAGACGGTGCCGTGGTCGCGGATCCTCCCGTAGCGGTTCTTCCACTCGGGCGGCGCCGGGTCTCCGGTGAAGTTCAGCGTGATGCCGCCGCCGTACGTGACGGTGACCCGCCAGGTGGTGGCCGTGTCGCACGCCCCGTGGTCGGGGATGGTGCCGGCACCCTGGATATCCAAAGGCGGGCCGAGTTCCGGACCGGCGCCCCAAAGCGCAATGTCCAGCGCGTGGATGCCCCAGCCGGCGATCCAGCCCCAGCAGTAGTCGGAGATAAACGGCCAGATCTTGTACGGCTCGCCGGGGACGATGCTGTTGGCGCAGCGGTGCCGGGTGTGCGGCACGAACGGCGCGGGTCCCAACCACATCCGGTAGTCCAGGTAGTGCGGCGCCGGCACGACTTCGGTCGAACCACCCGGGCGGCTGCCGGGGCACCAGACATTGATGGTCTGAAGCCGGCCGATTCGGTCGTTCCGCGCGAGTTCGCAGGCGAGGCGAAACCGGCTCCCCGACCGCTGCTGCGTGCCGAACTGAAACACCGTCCCGTAGCGGTGGACGGCGGCGTGCAGGGTCCGGTCTTCGGCCTGGCTGAGGCCCAACGGCTTCTCCAGGTAGATGTCCTTACCGGCCCTGGCTGCGGCGAGCGCCATCAGCACGTGCCAGTGGTCCGGCGTGGCGATGAGGACGGCGTCGATGTCGTCGCGGGCGAGCAGGCGGCGGAAGTCTCTGTACGTGGTGCAACCGCGGTCGCCGTAATGGCGGTCGATGCGGTTCTTCGCGATGTCCAGGCACCGCGTCTTCACGTCGCAGACCGCGACGACGCGGGCGTCGTCCTGGGCGAGGAAGTTCCGCATGACGGCGTGGCCCTGGTTGCCCACGCCGATGCAGCCGGCCACGATGCGATTGCTCGGCGCGACGGCGCCGCCTTTGCCCAGAGCAGACGACGGCACGACGGACGGTCCGCCAACGGCAGCAATCACGGCGCCGCCCAACCGTACCAGAAACCGGCGCCGACTCCCGTTTGTCGTCTTCGACATCGCCCGTCCGTTCTTCGCCGTGCGCCGATAGCGCGGCAGAATCGCCGCCGCCCCGGACTCGTGCTCTGTCGCACCCGGCATGTCACATTGGTTTTGCAGAACTCAACCGCAGGTCACACGGTTACCCACCGGCCCGCCTCGGCCGCCTGGCGGATGCGCTCCATCAGCCGCTGGACGTAGACGCCCTGCGCCAAGCCCGGGTCGCCGGGCCGGCCGTCGCGCACCGCCTCCAGGAAATGGGCGATGCTGGCGACGTGCCCGCGCAGCCATCCGATGCTGACCTTCGGCGACGGAAACCCGGTGGCAGGTTCAGGATACCGCTGACCCGTGTCGATGCGTGTCCATCCGCGGCGGCCGCCTATCGGTTGGGATGCGGCGGTCGCGTCGTAGGTCTCCAGATGGTGCGGGTCCATGTGGTTGTAGCGTATGGCTCCGCGCGATCCGTGGATCTCGAACCTCAGTTCGTCCTCCGTGCCGGTGGCGAGTTTGGTGCCCTCGATGGTTCCCAGCGCCCCGGACCGCATCCGGGCCAAGACCATGACGCAGTCTTCGGCGTCCACATCGAGCATGCGCGACGGGTCGTCGGGAGACGGGCGCTTCGGGTAGGCGATGCGCGTCGCCGCCGCCAGGCCCTCGTAGTCGCCGAGCAGGTGGTGGACCAAGTCGAGAACGTGTGAGGCGAGGTCGGCGATGACGCCGCCGCCGGCGGCCGCCGAGAGTTTCCACTTGAGCGGCGCGCGGGGGTCGGCGCTTCCACCGTGCAGGAAGGCGGCACGAAACTCCAGCACGTCGCCCAGGAACCCCTCCTCGACGAGTTGCCGGGCGCGGAGCGTCGCGGGGAAGAACCGGTTCTGAAAGCCCATCTGGGCGGTGCCCTTGTAGGCGGCGAGGGCGGCCTGGATTTCGTCGGCTTCGGCCTCGTTTGCGACGAGCGGCTTGTCGCAGTAGATGTGTTTGCCGTGCGCCATGGCCGACAGCAGCGCGTCCCTGTGCAGGTGGTTGGGGGTGCATATATGGATAATGTCGATGTCGGGGTTCTCGGTAACCTGGCGGTAATCGGTGACGGCGCACGGGGCACCGAGGAGTGCGGCCCCTTTCTCGGCGGTCTCGCGGCGGCTGGTGCAGACGTGCGTGATGCGCGCCGCCAGCGGCGCCGGATCGTAAAACAGCGGCAGGTTGCGGTAGGCGTACGCCTGCACCTTGCCGATGAAGCCGAAGCCGATGAAGCCGACTCGAAACACTTCCGTCATCATCGTCTCCTGCTCGGGATACCGGCCCGCTCGCTTACGCTCGCGGCTAGTCAGGGCTTCGACATCATTGTGCGAACGGCACACGCTCGCTTACGCTCGCGGCCAGTCAAGTCTTCACCATCATTGCGCCCGACCAGAGTCGCGGGCTTTATCTAGGGGGGAGTTTTTGTTTGATATTAGTTTATTGCGCTTCTGACTAGCCGCGCACGTGAGTAAGCGGCGCTGCCGGCACGGCGAAACACCTCAGGCAAACAGGTTCCGATCCAGCCGGCGATACTGCACGGCTTCGGCCAGGTGGGTGGCCGTGACGCTGGCGGCGCCTTCGAGGTCGGCGATGGTGCGGGAGGAACGGAGGATCTTGTCGTGGGCGCGGGCCGAGAGGCCCATCTCGTGCATCGCCTGTTTCAGGAGGCTTTCTCCGGCGTCATCGAGCACGCAGTGCTTCTTGACCTGCCGGTGGCTCATGTGCGCGTTGGTCATACGGCGACTCTTGAAGCGTGCGGCCTGCCGCTCGCGGGCCGCCAGGACCTGCTCGCGCATCCCGGTGCTCGACGTCCCTTCCGTCTTGCCGCGCAGTTCGCGGTACGGCACGGCGGGCACGTCCAGGTGGATGTCGATCCGGTCGAGTAGCGGCCCGGAGATCTTCCCCATGTACGCCTGAATCTGCCGCGGCGTGCAGTGGCACTCGTGATTGGGGTCGGTCAGGTAACCGCACGGGCACGGGTTCAGTGCCGCCACGAGCATGATCCGTGCGGGGAAGGTCAGGCTGGCGGCGGCGCGGCTGATCGTGACGACGCCGTCCTCGAGCGGCTGCCTGAGGACCTCCAGCGTGTGCCGGTTGAACTCCGGCAGTTCGTCGAGAAACAGGACCCCATGATGGGCCAGGCTGACCTCGCCCGGCGCGGGCACCGTTCCGCCGCCCACCAGCCCCGCCTCGCTCGTCGTGTGATGTGGCGAGCGGAACGGCCGCGCGGCGATGACCGATTCGCCCGGCGGCAACAGGCCCAGGCTCGAATAGATGCGTGTCGTCTCGAGCGACTCTTCGATGCCCAGCATCGGCAGGATCGTGGGCAGCCGCCGCGCGAGCATCGTCTTGCCCGACCCGGGCGGTCCGATCATCAGGACGTTGTGCCCTCCGGCGGCCGCCACCGTCAGGGCCCGCTTGGCGTGTTCCTGTCCGCGCACGTCGGAGAAGTCCACGTCGTCGCGGCGAGCGTCCTCGAAGACCGTCTCCAGGTCCACGGCGCACGGTTCAATCGGAAGTTCGCCCGTGAGGAAGCCGACGGCCTGGGCGAGGGCCCGCACGGGCACGACCTCCAGCCCCGAGACGACGGCGGCCTCGCGGGCGTTGGCGGCGGGCAGGATAAGGCCACGCAGTTTCTCGGCCCGGGCGGTCATGGCCATCGAGAGTGCCCCTTTGACGGACCGGACGGCCCCGTCGAGGGCAAGTTCGCCGACGGCGGCGTAGTCTTTGAGGCGGTCCGAGAGCATCTGGCCGGTGGCGGCCAGCGCCCCGAGGGCCAGGGGCAGGTCGAACGCAGGACCCTCCTTCTTCGTGTCGGCGGGGGCGAGGTTGACCGTGAGGCGACCGTCGGGCCACGTGTAGCCGGAGTTCTTCAACGCCGTCGCAACACGGTCCTTCGACTCCTTGACGGCCGCATCCGGCAGGCCCACCATCACGACGGCCGGCAGGCCGCTGCGGACGTCGAACTCGACCTCCACCGGGTACCCGTCGATACCAAAGACGCCCGCAGAAAGAATCTTGCCGAGCATGCGTCCCCCCACCAGAAGGCTGAGAATAGATACACGGAAAGCGGCCGGAGATGCTACCGCGCGGCGGCGGCGCGTGCAACCGGAAAGGCGAGCGGCTCGTTTCGAGCGACTCCTCGATGCCCAGCATCGGCAGGATGGTCGGCAGCCGCCGCGCGAGCATCGTCTTGCCCGTGACCGTGTACCTGGGCCTTCGCCAGGCGCCACGAGGTTGTCGTCGATTGCGACTCGGAAGGTGCTGCCACATGACCGCTTGTGTACCACCGGGCTCGCGATGGGTCAATCTGTTTAACATCAGGCCGCAGGTCTCATTAAACCTTGGTCGCAGCTTCGTAGCGAGGGCATCATAGGGGGACCTGGAGACGCTCGGGGCTGGCGGGTCTGTCAGTCGGCAAGCCCCATGGCCGCGCGTAAGGCTTTGCTGGCCAAATACTTACGGCATTTCCGTCGTCTGCTACCGACAGCGATGGGCCAGCCTACCGGGTGACCAGTCGCACGCGGTTCTGTTTCGCGTTCTTGCCGAGGTGGAACGTCCCTTCCGTCACCCATTGAGGGACTGCGCAAACAGCCAGTCTAACAGTCCTTCCACAGCCCATGCCTTACCGGCAGTGGAGGCATGATTCGCTCCTTCGAAAATGGTTGTTCGAACCGCTGTGGATCCCAATTCCTTGAGCGCTTTCTCCATCTTGGGGATTCCTTGAGCGCGCCGCCGGTCTCTTGTTCCAACCATGGCCCAAATCGGCAGATCTACCATGTCTTTGAGTTTACTGAGATCAGGGATGAAGGCTACCGGGATTATGGCGGCAAAACGCTTAGGTGACGACATCGCCCATTCCCAAGTCCCCTTGCCACCCATACTGTAGCCGATGCAGTAAACGCGGTCTTTATCAATGTCACTATTGGTTTCCAGTATGTGGTCGAGCATCTTGTTCAGGGAGTCGGGATCCCAAAGCCCAACGCTTTGCGGGACCAGGATTTTGGCTGGGTACTTGCTAGTCTCGGCGTTCACAAGCCATTTGACGTCTCTGTTCCCTTTGAAAGAGGAAATGTCTTTTTTGTTGGTTCCCCCTGCGCCGTGAAGGAGAACAATCAACGGGGTTTTGCCTTCAGGTTTCTCGATTGGGTGATAGAGCAGGGCCTGTTTGTTCAGGTCCTTGAAGCCGGCCTGGACGTCTTGGGGAAATGTCACAACTTCCAGGCGCAGGTTTCCTTGCTTGTCTGAGCCGCCCCGTCTCTCGCTCTGACTTGCTTCAACGTGAACGGTCAGCAGCATTGCGAAAGCGGCGAGAAGTAAGGCAGGGATTCTCATGGTATTCTCCTTTGATTGATAGGAGATTTGATTCCGCGTGTACCCGGAGTTTTTCAGGGCCGTCGCAACGCGGTCCTTCGACTCCTTGACGGCGGCATCCGGCAGGCCCACCATCACGACGGCCGGCAGGCCGCTGCGGACGTCGAACTCGACCTCCACCGGGTACCCGTCGATGCCGAAGACGCCTGCGGACAGTATCTTGCCGAGCATGGGTCCCCCCATGAAGACTCGAAATAGATAAAGAGGAGGCGGCGGGATGCTACCGCGCCGCCGCAGGCCGTGCAACCGGAAAGCACCGAACGTGAGCCGGCGGCGATGACGACCATGCTATGGCCCGGCGGCCGGACGGCCAAACTCCCACGCCTTCAGGACACCGCCGTCTGCGCCCACGAGGCGAATCCAGTCGATCTCCATGAGGCCCGGCGCGGTCGAGGGGTCGATCCGGACGGCGCGGAGCGCGCCTTCGACGGGCAGCGCGACCGTGTACTCATGCCACTGGCCGTCATGCCGGGGCTCGAAGCCGACGCTGCGGTCGCGGTGGAACCCTTTGGCCCGGTCGGCGGCCCAGAAGACCCGGCCGGCGCCCCTGGAGTCCGATCGCATGCGGAACTCCACGGTGACGGGCCCCGTCACCTTCGGCACGTCGGCCGTGTGCAGGTACGGGTCGCCCCCCGCGGAGCGGAGGTGGAGCACCCCGTCGTTGACGGTCAACGTGCAGCCCTTCGACGTGGTCCATTTGCCTGTGGCGGGGGCGTAATTCGGATTCGGCACGGGCACGAGGGCGCCGATGTCCGCGAGGTGCCGTTCGATGAGGTCATCGAGTTCCTTGACCTTCTCGGGGTTCCTCTGGGCCAGGTTCGTCGTCTCGCCGATGTCGTCCTTCAGGTTGTAGAGTTCGTAGGCGCTCGCGCGGTCCGGGCCTTCGCCGTAGAGGCGGATAAGTTTCCAGTCGCCCTTGCGGACGTAGGTGGCGGGCAGGTTCCCCGTGGCGGGCATGTAGTGCGGGAAGTGGCAGAAGATGGCCTCGCGGCCGAGCCGCCCGGCGCCCTTCAGCAGCGGCACGATGCTTGTGCCGTCGAGGATCTGCCCCGTCTTCGGCGCCAGGCCCGCCATCTCCAGGAGCGTCGGGTACCAGTCGATGCTCGAGATGACCTCGGCGCACCGCGAGGCCGGCTCCACGACGCCCGGCCAGACGACGACGCACGGCTCGCGCGTCCCGCCCTCGTAGATGGTCGCCTTGCCGCCTCGCAGCGGTGCGTTGTTGGTGGGCGGCCGGCCCTCGACCACGTTGTACATGTTGCCGCCGTTGTCGGAGAAGAAGAGGATGACGGTGTCGTCGGCGATGCCGAGGCGGTCGAGTGTGTCGAGGAGGCGGCCGAGACTCTCATCCAGGCTCCGGATCATCCCCGCCATGACGGCGCAGCCCTGCTTGCCGCGCGGGTCGGTCTTGCCGCGGTACTTCTCAACGAGCGCCTCTTTCGCCTGGAACGGCGCGTGGACGGCCCAGTGCCAGAAGCAGAGGAAGAACGGCTCCGCCTTGTGGCGCTCGACGTACCGCAGCGCCTCGTCCGTCAGGCGATCGGTGATGTACTCGCCCTTGGGGCCGTTCGTCACGGTGCCCGCCCGAAAACGGTACGGCGAGAAGTAACTCGGCGGACCGGGGTCCGGGGCGCCGTGGAAGGAGACCTCGAATCCCTGCTCCTCGGGCCAATGCTCGGGCCGAAGGCCCAGGTGCCACTTGCCGAAGAAGCCCGTCCGGTACCCCGCGTCGCGAAACGCCTCGCCGAGAGTGTACTGCTCAGGCGGAAGGAACCGTCGGCTGCGCGGGCAGATGACCTTGCACCCCGGCGCGGCCGCCTTCGGCATGAGCGGCCCGTCGAGCGGCGGCAGGTGACCCGCCGGCGTCGTGATCCCCAGCCGCGCGGGGTACTTGCCCGTCATGATGCTCGCGCGCGTGGGCGAGCAGAGCGGGTTGGCGGCGTACGCGTCCGTGAACAGCATGCCGCGCTTCGCCAGCCGCTCGATATTCGGCGTCTCGTAGTAGCGGCTGCCGTAGACCGTCGAGTCCATCCAACCCAGGTCGTCGGCGAGGAAGAAGATGATGTTGGGTTTCCGGTGGGCGCGCCTGGCCGCCCGGCCGGCGCGGCACCCGACAGCCGCCACCGAGGCGGCGGCGAAGCCGATGTTCCTCAAAAACCGGCGTCGTGTCAGCCGTTGGCGACAGGTGATGTTGATGCTCACATCGACGGTCCCTTCTGCTTGGGCTTCGGTTTGCGGACGGGCTTGGTGGGATCATAGTCCTTGCAGCCGGCGGGGATGACGGCGCCGCAGTCGGCCCGCCATGCGGCGAGGGCCTTCCTGAGTTCGGCGACCTTTTCGGGCTTTGCGTCGGCCAGGTCGTTGGTCTCGCCGAGGTCGTCCGCCAGGTTGAACAGTTCGGCCTTGCCGGTGTCAAAGAACTCGATGAGTTTCCAGTCACCCTTTCGGATAGCGCCCGTGGAACGCCCGCCGAGGAAATGCGGCCGCGCCAGCGGATAGTGCCAGCAGAGCGTGTCGCGCGCGAGGCGTGCCTTCGGGTCCTTGAGCAGCGCGAGGATGGAGACGCCGTCGAGGTGCTGCCTGGCGTCGGGCCGGATGCCCGCCGCCTCACAGAACGTCGGATAGAAGTCGAAGTTGCTGGTCGGCGTGCGGCAGACGGCGCCGGCCGGGACCACGCCGGGCCAGCGGGCAAGGAGCGACTCGCGGATACCGCCCTCGTACAGCGTGGACTTGCCGGCGCGAAGCGGCGCGTTGCTCGTGACCCTGTCCTCGCCGCCGTTGTCGCCCGTAAAGATGAGCACCGTGTTGTCGGCAAGGCCGAGGTCCGCGAGTTTCTTCATAATCATGCCGACGCCCTCGTCGATGCTTTCGAGTTGGGCCGCCAGGTGCGGATTGTTCCTCGGTGCGCGAGAGCCCTTCCCCGCGCCCGGCTTGGCCTCGTACTTGGCCACCAGGTCGGGCTTGCCGTTGAGGCGTGTGTGGACGGCGTAATGGCTGAGGAACAGGAAGAACGGCCCGCCCTTGTGCCGCTCGATGAACTCCACGGCCTCGGTGTTCTGCCGGTCCGTGAGGTACTCCTTTCCGGGCAGGCGTTTCTTGATTTCGCGGTTGAAGTGGTACGGGTAGAAGTACGAGCCGCCGCCGATGCCGCGGTTCTCGCTGACGATGGTCTCATCGAAGCCGTGCGCGCCGGGCGGCACCTCCTTCGCGCCGTGATTCGCGTAGCCGGTCAGGTGCCACTTGCCGATGATGCCGGTGGCGTAGCCGGCGCCCTTGAGCGCCTCGGCAATCGTGACGTGATCGGTCGAGAGGTGCTTCGGGTCGTTCGGGCGCAGGTAGTCGGTGATGCCGACGCGGGCCGGCGCCTGGCCGGTCATGAGGGCGGCCCGATACGGCGAGCACACGGGGGCCGAGGCGTAGGCGTCGGTGAAGCGCATGCCCTCGGCGGCCATCCGGTCGAGGTTCGGGGTCTCGTTGAAGGTGTTGCCGTAGCATCCGAGTTCGCTGTAGCCGAGGTCGTCGGCCAGAACAAAGATGATGTTGGGCTTGCGCGGCGCGGCGCCCCGCGTTGTCGCCGGCCAACCCGCCGCCATTGCCGCGGCGCCCGCGCCGCATGCCTTCAGAAAGGCGCGTCTGTGCATTCCCGTCGTCCCGTTCATTTTTTCTCCTTTTTTCGAGGCTTCGGCCCGCCGCCGCCATAGGGGTACCGGTCGAAGACGTCGCCCTTGCCGAGCGCGCGGGGGTCGGCGGTGGCCTTGAGTTCGGCCATGAGGGCGTCGGCCAGACGTTTCCTGACGGCGGCGTAGGCCGGGTCGGCGGCGACGTTGTGGAGTTGGCCGGGGTCCTTGCGGCGGTCGTAGAGTTCCTCGGCGGGGCGTTTGCCGAAGGCCAGTTCGAAGAGCGGCCTGACCTTCGCGTCGTCGCGGTTCTTCATCATGTACGTCTTGGTGGGCGAGGCATCGATGTCGCGGTAGGCCTCGGGCGTACCGGCGGGCCAGCGGTCGGGCTTGAAGTTACGAATGTAGAGGTAGTCGTGGGTGTGGATCGCCCGCATCGGATACCCCTCGGTGGAGCCCGTCTGGGCGCAGGTGTGGCGTTCCATGCCCACGAGGACGTGGTCGCGTTTCGCATCGACGCGGCCGCTCTTGCCGGAGGTGAGGACGGTCATCAGGCTGCGGCCGGTCATGGCGGGCAGGGGCTTCAGGCCGGCCGCCTCCAGGAACGTCGGCGCCAGGTCGCACAGGCTGACGAAGTCCTCGACGACGCGTCCGCCCTTGACCTTCGCGGGCCAGCGGATGCCCAGCGGCGCGTTGGTGCCCAGGTCGTACAGGTTGCTCTTGCACCGCGGGAACGGCAGGCCGTTATCGCCGGACATGACGACGATGGTGTTGTCCAGTTCGCCCATTGCTTCCAGCCTCTTGAGCATCTCGCCGGTCTCGCGGTCGTAGCGCTGGACCTCCCAGTAGTAGTCGCAGAGATCGGTGCGGACGATCTCGTGGTCCGGCAGACAGGCCGGGACCTTGACGTCGGCCAGTTTCATCCCGCTCTGGATACCCGATTGCCACTTGTACCCGCGGTGCGGATCATGACTGCCGAACCAGAAGCAGAACGGTTTTCCCGCCGGCCGCGCTGCCAGGAACGCCTCGAGATTCTTGAACCAGGGCCCGGCGGGGTTGCGTTTGCGTCCGCCGGCCGTGTCGCTGCCCGGTCCCCAACCCTTGCGGCAGAAGCCGACGTGATAGCCGGCCCGCTCCAGCAGGTCGGGATACACGTCGAACTTGGCGGGCAGCGTGCTCCAGAGGTTCGCCCCTTCCTCGAGCCGCCAGTGGTACTGGCCCGTGAGGATGGCGCCACGGCTCGGCGTGCAGGACGGGGCCGAGACGTACGCGCGGGTGAACATCACACCCTCGCGGGCGACGCGGTCGAACGTGGGCGTCTTGATGACGGGGTCGCCGGCGATGCCGGCATGAGGCCAGATCCAATCATCGGCAAAGGCGAAGAGGATGTTCGGCCGCGAGTCGCCCTTCTCGGCAGCGAGCATCGACCGGGGCACGGCAAGCGCCGCGGCGCCTGCCCCACAGGCTCTCAGGAAATCCCGTCGCTTCATTCCGACCTCCCTTCTCGCAGGTGCATCATGGACCTCCGCATTATCCCAACGGCCGAGGCTTGCGCCAAGGACCTGGCCTCGCCCTGCCCAGCCCGTCTCATGCCGCCGCGGTTGCGCGCTTCCCCAAGGACGGCGAACCGCTGCACGGGCCGAATCGGGCCGAACATCGTTGCCTGCGCGGGCGGATTCGCCTATTCTGGTAGTCGCCAGGTCCGGCAATGCCGCCGGGCGGTACTTGGGAATGGAAAACGCGTGATGAGAATCTGCCGCTTGCTCGCCGTCTCGCTCGCAGTGCTTGCCGTCTCGGCAGCCCCCGCCGGCGCGGAGGACTGGCCCCAGTGGCGCGGGCCGTTCTTCAACGGCTCCACCACCGAGACGGGCC
>CAYVAM010000020.1:0-19447 GCA_964449275.1 uncultured Anaerolineales bacterium
AAACTTTCGCCGTTTTCGTCCTTTTTTGTCCTTTTTCATCGTTTTTCGTCCTTTTGCATCCTTTTTGCCCCCTTTTTGAGGCGTTTTGACGGAGGCAAAATTGATGTAAGTCACCCATGCCAAAACGGCAGGCCGGACAGGCGGCCGCAAAGGCCCGAAAAGTTGTTAGAACTCTAACAAAATCGAGAGAGGGGCCGAATTTTGTTAGAGTTCTAACAAAACGGCCGAAAAACAGAGAATGGGGGTGGAAGAGAGGCGCTCATGCCCTTTTAGCCGCGACCCGAAGGGGAGCGCGTGCATTGAACAGCGTCAATCAGGGCAAACGGCGCGCGGCAACGGCGGGAGGCTGAAAGGCTCGGATTCGATAGCCTGGGGCAACGCCCCAGGTCGCCAGGTACGCCGGCCCAACCCCCAAATCAACCCCTGAAAGGGCGAGACA
This sequence comes from uncultured Anaerolineales bacterium, assembly GCA_964449275.1. Taxonomy (GTDB): domain Bacteria; phylum Planctomycetota; class Phycisphaerae; order FEN-1346; family FEN-1346; genus JAUVZF01. The sequence continues at coordinate 440 of CAYVAM010000020.1, forward strand.
AGCCGGTTACCGGCCTGCCTGTTGCGCCCTTTCAGACCTTGTGCATTGGGGTTGCTTTCTCCATGCCCCCGGGCGTTGCCCGTGGCTGACGAATTCGAGCTCTTCGGGCTCAACGGTTTGGCGTCGCTATGGGGCGGGGTTTCTTACCCAAAAACAATCGTGATCCACATCCGCCCAGACCGGGCGTCCAGCACAATCCTGTAGAAAGAGTCTTCTACCTCCCTGCCCTCCAGCCTGTATAGACTGGCACAGCGTGGGATCTCCGTATAGAGCCTCGGAAATAGTTTTTCCCCACCCATAAAATTAAGCGGATCTTCTACGTCGTCCGGCAACTTGCGAAAACGATGTCTTGAAAGCAGCCCTGGGATAGCAGTCGCGGGCAACCGGACATGAACGTCAACCCAAGATGGATTGAAGGTAGGGTCGCTAATGAGAATAAAGTCCGAGGTACCCTCAGGCCACGCGATGCCTGTCATTCGTTGCGCGTAAGCCCAGTCCGCAGATCGAAGTGCGGAGAGCACTGCAACATAAAGTGTATAGACAAACCCCCCAGCCCCCAAAGCACAAAGCAGCAGCACAAACATCAGGCGCCAGAAGCGGGCTTTGGCCACGGCGTTCGCGTTTTGTGTCATTCGGAAAAACTCCTTGTCCGTTAACCCGCCACGGCGTGCGCTGCAATCGCGAGAAGTAGAGTGTCTGCACTCCCCAAGTGGCTGTGAAGCAGCTTACCGGGACACGCTACATTCGCAGGCGTGACTTGAAGGCCATGAAGTCTATCTGCGTGCCTGCCGGGCCTGATGTCATCACAAGTTCCAGATGCGTTGCCGGATCGTTCTTCGACGTTAGAAGGACGGCATCGGCCCACATGCTCTCGGCGCAGATCCGGTAATGGGTCGCCGTAGTGCTTTCGAGAGAGTCTCCGAGAATTGGCCGCAGGCGAGGCAGGATGGCTTGCGGAAACCGCTTCCGGCCTGAGGGCGTGAGCATGTTGTGAGCCGCCTGATAGTCCTCACGCAACACAGCCGTAATAAACGCTTCTGTTCGTTCATGAACAGGCTCAGGAGGGCTGGCGGGGTGCGGGATTCGAATGCGTATCCTGACAATCTTGGGTTGGCCGTCGACCTGCATGGACACGAGGTCAACTGATGAGATGGACCGCCACCGCGAATCGAGGCCGTATGTGGCTTGTTCGTACTGCCCGTTGGGCGATTGACCAGTGAAGGAACTGGTCGCCTCCGGCTTCCAGTTGTCTGATAGTTGGTTCCTGATATCCCCCCAATCCTGAGCAAAACGCTCCTGCGTCCAGGCCTCGGCCACCTTAGGATGAAGCAGCGAGAACGCCAGTTCGTGGTCACCCGAGGAAATGGCATTGACGAAGGTGGCGAGGATGCCCTGCTGCGTGATCTGCTCATGCCTTTGTTCGAGAGCCTGCGCATCAGACAGAGGATCAGCGGTCTCGGTTTCCGAGCCAGATCCCGAACAGCCACAGAGCGTGAGCAGCAATACGCAAGCGAAGGCAGCGTAGGTTCTCATTGCGCGATCCCCCCGAACGGTGGTTATCTGGCTCCGTATGGCATGATACCAGCCCGCCTGCCGCGCGCCAACGGCAAAGGGCGGGCGTTGGGTGGTTACTCGTAGATGTTTTGCATCTGCCAGGCGTCGAGGGACTTGAGGGCGGCGTCCTGGCCTTGGGAGCGGAGCGAGACACCGATGCTGTCCTCGCAGCCGGGATAGACGCGCATCGCGACGCACTGCTTGCCGCTGGCGAACACCTCGACGACGCTCTTGTCGATGAACACGCGTAACGTGAGTGGCTCGCCCCGTCCAATGGAAATCGGCGCCGTTTCGGGTGCTCGCGAGCGTACATCGGGAAGCCGCGACGCATACGATGAATCGATCGTAATGAGGCTCTTGCCCCGGTACCCGCGGTTCTTGAAGAATGCGATACGGGTAAACTCTTCGCGGTTCGGGGAGCGCAGGACGTTCATTTCGACCATCTGCGCGCCTTTCGGGTCGATGATGGCGACGATCTCCATCGCGTTGCCGTACACATTGTCGAGCACGACCTCCTCGTTGGCCGGCAGTTGCATCGCGTCGACGTGCTGATGGCTGCGGCGAAGCGATTCGACGTCGCCGGCGGGTTCGATGCGGAGTTGGTCCTTGCCGGCCATCGTGAGTCGCCGCGGCAGCGTCATGATCTGGTTCCAGCCCCTGGTGGGCTTGGCGGGGTTCATGTTGAAGATGACGATGACGCCGCCCTTGCCGTCGGGCGCCGCGGATGGGGCATGGACGCCTGCGGGGGCTGCGGGCCCGAAGTTGAAGTCGCCGCCGCCGGTCACAACGAACTTGTGGCGCTGCGTATCGTAATCTCCGAGCAGGTACTTGCCGCCGCTCATGTGGCTGAAGTGCAGGAGGATGTGCTTGTTTCCGATCGGCCAGAAGTACGGGCAGGCGCCGTCGTCTCCGACCAGTCCGTAGCGGTCGTTCTCAAGGAACGGGTGGAGATATTCCCAATGGGCGAGGTCTTTGGAGCGATGCAGGAACTCGGCCCGGATGCGCTTGCCGCCGGGGCCCTCCGGTAGCGTGCCGGCCGTCAGCGCGTAGTACACGCCGCCTGTCTTCCAGATACACGGATCGAAGATATTATATGGCACCCTGGGCTCGCCCCGTTTCGGGAACGGTATGACCGCCTTGCCTGTGACCTTCTTCCAATTCAGCAGCAGCGGGTCGCTGGACACGGCCGCCATGGTGCCGACCGCCGTGCCGTGATACATGGCGATAACGCGATCCGTGTCGACAAGCGCGGAGCCGCTGAAGCACTTGTCTTCCGGATTGGGGTAGATGGCGTAGGGCAGGTCTCGCCAGTGGATAAGGTCGTCGCTGACGGCGTGTCCCCAGTGCTGGCGCGGGTCTTCCGGCGGATAGGCCTGATAGAAGAGGTGCCAGCGGCCCTTCCAGAAGCAGAGGCCGTTGGGGTCGTTGAGCCGGCCTTCCGGGTTGACGTAATGGTAGATCGGCCGGTACGGCTCGCCTGCCATCGTTTTGCGCGACGCGATAAGCCGCTGCATGAGGGGGTTGGTCTTCAGTTGCGCTTCCTGCGCTTCCAGCGTGTCGGCGAAGGTGTACTTCGGCACGCGCGAGGTGTAGTCGCGTATTTTCTGCTCGGCCATGGATCGTTTCTCCAGAGCGAATCCAGCCATGACGATGGTTGCGATGGCTACGCTCGCACACACGCGCACTCGTTGTCTTCTCATGGATCTAGTCCTTTCTGAAACGGGTTCGCTTTCGAGCATAGCGAGAACCCTGACTCGGATGCCGGATGCTCAGAACGTCTCCCAGTGAACCAACTCTTCGAGGGGTCGCTTCTTGGGGTTGGGCAGGTCGCCTTCGGGCCGGCCGACGGCGAGGAGGGCAACGAGTTTGAGGTCGGCCGGGGCACCGAGGCGGGCGACGACCTTCGGTGCGTAGGGTTTCTTGTCGCCGGCGACCCAGCACGCGCCGAGGCCCAGGGCGTGGGCCGCCACGAGCATGTTCTGCGCGGCGGCCGACCCGTCTTCGAGGTAGTACTTGGTGTCGGTCGCGAGGACGGCGATGCAGACGGGGGCGTCGGCGATGAAGGGGCCGTAGTCGGTCATGGCGGCGATCTCGCTGCGAGTTGCCGGGTCGGTGACCACGACGAACTCCCACGGCTGCTCGTTTCGGGCGGTGGCGGCCAGGCGACCGGCATCGAGGATCCGCTCGATGGATTGGCGGGCGACATCGTTGGCGGCGAAACGGCGGCACGACCGGCGAGTGCGAAGGGCTTCGAGGGCGTCCATCATCTTACTCCTAATCCTACTTTGTCAACCGAACCGAGCACGGTGGGCACTCCTACCCACCGCGCGGCGGCCAAGATTGACCGCCGCGCTATCACTTGCCTGCATCGGCGGGAAGTTGACAAAGTATGCTAATAGCACTTTCTCAACGTCGCGCGCGTTACGGTTTCGTGCGCGGCACGAGTTTCGGCAAGGGTTTCACCACGGGCACGGGTTTCGGCGCGACGGTCATGATCTGCTGCTCGATAACATCGACGCGTCCCGTGCCGGGGTCGTACGTAATGGTGCGGGCGGCAATCAGGCCGAACTCCTGTGTGGCCTCGTTCTCCTGCCATAGGCGCGCCCACTCATCCGACCCCGGACCACGGTACAGGCGAATCATCTCGGGCTGGCGCTGATACAGCAGCCGCGCGGCGCTGCCGCGCCGGTCGTCCACCCAGAGCAGGACGCTGCCGTTGGCGATGAGTTTTTCGACGGTCATGCGCTGCTCGCGCGGCGTGTCGGGCGGTTTGGTCGGTGGCGTTATCGCGTCAGCGGGCGGCTTCTTTTCGGCGAAGACGACCTGGAGATCGCGGCTGGTGATGCGCGTGGTCGTTGGCGCCCGGCGCCGGCTCTCGGCTTCGCCCGGCATGCCGCGGCCGACGTGGGTTGCCTCGACCTGGCCGCTGAAGTAGGCCCTCTCGCCGGTCCCGTCGTAGGCCATGGTCTCGACCCAGCCGACTTCGGTGCGGGCGTATCCGTCCGGGACGGCGTCCTTCCAATACCCCTCCGCCTTGCCGGGCGGCAAACCGGGTTTGGGCTGCTCGCCGGTGCGTACCCTTTCGCGTGCGAGAACGCGAAGGCGTCCGGGTCCGCGCACGTAGGCCTTGCGATTCTGTTCGAGATAGGTGAGGTTATCGGCAATGATCTCCATTCGGTGGCGAAGCGTTTGGTCGTCGGCCAGTTGCTCTTCGACGGCCAGGACATCCTTTTCGGCCAGGATGCGGACGAGGGCCTTCTGCCCGAACAGGTCGGCGATCTCGTCGCCTGCAGGCTCGGGCTTGGCGGCGGGGGTTTCCGGTTTGTCCGTTTCCGTCTTCGGCTCGGTCGCCTTCCCGGTGTCCGGGCGGTCGACGAAGTAGATCCAGAGGCGTTGGCTGTTCAGGCGGCTGCCGCCCGTGGTGGCTTTGACCGTTCCGTCGAAATGGGCGAAGTTGCGCCCGTCCTGGAAGAGCATGCCCTTGGCCCACTGGACGATGAGTGGTTCGGGCTTCTCGCGGCGGCGGCCTCGAAGGTCGGTGGTAGCGGGCAACTCCAGTTCGCCGGCCCCCGTGACGCGGGCCTTGCCCTCGGTCTCGGAGAACTCGATGTGCGGCCCGACGATTCGCGACTGGACCTGGACCTTCTCGCCTGCGGCGGTCGTGATCTCGTGCAGCCGCCGTGCCGTGGCGGGCTTGCCCTCGAGCAGCAGGGCGCCGGTTGCCTTGTCCTGTCTGACGTGCGTGCCGTCAGCGTGCAAGTCCTCGCGGTCGATGAGCACGTTGCCGAACGCTTCGAGGAACCTGGCTTCCATGCGTCCCTTTTCGTTGGGTCCGAAGGCGACGGTGAGGTTCTCGGCCCGGATCTTTCCCTGGGGGTCGTTGATGGCCACGCTGCCTGATGCTTCGAGTCGTTTCGGCTGGGTCGCGCCGGCGGCATCGCGCTGGAATTGGATCTCCAGATTCTGGCAGGTGATGTCGCCGATGGTGGGTTTGGCCTCGCTCTTGGCCGGGTCCTTTGCGGTCGGTTGGGCGTTCTTGAGGTACACGTCGCCGTGGCCGACCAGGCGCCGGACGGCCTGTCCTTGCTTTGCTTGCGCCGGGAAGATGTCGATGAGTAGATTATCGCCCTTGAGGATGCCATCGGCCTGTTTGATGACGGCCTGTCCGTCGAAGGCGGCGGACTTGATCTCTCCCAGGCCGCCCGTCTCGCCGCTGGGGAGACTGTAGAACTCCAGTTGCATACGGCGCTTCCACGAGGCGTCGAGCGCGCTCGGTTCGACCTGATCGGCTGTCGCCCCTGCGGCGACGGTGTTCGGGGAACCGGTCAAGCCGGCGGTCCGGACTTTGGCTTCGAGCCAGCCCTCGCCCGTGACTTCGACCGTGGGAGGCAGGCGGTTGCGGTCGAAATCGAGGCGGCGCCCCGTGAGGCGCAAGCGGCCGGGCTGCTCCAGCCGTATCGGTTTATCCTTGCCGGTAATCCTGCCGACACCCGTCTCCTGGTTGAACTGGACGGCATCTCCAAGGATGAGCGTCTCGCCGTCCTCGATGCGGACCGGCTGCCCGGTCGCCGTGACCTGGTGCTGCTTGTCGCCGAGGCCTTTTTGTTCGGCCGTACGAACGGGCGTAATATCGAGCGGCCCGTCGGCCACGACGAGCAGCAAGGGATTGGCGGCGGTCTCGGTTTCCGCTTTCTCGGCACCCTTGTCCTCGGCAGCCTTGTCCTCGGCAGCCTTGTGCTCAGCACCCTTGCCGCCTTCGTCCACCCCTGGCTCCGTCTCAGGCTTCGTCTCGTTCCGGGCCGAACTCTGCCTGTTATAGAGTGTGAGGTGATCGCAGCGCATCCGCTGGGTTGCTTGGCGCGCGTCAACGTCGCCTTCCAGTTCGATGCGCCAGAGGTCGCCGGACTCCACTTTTGGGGGCGCGGCGCCGGAGGAATCGGGTGCAGGGGCGCCGGAGGAATCGGGTGCAGCGGCGCCCGCGGGTGCGGCGGTCGGCGGCGTCTTCTGCTGCTTCCGGTCGCCTTGGATGAAACTCATGCGCCGGCTCGTCTGGAGGGTGACGAAGATGTCCCTGTCGAAGTTCATCGTCTTGATGCGGCGGGTCTCCCGGTCGAGGGCTATTGTCATCTTGTACGCCGTCAGGCTCATCTCGCCGCCCACGAGGACGACGGGGCCGTCGGTGGACATCTGGTACGTCTCGTTGTTGAAGACCAAATCCTCAATTCCGACGAAGATGTCGTCGGCGTCGTCCTCAGGCGTGCCGCGGTCGTGGACCAGAATGACGTTTCCCCACAGGCGGCCGGATTCGATGTCGGCAATGTTGCCCAGCGACCCCTTGGTTACGGCAAGGCCTTTCTCGGCCAGGAGTGTGATGATCTCGCCGCCGCTGGTGAAGAACTGGATGCGTGGCCGCTCGATGTCGGCGGTGTTGTCCGTCCGGTGCTCGACGACGTCGGCAAGGAATCGCATTTCCATGCGTCCGGTTGCGTCCTTGCGGACCAGATTGAGGTTTTCGCTGCGGTTGTGCAAGAGTCCGCCCGGCGTCACCATTTCGCGACCGCCGGCGGGCATCTCGCGCCTGCCTGCGCCGGGCACAGGCTGATAGCCTGTTAAACCGGCTTCCCAGTCCAGGTAGACCCAGCGGAGGGCCATGAAGATGAAGATCGCCCCCATGACCGGCAGGACGACCAGCATGATGCGTTTGAAGGTCACGGCCGGCCCCTCCATGGATTCCGCGCGGGCGGCAGGTCGCTCGGCAGCCGGTCCTTGTAACGCCGGGTCGCCTGATCCCAGAGCCCCTGGTACTTGAGGATGCGTTCGATGGTCTCGCGGACCGCTCCCGCGCCGCCGTCGGCGGCCGTCACATAGTGAGCCACCCGCTTGACCTCATCGACCGCATTGGCCGGGGCGACGGCAAACCCGGCCCGTGCCATCGCGGGGATGTCGACCAGGTCATCTCCCATATAGCACGCATTCTCGGCCGAGGCGCGAAAGCGTTTCAGTATCTTCTCGAAGACGGGCAGTTTATCTTTGACGCCCATGTAAACGGCCTTGACGCCCAACCCGGCTGCCCGCCTGGTGACAGCCTTCGACGCACGGCCGGAGAGCAGCGCCGCCCGGCGGCCCGCCCTGAGCCAGTACTTGATGCCCTGACCGTCGAGGCAGTGGAATGTCTTGATCTCGCTGCCGCGCGCGTCCAGAACGATCCGCCCGTCCGACAGGACGCCGTCCACGTCGAGCACGAGAAGGGTGATGGAATCGAGCACCCGCGTCTCCTAGAGTCCGACGCCTGTCGCCAAGAGGTCCTGGACGTCCAGCAGTCCGACCAGTCGTCCGCGATCGTCCACGACGGGCAGTTCCTCGATGAAGTAGCGATTGATGATCCGGATGGCGTCGCCGGCCGTATCGCCGACGCGGACGAACTTGGGGTCTCGTGTCATGACGTCGGCGATGGGCCGGTCGATGGCATCGGCGTCGCCGGATTCGAGCAGCCTCCTCAAGTCGGCGTCGGTGAAGATGCCGGTCAGTTTTCCCCTCGCGTCGACGAGGCAGACGGCCCCGCTGCGTCGTCGCATCTTTTTGAGGCTCGCGAGCGCGGCCCGGACCGTCAGGTTGTCGCGTGCGGCAGGCAGGTCGGTCCTCTTGCGCATCAGCGTCTCGACCATGATGAGTTGGCGGCCGAGGCTGCCGCCGGGATGGTAGAGGGCGAACGCTTCGCGGCTGAAGCGACCCTCCTTCTGCCGCATCTTCAGCACCGTCAAGGCGAGCGCGTCGCCGAGGGCGAGCATGGCCGTCGTGGTGGCCGTCGGGGCAAGGCCCATCGGGCACGCCTCGTCGATCTGCCCCATCCAGAGGAGGACCGTCGCCTTTCGGGCCAGGGTCGAGTCGCGGTTGCCGGTCATGGCGATGACCGGGACCTTCATCTTCTCAATCTGGCCCAGGAGCCTCGTGACCTCAGCCGTCTCGCCGCCGTACGAGAGGATCAGAACGACGTCTTTCGGTTGGACGCGCCCCAAGTCGCCGTGGACCGCCTCTGCGGCGTGAAGAAACAGGCTGGGCGTGCCGGTACTGGCCAGCGTGGCGCTGATCTTGCCGGCGATGATGCCGGCCTTTCCGATGCCGCTCGTGACGACGTTGCCCCTGCACGCATAGAGCATGCGGGCGGCGTCGGCGAACTTCCTGCCGACCCGTCCGATGAGGCTGTCGAGGGCCCGCGCCTCGACCGTCAGCACGTGTCGCGCATACGTCAAGTCGGGCCGCGGCCGGCGAGACCTCGTGCGCTTAGCCATGCCTGCTCCCGGTGTCCGTTGGATTGGTCCAGAAGCCGCGTGGGTGCAAAGCACCCACCCTACAGACTCCCCGTGTCCAGTCGATTCGTCCAGTGTAATCGGCGGGTTGCAGCGCTGCAAGGCTTCTTCGCCTCGGGGAATGCCCAGTGCTTGTCCTCGCGGGTGTGGCAAGTTTTTCCGGTGAGCGCAGGCCGGCCAGGATGCGCCGGGGATAAACCCCGACGCTACGGTCAAGCCGCAGGAAATCGTCCCATGCCAGAAATCGTTGCCACGCCCTATGCGCTCGTTAACGGTGAATTGCCTTGCCGCAGGACCGTCTGAATCGTATAAGTGGGTGGTACGGATGCCACTTCAGAAGGAGGTTGACCCGTGCGGCAGATGATAGTGGTGCGCTTTATTGGAACGCTGCTTGCCCTCTTCCTGGTCGTTGGACCGGCCTTGTCCGCCGAAGCACCCGGCGACGCGAAGGCCGAGGCCAAGCCGAAGATGACGCCAGAGCAGCACTACGCCAAAGATGAGGTGCTCTACAACAGCAACTGGGTACTCATCACCACGCTCTTCAAGGACTACCGCCGGGGCCGCTACGAACTGACGTCCGCACAGGCGCGCGGCGACCGTACAAGTGACGAACTGGCAGGCCTTCACCGCGAGATGGCCTTGATGAAGGGCGAGACGCGGGAAACCGAGCGGCCGGTCCGCCTCGAACTCGGCAAGGCCAGGAATGAACTGCGCAAGCACAACCACATCCTCAGGAAGAGGCCGCCCATCAAGCCGACGCTCAGGGAAATGCCGCGGCAGCCCAGACGCCCCGCCGGCTACAGCAGCAGCAATCGCAATCGAAGCAGCAGTTACGGCAGCAGCGGCAGTAACCGGTCCAGCAGCAGCGACCGATACGATGATCTGCTGCGCGATTGGCGCCGGACCGCTGAGGCCATCCGGTCCGACAACGACCAGAAACTCAAGAAGTACCAGGTGGAAGTGAAGGTTTACCGGGAAGAGCAGGCCGAAGCCAAGACCGAGATTCCCAAACTTGAGGCCACGATCAAGACGTGCCTGGGCAAACTCGGTGAAATAGACGCCGACCTCAAAGAGAAACAGGCGCCGACGCGACAAAAATCGGACCACGCCACCGAGAGCGTCCTCGCGCGGAACCGCCAAATCAGCGTCCTCGAGACCCGCGTCAAACAGATGGCGGACGCGCTGCGGGCCGCCCCGGAAACCCTGCGTGCCAAGCACGGCATCGTCGAGTTCGAGAAAGTCTTCTACACCTCGTACGAACTCCGAGCGACCTACACCAAGACGCAGAGCGAGATCAACCGTGTCCGCGACCAATTGAAGGCCGAGTCCGAGAAAGCAGGCATCCCCTTCCCGGAGAAATGGCGTCATCCGCAGCAGGACCGGATGGATGCGATCAAGGCGCTGGTCGAGAAGGCGGATGCGGCCCGAAAAAGCAAGTAGGCCGTGTTTAGCGTGGTGTCATTCCGAGCGACTGCGGCGGAGCCGCGGGAGTCGAGTGCCGGCGCGCCGGGGTCGCCGTTTTCCGTTCTCCGCCAGCCCAACAGCGAGATTTCTCCGCTCGCCCCCGCTCGCGCGGGGCTCGGTCGAAATGACACTGCCTGCGGTCAAGCCACGGCCCGTACGGGCCACGCGGAGGGTTGCGCTGGGGCGCGGTGGACAAGACTGCCCACCGCGCAATCGGCCAGCACACCCACCGCGCTCGAACTTCTACCTTCCCGCTCCTGGGGGACGCGGCGGGTCGGGAGACCCGCCGCGCAATCGGCTACAAGCAATCGTGAATTGCAATAGCGATCCGGCCAAGCCCGGCCACGTTTCGGGGCGGGACCGAAACCCACCCTCTCGCGTTTCGTAGCAGCCTTCCAGGGCCGGTCGTCACGGCCCCGACGTGTCGGAGCGTTTCCTGGTGGCCGGATCGCCGATGATGCTCCTGACCGGGCCGGAGCGGACCTTGCTGGGCATCGCAATCGAGATGGGGGCCGAATAGACGGGCGGCCCCTTCGGCGGCTGGTAACGGGCCCGGAGGGTGATGACCGGCGCGGTCGGAACGTCCTTGCCCCATCCCAGTTGTGCGGCGTAACCCCACCCCACCATGCTGCGCGTGCGGTGAGCGGCGAGTTCGTCGGCGGTGAAACTCCAGGTCTTGAGCGGTTCGGCAGACGGCGGGGCGTCCTGCTCAACCCTGCCGGCGTACATCAGGAACTCCAGGGCGCCCTTCACGAGGACGGTGTCGGGGCGGTCCACCCTAAACAGATACACGCGTGCCCGAACGCCGTCGGCCCCGGGTATCTCGTCCCAGTTGATGGCGGCCGGCGGGGCGGCCCAGAAATCGACGCGGTCCACGGCGTCAACCGGTTGGGGAGGCGTCGTGCTGACGGACTTCAGTTCCTTCGCGCCGGGCGCCGGGCCGCCGCAACCCCCCGCGAGGCACACGGCGCAGAGGAATATGAAACCGCGCGCGTGCCTCATGGCGTCGGCTGCCTCTCTTCAATTGGCGCCGGCACGTGGATTCGGGTGCTCGGCCGCGCGGCCGGTTTGTCGGCCTTCTCGCCGTTCGGGGTGACTTTCAACTCGTCCCAGAGTTTGTCGCTGAACTCCTCGAACGTCTGATCTTTCAACTGTTTCGCCCTGGTTCCTCTGAGCAGGTTCAGCCGCTTGACCTGGGAAGCGGTCTCGATGTCGGCCTCTTCGATGTTCCGCAGGACGGTCGGCGTCAGGATGATCAGCAGTTCGGTCCGCTCCTTGACCTTGCGGGTCGAGCGGAACAGCCACCCCAGGCCGGGGATGTCGCCGAGGAACGGAACCTTGTTGAGGCGGTCGCGGTCGGTGGTGGTAATCAGGCCGCCTATGATGATCGTGTGCCCGTCCTGGACAGTGACGGTGGTCTCGGCGGACCGGCTGTTGACGATGATGGCGTTGACGCCTTCGCTGATCGGGACGGTCGAGTCGTCCAGCGCGCTAATCTCCGGGTTCACTTCCAGTTTGACGAAGCCGTCCGGATTGATGCGTGGGGTTACGTTGAGGAGGATGCCAACATCCTGATACTCGATGGTGTTGATGGTCGTTCCCTCCTCGGTGATGCGGCTGTTGGTGATGAACGGCACGCGCTGGCCGATATTGATGGTGGCCTCCTGGTTGTCGGAGGCGAGGATCTGTGGGCGGCTCAGCATTTCGAGGCGTCCCTGGCTTTCGAGCGCACGCAGCATGAAGTTCACGTCGCCGCCCGTCACCGAAACCTGGAACCCGGGATTCAGCGTCAGCCCGGCCGACGCCGCGAAGGCCGGTGCGGTGCCGAACGTCACGTCGCGGTTCTTCCACGTCTTCATGGCCTGCCACTCGATGCCGAACTCGTTGGTGTCGTCGATGGTGACCTCGGCCAGGAGCACCTGGATGAGGACCTGCGGCGGGGGCTGGTCGAGTTCCTGGATCATCTGGGCGACGACGTCGTAGTATCGCGGGCTGGCCGACAAGAGCAGCGTGTTGGACGTGGCTTCCGCGACGATGGCCACCTCGCGCTCCAGGATGTACTGCGACGTACCCGCGCCGTCGGCCCCGAGTTGCTCTTCCAGCAGTGCCCGCTCCTGGTCCAGGAAGGCCGTCAGCGCCGCCTCGATGTCCGGGGCCTGGGCGTTGCGTAGCCGGTAGACCTCCGTCAGGCGCTCGGCGGCCGTGCTCTCGTCCAGTTCCTGGATGACCTTGCTGGCCAATTCCACGTAGTGTTTCGTGCCGCCCACGAGCAGGCTGTTGGTTCGGATGTCCACCGTGACGGTCAGGGCGACGTCCTCTGCGGAGCCGACGACGGCGGCCGACCCTTTCGCATCGCCCCCGGCCGGGGTCAGCGTGTACTCGATGGCCTGCTTGCCCGCGGCCGTCTGCTGCATCCGGAACAGTTCGTTGAGCACCAGGGCCATGGCCCGCGCGTCGGAGTTGATGAGGGTGAAGACGCGGATCTCGGCCGTCCGCGGGCTGGTGGAATCCATCGCCTTGATAAGGCTCTCCAGCAGCGGCATGTTCTCGAGCGGGGCCGAGATCACCAGCGAGTTCGAGCGCCGGTCCGGCGTAATCAGCAGGCCTTCCTGAAGGGCGCTCGTGATCAGTTTGCCGCCGTCCGCGGAATGCGTGACGAACTGGAGCAGCGCCTGGCGATTCGGGCTGGTCGCCGTCAGGGGCGTGGGCTTCTGGTTGAGCGCGTCGTTGAGGATGGCGGCCAGTTCGGTCGCGTCGGCGTTCTCGAGCGTAAAGACGCGGATCTCGGTGACGCGCGGCACGGTGTCAGTATCGAGTTCCTTGACCAGTTCGCCGACGCGTTTCTGGTCCAACGGGCCGGCCTGAACAACGATGGCGTTGATCCGTTCATCCACGCTGATGCCGACGGTCGGCCCCGCCGCCGCCCCCGGCATCTGGTAGAGGCTCGTCAGGGTACCCGCGACCTGGGTGGCGTCGGCCTTGGCGAGCGGAAAGACCTGGATGGTCGTGCCGGGCCTGTCGGGCTCGGCGTCGAGACGGTCGATGATCGACTCGGCCAGTTTCATGTCTTCGGGGGTGGCCGACACGATCAGGGAGTTCGTCCGGACCTCCGTCACGATTGTCACGGGCTCGCTCGGCTCGCCGCGCGTCGCCCGTTGAGCGAACAGTTGTTCGAGCGTCGGCTGGAGCACCGTAGCGGTGGCCTGCTTGAGGTGGAAGATGCGGAACTCGTTGGCGGCCAGGACCTGGTCGGTGTCGAGTTCGCGGATCATCGCCTCGATGGCGTTGAAACTTTCGCGGCTGCCGGCCACCAGCAGCGTGTTGGTCCGGGCATCGGAGATGACGCTGACGGGCAGCATGCGTCCGGTGCCTCCGGCGGCCACCTCGGCGGCGCGCTTGGCGTCGAACAGTTGCTGGAGCGTGGGCGCCAGGCGCGTGGCGTTGGCGTTCTTGAGCGTGAACATCCGGAGGTCTCCGAGGACGGAGAAGTCCTCGCTGGAGTCGATCTTGCGGATGATCTCTTCCAGGACGGCGAAGTTCTCCCTGCTGGCCGAGACGATCAGGGTGTTCGTCCGAACATCGACCGTGATGGAGACCTTCTCGCGCTCGGCCAGCACTTGATTGGCCCCCGCCGTAATCATGCCCGGTTTGTACAGGCCCTGCGTGATCAGGGCCTGAAGCATGGTGGAGATTCGCTGCGCATCGGAGTTCTGGAGCGGGTACATGCGAACGATGCCGGTCTCGTCGGGCGGGGCCACGTCCACCTTCTTCAGCAGGCCCGTGATGAGCGCCAGGTTGTCTTTGCTCGCCGAAACGATGAGCGCGTTGGAGAGCGGGTCGGTCTCGACGTCGACGCGGTCCTGCGGCACGGGCGTCTGGCCGGGCAGCGTCATGCTCTGGAGCCGCGCCGCAAACAGGCGCTGAAGCGTCGGCCCGATGATCCCGCAGTCGTTATGCTCGAGCGGAATCACAACCAACTGAACCGACGGGTCCTTGAGTTCGACGTCGAGTTTCTTCAGCAGCCCCTGGATCACTTTCGTGTCGTCGGCGTTTGCCGCCACCAGCAGGGCGTTGACCCGCACGTCGGGCAGAATGATGGGCCGCTCGCGCTGAATGTCCACCGTCCGCGCGGCCTGGTAACGCTGCGTGAACAGGTTCTGGAGCGTCGTGCTGATGGTGCCGGCGTTGGCATGCTCGAGGGGGAACAGTTGAATCTGTCCGCTGATGGCCGGGCTGGCCCCGTCGAGTTGCTCGGCGAGCGACTTGGCAAGTTGGAACCCCTCTGCCGACCCGCCGATGAGCAGGCTGTTGCTCCGGGTGTCGGCCATGATGATGACGCGCAGCGCCTCGGCGTCGGCCGCACCGAGTGTTGCGAACCGCTGGACGCGGGCGTCCATGAGTTGCTGCAAGACGGGGCCGATGGTTGTCGCCTCGGCGTTCTTCAGGGGCACAATGCGGATGTCGCGCATCGCAATCGGCTGCTTGGCGTCAAGGCCCTTGAGCAGCGTGCCGATCATCGCGAACGTCTTCTCCGACGCCGAGACGACCAGGGCGTTCGTCCGCGTATCGACCTGGACGGTCGGCACGTCCTCGGGGCGGGCAAACTGGGCGTTCGGGCCGGTGTACAGGCCGTTGATCACGCCCTGCAGGCGTGTAGCGTCGGCGTTAACGAGCGGGAAGATCCGCACGATGTTCAACGAGCCCGCCCCCGGAATGTCCATCGTCTTGATGACGTCGGCGATGAGCGGCATGACGTCGCTCCGGGCCGCCACCACGATGGCGCTGGTGGTCGGGTCGGCCTGGATCGTCAGGGCCGGGCGCGCCTTGGGCACGTCGGTGACGTTGACGCCCTTGCCCTTCTCCAGGACCGTGCGGAGGCGCGTGACCTGGGTCTTGAGGCCCTCGGTGCCGGCCGTCGGGGTACTCTCGCTGAAGACGGCCTGAAGCACGGGCGCCAGGCGCGCGACGTCGGCGTGCTTGAGGCGGAACACGCGGACCTCGGTTACGATCTTGCCGGCGTCGCGGTCGAGGTCCTGGATCACCAGGTCGGCAAGCGCCAGCGACTCCTCGATGCCGCTGAGGACCAGCGAATTGGTCCGCAGGTCGGCCGAGACGTTGAGCGGATTCGTCAGGGCCTTGCCGGTAACGCTCTCGGGCTCGGCCTTGCCCTCGACGCTGGTCTGCTCCTTGCCGCCCAGGCGCTGGCCCTGGGTGAAGATGTCGGCGAGGACCTCGGCGACGGATTCGGCGTCGGCGTTCTTCAGGTGCACAACCCGCACCCTGGTGCCCTCGGCCAGCGGCACGCAGTCGAGGACTCCGACGATGGCCGCCATCGCCTTCAGGTTGTCGGGCGTCGAGGAGATGAGCAGCGCGTTGGACCCCTGGGCGTTCACCAGCGTGGGGTCGGCCGTGATCTTAATCGGCTTCGTCAGGTCGAGTTCCGGGATGGCGCGGCCGTCGGCGGTGCGAACCTTGAGCAGACGGACCTGTTCCTGTAGGGCCCGTGCTTCGGGCGTGACCTGGGCCGTGGCGCTCGGGCGCAACATCTCGGTCAGCACGGTTGCCAGCCGCGTGGCGTCGGCATGCTTGAGCGGAATGATGAGGACCTCGGTCTCGGCGAATGCGGGCTTCTTGTCGAGCGCCTTGATGATGGTCTCGACCTGGTCGAACATCGGGCCTCGGGCCGTCACGATGACCGACCGGGTCCGCTCGTCGGCCTGGACGTTAATCGGCTCGTCCGGGCGCATCTGGCGGACCTGGTTCAGCATCTGCTGGAGAACCGGCATCAGTTTCGTCGGCTGGGCGTTTTCGAGCGGGTAGATGCGGAACTCCAGTTGCGGCGCGACCTCCTCCTTGTCCAGTTGCTGGATCAGGTGGTCAACCTCCTCCATCTTCTCGGCCGTCGCCGAGATCACCACGGCGTCCGTGTTGGCCAGCGCCGTGACGGTCACCTGGTCCTCCGGCCGCGCTGCCGCGCCCGGCACCGCGCGGTACAGGGCTGTCAGCGCCGTCGCAATTCGCACGTTGCTCGTATTCTTGAGGGCGAAGACTTTGTACTGGCGCTTTGCGTCGGCCGCAGCGGCGTCGAGCGCCTCGACCAGTTTCTTGATGATCTCGTAATCCGCGTCCGATGCGTTGATAAGGATGGAGCGCTGTTGCGGCAAGACGGTCGTCTCGACCTTGCCGCCCGTCGGCCCCTGCCGGCCGGTCGCCCCGGGCGCACCACGCGATCCGCGAGGGCGGTACGACGGGGTACTGCTGCTTCTGCGGACGGGCGTTACCGAGCGGCTCGTCGCTTCGCCGAAGATCTGCTGGATGGCCTGCTCCACCTCCGTCGGGTCGGCGTGCTTGAGGGTGATGATCTTCAGTGCCCCGCGCTGCGGCTGCATCTCCTCGATCTTGGCCACCCACTCGGAGACCTGCTTATACATCTCGTCGCTGGTGGCCAGAACGATGGCGTTGGCGCGGGCGTCGGACGAGACGGCGAGCGGGTCGATGCTGCGTTTCTCGCGCGTCGCAATCTGGTACTGCTGCCGGTACAGGTCCTGGACCATTGCGGCTACGTTCGGCGCATCGCCGTTCGTGAGCGGAATCACGCGGACCATGGCCGCCGAGGAGGTCGTCGCCTTGTCGAGGTCCTTGGCCATCTGAACGATCTTATCCACGCCGCTCGACGGCCCGCTGATGACCAGCGTGTTGGAGCCTTTCTCGGCCGAGACCGTCACGGTCTGTTGGCCGGCGGTCGAGGCGCGCGTGCCGTACCGGCTCGCCCCCGTCGTCGTCGCGGTCGTGGACTTGGCCATCTTTTCGAGCACCGGCGCCAGGTCCTCCGCCTTGGCGTTCTCGAGGATGAGCATCTCGGACCGCACGCCGGCGGTCGCTTCGGAGTCGAGTTTGCCCAGCAGGTCTTTGACCTTCTCCATGTTCTTCGCGTTTGCCGTGACGATGATGCTGTTGGAGACGGGCTCGGCCACCACGGTCACCAGATCGTTCGGGTCGATGGTCCGCCCGGTACCTCGCTGTGGCTGGAAGGCTTGGCTGACGGCCGGTGCGACGCTGGAGGCCTGGGCGAACTTCAGGGGAATCAGCACGGGTTCGGTCACGGTGCCCGGGCTGGCCGTGTCGAGTTGCGTGGCCAGTTCGCGGATCTTGTTGAAGGTCTCGTCGTCGGCCCGCACCATCAGCATCCGCGCGTCGCGGTCGGCCTCGATGACGACGTTCGAGCGCGGCCCGCTGCTGCTCATGCCGTAGGAGCCGTACCGGCTGCTCCGGCTGCTCCGCTGCCCGCCCGTTACGAACACGCGGTTCAGGACCTGTGCCACGGCCGTCGGGTCGGCGTTCGTTAGCGGGATGGTCCGCACGGCGTACTGATCCGACGTGGCGACGTCGAGTTGCTCGATGAGTTTGGCGATCTGGTCGTGGTCCTCGGCGCTGGCGCGGACGATGAGCGAGTTGGAACTGCTGTCGGCGTTGATACGGACCTGCCCGGTCGTGGTCGATTGTCGCGACCAGCGGCTCCAGTAACTGCCGCCGCCCGACGACGAGGCCCCCTTCTGCATCGTCGACTGAAGGGCCGACGCCACGTCCGTCGCGTCGGCGTGTTCCAGGCGGTACACCTTCACGGTGACCTGGTCCTCGTTCTGCGCCTGGTCGATCTCGTCGATGACCTTGGCGATGAGTGTGTGCTTCTCGACCGGTGCCGAGACGATGACGAGCCGGCCGGCCTCGTCGCCGGTTATCGTGACGCGGGAGGCGTCGGTCGCGCCGGACGCGGCGGACCGGCCGTAGCGGCTCGCGCCGCCGGCCCCGGACGACGACGCAAAGATCTCCTTCAGGGCCGTCACGACGACCTGGACCTCGGCGTTCTTGATGGGGTACGTCTTGACGAGCGGCGTGCCGACCTCGCCGGTGGCCTTGTCGAGGTTGGTGGCCATCTTCATGACCTTGTCCACCTCGGCGGACGGGCCGCTGATAACCAGGCCGTTGGACCCGGCGTCGGCGCTGACGACAACGGACGGCTGCCCACCCGCCGTGCGCCGACCCGAGCGGCTTGTGCTTGTGCCGGTCGCAGGCGCGGCCGCCGATTGCACCATCTGCTGGAGCACGGGCGCGACCTCCACAGCCCGGGCATTCTTCAGAAGCATGAGTTCGGTTCGGACGCCGGCGGTCTTCTCGGCGTCGAGTTTGGTGACCAGGGCGCGGACCTTCTGGAGGTTCGCCTCGCCGGCGGTCACGAGCAGGCTGTTGGAGACCGGCTCGGCCACGACCGTGACGGTGTCTGCCGAACTGGTGCGGCGTCCTCGCGGCGTCTCGAACGCCTGGCCCACGGCCGCGGCGAGGCTGGCGGCCTGGGCGAACTTCAGGGGGATGAGCGTCGGCTCGCCCCGCGCCCCGGCACTGGCGACATCCAACTGCTCGGCCAGCGCCTTGACCTTGGCAAAGGTCTCATCGTCGGCGTGCACGACGAGCATGTGGGCATCGACGTCCGCCTGGATGACCAGCGTGGGGGCCACACGGCTTGAACTGGAGCCCCACTGGCTTCGCCGCCGCGAACTCGTCAGGAAGACCAAGTCCAGCAGGTCCTCCACCTGCTGGGGGTCGGCGTGCTTCAGGGGAATGAGCCTTACGGTGTAGGTCTCGGCGGGAGTCACGTCGATTTCCTTGATGAGCGCCGCGATGCGTT